>JBGTBC010000217.1:0-19544 GCA_041749555.1 Pyrinomonadaceae bacterium | reverse complement strand
CGGCCCAAAGGGTGTCTCAACGGGTACTTCCCGCACACTTTCAAGTTCCGGCATCTGGTACAGACCGCTGCCGCCAATTATTCCGATATTAATTTTTTCCATTTGTTATTTGTTATGGGGTAAATCACTAGCGGCCTCAAGTCGAACCCAGACTCAGAAGCACACACCTTATCGGTTTGGTTTCTGCCGGTGATCTATTGCTTTGATTTTCCCATCAACTTCCACAAGTCTGCAAAGCGGCATTTCCACATCGTGGTAGAAATGGCAAATCCAGTTTTCTTCCAGGGCCTGCGGTAATATTCGTTTTTTGAATTCCAACGTTTCGGTCGGGAAAAGGTCATAGCTCATTATCCACGGCAGCGGCAGGTGATGGCGGGTCGGGATCATGTCGAAGAAGCCGAAGAGCGTCTCGCCGCCGTGTGTGAGCTTGATCGTCTGCATAGTCTCGCTGTGCCCGCGGACTTGCTCGACGACGAGACCGGGGACGGGCTCGTAATTGTCCGGCATGAGGTCGATTTGTTTCGAATCGATCAGCGGGTCCCAATTCTCGCTCAGATAACTTGCGCGGTCGCGCTCGTGCGGATTCTCGGCCGCGTGGAACTCGGAACGCGACACAAGATATCGAGCGTTTGAAAACTGCGAGTGGACCTCCTTGCCCTCGACATTAGCTCTCTCTACATCGCTCTCCAATTCGAAATTTGAAGTTTGTGGGCCGTAACTGTTGACGGTATTTCCGCCCGCATGGTCGAAATGCAGGTGCGTGTTGATCACAATATCAATATCGTCGGTTTCGCAGCCGGTGATCTTCTTTAACGATTCCGAAAAGGGACGTTCGCGCTCGATCCCATACATCGTGGTTTCTTTTGCCGACCATTTATCGCCCATGCCGGTCTCGATGAGGACCTTCTTCTTTCCCGTATCTATGAATAGGCAGTTGCACGTCAATTTGACCCGGTTGAGTTCGTCCGGCGGGCTGACACGTTCCCACAAAACCCGCGGCACGACGCCAAACATAGCACCGCCGTCAAGACGAAATTCCGTATCAGGAATGATCTCGACGCGATAATCTCCAAACAGCATGGGTTCTGCTCCAAAGAAAAAGGCGGCCCGGATGATCCGAACCGCCCACATTTGCCATGAACAACTAATTACTTGCCGGCGGTTTACCCGCATCCGCAGGTGGTGGACCATTATCGCCGTCTGGCTGAGGCTGAGGCATTTGAGGCATCTGAGGCTGCTGCATCTGCTTCATCTGCTCTTCGGTGATCTCCGGTACCGTAAAGTCGTCGGGCACCTGAACGTTATTGCGTCCTATGATCTCCTCCAGCAGTTTCTTTTCCTTTTCTTCCTCGAGCTTGGCTCTAACATATTCCTTCACCGGGACCTCGCGGGCCATCGGATTAGGGTTTTTATCATCCTTGACGCCCGTTGAGATCAGTATGTGGCGAACGTCGTAGGTCTCTTCCTCACCCTTTTTCTCAAGCTTGCGTTCGAGCTTAATGATATGAAAACCAAAATCAGTTTCGACTAATTCAGGGGATACCTGGCCGGGTTCGAGAGCTAATGCCGCTGCCTCAAATTCAGCGATCATCCTTCCCTTAGGAGTGTCCTTATAAATGCCCCCTTGCGGTTCGCCGTTGGGCCCCATATTACCTGGATCCTGGCTAAATTCATTTGCAAGGGCTACAAAGTCCTCGCCCGCTTTGGCCCGGTCCAAAATGCCCTGCGCCTTCACCCGCTTCTGGGCCGGATCGATCTCGGGATGATCAGCTATATATTTATCGATCTCTTCGTCCGTGGCCTTCAATTGTTCAGCAACCTTTTCAGAATATAGACGGGCCAGAAACTGTGCTTGTTGGAGTTTGACCTGAAGATTTACCTTTTCGATGAATGCTTTGTCCAATTCACCCGCGGCTAACTTTTGATCGTATTCTTTCCTGTAAATGCGGATCTTGGCAAATACGTCGCGCGCCTGCGTTCTTTCTTCTTCGCTTACCTCGCGGTCTTTCATATCCGGATTGGTAGCTTTTAGCACTTCGAGCTTAGAAGCGAGAAAACTCGTAAATTCGTTTTCGTGCTCGGGGTTTTCCGCCCAAAAACCATTGACCTGCTCTTCGCTGATAAATCCGAAAGGCGGCATCGGGCCCTTGTCCTTATTAACCTCACGGTCGTACTGTACCGCGATGATCTCGGCCCGGATATTCTCCAGCTCCTGTTTATTCGAAGGCTCGTCTGCGAGTCCGTCTCTCTGAGCTTGCGAGGCAAATGCCAGAAGCTGCTTGAGATTCTCGATCTGCTGCTTCTTCATCTCCGGATCCTCGGCCAGGCGCTTGAGGGCCACCGGATTGGCCTTGGCCACGTCGGCAAGCAGCATTTCGATCTCCGCACGGGTGATCGAATTGAATGACATGCCATGCGAAGTATTTCGCTTCCATATCACGAGGCCGGCACCGATCGCCAGGATCACGACGACCAAAATAATTCCTTTTGTTAAATTGCTCAATTTATGAGTTCCTCACTTACAAAAATTTCTCTATTATTGCCAATCGGACATAATAACCCAACAGGCGATTTTGCGCCAACCTGTTTACACGAAAGCCGATTTAAATTGGATGAAATTTACTACTGTTTTGTTTGTACCAATTCGAGAAGTACACCATTGGCAGAGGCAGGATGGACAAAGGCTATCAGACAATCCTCGGCACCGATCCGCGGTTTCTCGTCGATAAGACGCATTCCCTGAGCCTTTAGTTTCGCCAGCGCCGCCACAATATCGTCAACTTCGACCGCTATGTGATGAATGCCGCCGCCACGTTTTTCGAGAAATTTGCTGATCGGCGAATCGTCGCTCGTTGGTTCGAGCAGCTCGATTCGGCTCTCTCCAATAGGAAGCATCGCTACGCGAACCTTCTGATCCTCGACGGTCTCAGTATGCACATTCTCGAGGCCGAGGGCGTCCTGCCAGAATTTCAGCGCGTCATCAATTCCCTTTGTTGCGATGCCGAGGTGGTTTATTTTCATTTCAGGCGTGAGTCCCCGCTTGTTGCTCCAATGTGCCGTCGGCATCCATAGTTGGGCCCTCCGAGCGCTATTTCAACATCTTTTCAACTGCCGAATACGGATCGGTCGTTTTCTCGGCAACTTCAGCCGCGAGCCGGTCGAGCATTTCGCTGGTACCGTTGCTGCTCAGCAGGTCGGAAAGTAGCCGTTCCCGCAGCAGTTCCAGCAAACGCCAACGTGCTATGGCCCTGCGGCGGACGCTGCTCCCCTCGCCTTCGCGTTGGAAGGCGTAATAGGATTCGATGGCCGTGGAAAGGTCCTCGATGCCTTTATTTTCAGTCGCTACTGTTGGCACGATCGGCGGATTCCACATATCCGGACGATGTGCGAGTGAGAGCAGCGATTCGAGCTCCTTCCTGGTCCGCAGCACGCCCTCGCGGTCGGCTTTGTTTATCACAAATACGTCGCCGATCTCCATTATACCGGCCTTAATGGCCTGAATATCATCGCCCATGCCGGGGACCAGCACGACGACGGAAACGTCGGCTGTCTTAACGATCTCAACCTCATCCTGTCCGACGCCGACCGTCTCCACGATCACTTTGTTATAACCGGCGGCATCGAGGATCGCGACCGCGTCCACGGTCGCGCGCGACAAACCGCCCAGGTTCCCCCGCGTAGCCATCGAGCGGATAAAAACATTCTTATCGAGCCCGATCGTTGCCATCCGGATCCGATCACCGAGGATCGCCCCGCCTGAGAACGGGCTCGACGGGTCGACACAGATTATCCCGACCTTATCGCCGCGATCCTTATAATAAAGGGCCAGTTTATCGACAAGCGACGACTTCCCGGCCCCGGGAGAACCCGTAATTCCGATAACCATCGCCCGACCGGTCTTAGGAAAAACCGCGCGCATAAGGTCGGCGGCACCCGAAGATCCGCTTTCGACCCTGGTTATGGCCCGGGCGATCGACCTCGGATCGCCTTCAAATAGTTTATCCAGATTCGCGTTTTCAGACATTGAAGCCGTCTACTTTCCTTGTCGAATTCTCGCATTTTTCCAACCAAAACGAAAAAGGCGAGCTATCGGCCCGCCTCAAGACAAATCGTCTTCATGAAATTCTTCACATCTGCCCTTCATCCGCCGAAGGCCCGTAGATCGACGGTACCGGAATGTCGTTGAGCCTCAGATAGACGGTCAACTGCCCTCGGTGATGGACGATGTGGTTCATTACAAAGGTTCGCATGACCGCGACCTTTGGCATGGTGAAATACACCTGCTCGCCGTTTCGCATCGTCCAGTCGGTAAAAAATGTCTCGTCTGAAGATTCGGCCAAGATGGCTTTCGCCCTGGCGATGTGATCGTCGAAAAAGGCAAGCAATTCTTCGGTCGATCTCGGCTCGAACGGCGTAAAATCAGCCGTCGCGAAATCCAACACGTCCTGCTTCAAGGTTTCTTTGGTCCAACCAAACATTTCGGCGCAGTGGACGGCGAGCCGGCCGAAGGTCATCGATTTTTCATGCGGTTTCCAATCAAATTTATCTGCCGGCACCCGCTCGAGGCAACTCCGGGTGACCTTAGCCTCATTATCCAATTCTGCCAAAAATGCCGCCCCGAGACGGCCTGAACTAGCTGCGGTACTTGAACTCATAACATTTCTCCTATTGTTGATTTGTGAAATTGGAAAATCAGTATAACACAACGTTGCACAAATGCAACGCGAAACAAAAGAAAATGCCTGAGCCAGAGAATAACCCACATGCTCACGCGCGGGCTTCCGCATTGGATCTACATTTTCTTCAGTAAGTGTTTTGCGATGACTATACGCTGTATCTCGCTCGTCCCTTCGCCGATCGTGCAGAGTTTCGAGTCGCGCCAGTATTTTTCGGCTGGGTAGTCCTTCGTATAGCCGTAACCGCCGTGGATCTGGACGGATTCCTCTGAAACGCGGACTGCGGCCTCTGATGCGTATAGCTTGGCCATAGCTGACTTTTGCGTCACGGCCTTTCCGGCGTCTTTGGTTGCCGCAGCCTGCAGCGTAAGCAGTCGCGCGCATTCGATCTGAGTCGCCATGTCGGCAAGTTTGAACTGGATGGCCTGAAAATCCGATATCGGCCTGCCAAATTGTTGTCGTTCTTTGGCGTATTTTGCCGCCGCTTCGTAGGCTCCCTGAGCGATACCCACCGAAAGTGCAGCGATCGAGATACGGCCGCCGTCCAGGACCTGCATCGCCTGCATAAATCCTTCGCCCTCAGCCCCGAGTCGGTTCTCATCCGGTACATAACAGTCCTCGAAAACTACCGAAGCTGTTTCGGAAGCACGCATCCCCAGTTTGTTCTCTTTGTGGTCGCTTCGAAAGCCGTCCATCGACTTGTCGAATATAAAGGCCGTGATCCCGCGGTTTCCCTTCTCTTTGTCGGTTACCGCTACGGCGACGAGCGTGTTGCATGCAATCGCATGGGTAATGAAGTTCTTCGAGCCGTTGACCTTCCATCCGCCGTTTGACCGCACGGCATACGTACGCGTACCCGATGCGTCGGAACCGGCCTGGGATTCAGTCAAACCCCAAGCGCCAAAGCTTTCTCCGCTAGCGAGTGGTGTCAGGTATTTTTGTTTCTGTTCTTCGCTGCCGAAGGTGTAGATATGGTTGGAACAGAGCGAATTATGAGCCGCGACAGAAAGGCCGACTGAACCACAAACGCGCCCTAACTCCTCAATGATCGTGGAGTACTCGACGTATCCCATACCGGCGCCGCCGTATTCCTCGGGAAAAAGCACGCCCATCAGACCCAATTCGGCGAGCTTTGGCCGCAATTCCTCCGGAAAATGCTGGGACTCGTCCCATTCCATCACGTGCGGCTTTATTTCGCTCTCGGCGAATTCGCGGACGCTGTACTTTATTTGCTGCTGCTCTTCGGAAAGTTCAAAATTCATAATTATTACTGATTATGTTCACACAACTGCCTGATGACAGCAAATATCGAGATGGCCTGCTAAAGGCTTGCGATGACGTTGTAGGACTTCATAAACTAAATGTATGGGCCATCACGAAAATATACTCATTACAGACTCTGAGATCGCTGAACTACTGAAAAATACCAAAACGATCGCTGTGCTTGGCATCAAGCCCGAATCGCACGCACACACACCTGCATTTTACGTACCGAAATATATGGCCGACGCTGGATACGAAATTATCCCGGTTCCGGTTTACTATCCTGACGTTACAACGATCCTCGGAAAGCAGGTTTATCGCCATCTAAGCGAAATATCGGAAGAGATTGACCTTCTGAACGTGTTTCGGCGATCCGAGGACATCCCTAAACACACAGACGAGATACTAGCTAAAATGCCAAAGGCAGTATGGTTTCAGCTTGGGATCAGGAATGACGAGGTCGCGGAAATGCTGGCCGGGGCAGGGATCAAGGTCGTCCAGGACCTTTGCCTGATGGTCGAGCACCGCGCTTTGGTTTAGATTTTCGATCAAGGGGCCTGTTTGATTGAAACCCCGTGTCACGTAAAGCCGGGCTGGAACCTCGCGGAGGTTTGACGGTCGGTGCACGGCGTTTCACCGGAACGGCCTTACCCACGTCGGCAACTTCCTGCGGTGTAAGCGTTCTGCTCTCGCCGACTTTCAGGTATGGGTCTGAGATAGATCCGATCGCGATACGCTTTAGCTTTACGACCGAATGCGCGATAGCGTCAAACATCTTGCGGATCTGTTGGTTGTGGCCCTCGTGAAGTGTTACCTCGTACCAGCCATTCTTGTCGGTGTGGTTTAACTCTCTGATATCCGCCGGAGCGGTCTTAAATCCGTCTTCGAGAACGACACCGCGCCGCAGCTTGTTGATCGCGACAGGCGTAGGCATTCCCTTTACTTTTACCTCGTAGACTTTCGGGATCGCCTTAGACGAGGCGACATAATTTGTAAAATCGCCGTCATTTGTCAGGATGATCAGCCCCTCGGTGTTGTAATCGAGCCGTCCCACAGGGTGCAGCCTTCCATGGCCCTTGACCAGATCGGTCACGAGTTTTCGCCCCTCAGGATCCGCCGCGCTCGACAGGTAACCCTTTGGCTTATTTAGAAGGATATAAACGTCTGACCGGCTGGCCAGTTTCGCATTGATCAGCTTGCCCTTGACCTTTATATGATCCTTTTCGGGGTCGGCCTTAGTGCCGAGCTCTGTGACTATCTCACCATTGACGGCAACCTCACCGGCCTTTATTAGTTCCTCCGCGGCTCGACGAGATGCGATCCCGGCTTGAGCGATCAATTTTTGTAGTCTTTCGTTCACGATATTATCTTACCGCAGAGTCGCAGAGACGCGGAGAATAAGCCAGGTAAATTTTTGGCGGTGGGCCCGTCTGATTCTAAAACTTTGCGTCTCAGCGGCTCTGCGGTTCAGGTGACCAGATCCTCGAAGTCTTCTATCGACGGCAGTTCTGAGAGGTCTTTAAGCCCGAACTGGACGAGGAAATCTTTCGATGTGCCATATTGCATCGGACGGCCGACAGTTTCTTTACGGCCCTTGGCAACGATCAGGCGTTTGTCCAGGAGGGTTTTGATCGCAGAGGCTGACTGGACCCCGCGGATCTCGAGGATCTCTGGCACGGTTACGGGCTGTTTATAGGCGATAACGGCGAGGGTCTCCAGCGAAGCGAGCGAAAGTTTTGCTGAAGGCCTTGTTTTCAGGAACTTGCGGACCTCTTCGTGCAATTCAGTACGAGTAGCGATCTGCCAGCCGCCGGCGATCTCACGGATCTGCAAGCCGCTCTCACGGGACTCGTATTCACGGGCAAGCTCTTCGACTGCCGCTTGAACGCTTTCCTTATTTTCTTCGAGGACCTCGGCCAGCACTTTCGCTCCGATGGGTTCGTCGGCCACGAAGATGAGTGCCTCGACAAGGGCAACGAGCTCATTTAAGGGCCGCGAACGTTTTTCCTCGACTTCCAGATCCATAAATTGATTTTATCGCAGAGCCGCAGAGACACGGAACAGAACAGGATCCGTGTTTTATTCCTTATCGCATTTCTCCGCGTTTCAGCCCCTCTGCGGTTCAATCTTCCTTAAAACAATGTCCCCGAACGTGCTGCTCTGCACCATCCGAATGCTCTCAGTTCTGACAATTTCGAGAACGGCGATGAAAGCTGTCACTAGCTCCCTTTTGGAGTGCATCTCTTCGAAGAACGCCGTCATGCTCAGCTCGGCCTGCTCGAATATTCGCCTTTTCAGGCTCTTGATCATGTCGGCGAGCGAGATCTCTTCGCGATGGATCTCCATTTTGATCTCTTCGATATGCCGTGCGGCGATCTTCTGAAAAACCGTCAGAAGGTCAAATACAGATGCGTCGATCTCGGCATTATTATCGTCCGATTCGATCGGTCCGCGGGTGAAAACGGCCTGTTCGATGGTCGAGCGTTCATAAAGCATACCGGCCGCAGTCTTGAATTTTTCGTATTCGAGCAGCCTATCGACGAGTTCCTGGCGGGGATCATCAAACTCCTCTTCCTCGGTCGCCGACGGATCACGCGGCAGCAGCATCCTCGATTTGATCTCGATCAGCGTCGCGGCCATCACCAGAAAATCGGCCGCGACCGAAATGTCGAGGCGTTTCATCAGCCTGATGTATTCGAGATATTTCTCGGTTATACGTGCGATCGGGATGTCGAAAATATCAGCGCGTTCCTGCCTGATCAGGAACAGCAGCAGATCGAGCGGGCCCGCAAAATCACCGATCTTGACCTTCAGGTCATCCGACGCCCCGCCGAGTATCTGGGCCGTTTCTTTATGAAAATCGAAGGTATATTGTTCGGGTTCCTGTGCTGCCGTCATTAGTGAAAAATCTTACCAATAACAGCCCTTAATGCACGAATAGAGAAATAAATATCTAGGGTGGTCAGTTTTGTCTTATAAGTGCATTCGTGGCTAAATCTTATTTCAATGCATATTGTTTCAGATCGGTAAGTTCGACGACATCGAGGGCGGATTCATGCGTCGCTTCGAGATCAACCTGCGGGGCCATCCCGTCGTCTAATGCCTGCTTCCATCGCGTAACACACAGGCACCAGCGATCGCCGTCTTTCACGCCCGGGAACGAATACTGAGGCATCGGGGTGGAAAGGTCGTTGCCGGCTGATTTCGAATAAGCCAGAAATTCGTCAGTTGCGAGGATGCACACTGTATGTCTGCCCGTATCGTCCGCACCAGTTCGGCAATAGCCGTCGCGATAAAATCCGGTCATCGGGTCTGTGCAGCAGCTTTTAAGCTCGCCCCCGAGAACGTTCTTTGGTTTAGGATAATGACCGTTTCCGTTTGTAATGCTCATTTTACGATCTTACGTTTCGGATCCTGATTTGTCATCGTGCCAAGCGGCACCTTCTTAACGACATTTCCGGGCCGATTTTCGACCACGATAGGCTGCTTGCCATTTGGATACCGTGAATAATTTAGCTCATTGTCAGAGCCATTGAATTCAAATTCCGCGGCCGCATCGATATCCAACTTGTTAGCATCGCCGTTGATCATAATCTGACGGCAGACGCCTTTCACCGTGACCTCGTTACGGTTGCCATTCACAAATACACGGTCGAATTTTGTGCACGTCACCGATGTGCGTTTCTCATTACCAGCTATCGAGATCCTTTCCCCTTCCAGGCTGGTATCGACCTCGACCACGTCCCCGGGATCGACCGGCGTAGGAGTTGGTGAAGGGGCGACACGCGGAGTTGGTGAGGAAACAAACTTCTCTACCCCCTTTTTAGCGGTTTCGCTTCGCGGGTCGCATGATGAAAAAAGTGTGGCCGTTAAAATGCAAGTAACCAATATGATCGTCTTATTCATTGTCCCGCTAAACCGTTTCATATTTCGCAAGTTACGTTTTTCGTTCAAAGAAATTATCACGCTCTACCAGTGCAACTCGCGTGGCGAAGGCCCGGTACCATTGGCTATAGCCCTTCTCCTGGGCCATTCGATGCTCCGAGTGCGCCTTCCATGCAGCGATGTCTTCGAGCGACTTCCAATATGTCACCGAAACGCCAAGTTCGCCGCGTCCTGATTCTATGCCAAGATAGCCCTGCTGCTGCTGCTGCTGAGCAAGCTCAAACATTCGGGCATTCATCTCCTCATAGCCGTCGAGGTCATCAGACTTTATCGTCGTAAATATTACCGCATAATACGGCGGCTCAGGCGTCTTAGCTATCATTTTATCAGTTCGAGGGCCTTTTCGATCGGCCTCGCGAACACCGCTCTGTCGCCTACTTCGACGATCGGCCGCTGAAGAAGGCCCGGATTCCGAACGATCGCCTCGATTATCTCAGCGTCAGGAGCATCAGGCGAGATCCCAAGTTCCTTAAAAGCCGGATCTCCCCGCCGAAGCACGTCAAAAGGCCGCATCCCCGTCTTTTTTATTAGCCCGGAGAGCTTTGCCTCGGTCAGCGGAGTATTGAAATAATTTACCCTCTCAAAATCGATGCCGTTTTCACGAAACAGCGTAGCCAAATTACGGCAAGTCGTTCAGGTGGGTTTTTCGTAGACTGTGATTTTCATTATTAGATGCCTGTTTCAAGTCAAAAAAACGTTAGGCAGCCATAGCACGTTTACTTCAGGAATGGCCCGACCTCCCTATAGCGAACCTCGCTCGACGTTTTAAGATTTTCGCGCAGCCAATAAGCATGCTCGACCCCAACCAAAACGAGGATCCTTTTACCGCGATGCTGTTTTGCGGCTGTCAGGATCTGTTTTAGAAAAAACGAGTTCCAGCTATTCCACGCGATTTCTTCCTTCGGGCCGAAAAGCGCGTTTTGAAACTTATGTTTTACTTCGAACAAAGCATCGGTCTCCGCCGAATTTACCTCCTTTGCAGATGTCCATTTGGCGAAGAGATATTCATAAAGTTGGTTCGAATATAATGAAAAGGCTTCGAGTTTTTGTGGAGATTTTTCGCTGACTTCTCTGTTCGATTCTTTAAGCAAGCCGACCAATCTCGAATATTCCGGTTCGGGCGGTTCCATCGGGACAGCCAAATAACGATGCTTCGCCATAAGTGGAAAAATGCTGCGCTGATACTCCTGTTTCGTCTTTTGTTCGGTCTTGTCCTTAAGGGCTGCGGGCGTTAGTTCAACTGCCAAAATACCAGGCTTGATCCGTTCGATGATCCTTGAAAGGTCAGCGAATGAAAAACCACTATTTGTCTCGTGGAACTGATGCAGCGTGCCAAGGACGATCACTTCCGATCTTGGCTGAGCTCCCAACAAAGTCGGGCCTAAGAGGATCAGCGCAGCAAAAAAGATCAGTCTGGACGAAAATCTTACCGTCAGCATAACATGAAGTTTATCCGCATTTAACCCCAGACCCAAACACGCGTTCCGAGGCTGGATAATGGGCGAGAATTGCCAGCATGTTGAGGAGTTTTTTGACCTCGACGCATATTTCATAGGGTTTTACTACATCTGGAAATCAAGTTCGCTGCGAAGTTCGTCGGTCAGGTAGGTTTCTCGTAAACGATGATCTTGTTTTTTTGTCATATGGGTCATTAACTAACCACTTGAAACTATCAACTATTCACTGAATTCTCCAGTTGATAGTTGGTAGTTTCAAGTGGTTAGTTTAGGTAGTCGCCCACACGGCTACCTTACCGCTTCGGATGAGCTGCCTAAATGCGTGGGTGTCAGGTCTTGCGACTCTTCATAGGTGAAGACTCGCGATTTTGTCACGAAGCGCAGGCCCAGCGGGATCTCGAGAGAGAAGCTTGCACCGCGTCCCTCGGTGACGTCGATAGTCAGTTCGGTGTGCTGCCAAAATTCGAACTGGTCCTTCGCCATAAAGAAATCGCACCCCGCAACTTCACCAAGCCAGACGTCACTTGATCCCACTATGAACTCACCCTTCGGATAACACATCGGCGACGACCCGTCGCAGCAACCGCCGGATTGGTGGAACATCAGTTCGCCATTCTTGGCGCGGAGTTGATCGACGACGGCCGCGGCTTTGGGGGTGATTTTTACCCGAGGAGTATCGTTCATAAAGAGACCGTCCTTCTAGGCAAAGGGAAAAATCTCCACTAGCAAACAGCCGTTATCGTCGCGCCACCTTAGCCAACCTGAAACAGACTGTTTCGGTGCGTCGGTACAATGATTCTGTATATTGACTTGTATCCAATCACCTCTCATTTCTACGACTGCAAAGCAATCGTTACCCAGAAAGCTCACTTCTTCACTTTTAGAATCTGGTTGCATTCGAAGCGGATTACTATCCTTCGTTCTCCGTCCAACAGCAAAAGAGCTTTTCAACTTTTGAAGCCAGTCTTGAAATTTCACCGTTTTACTTTCCTGCAACCAAAGCGTCTCCTTCGTTTCGTCGTCCACCTGGATCTCCAACCAACCGGTATTTCGTCTCTTCACAGCTAAATCAAAAAGATAGTAATCCAACTTGTGAACCTCCGGGCGAAGTAAGCTATAGGTCCTCTTGCCTTCAGCTTTAAAGCTGTCCATTTTTAATGCTTCGTCCCGATAAAATCCAAGGGTTTGTGCGGGCGCCGTTGGAGCCTCGGGTTTGTCGTAGAAACGGAGCACCGTCGTTGCGTCAAAACTAATATCGGCGAAACCGACGACGCCAACTGTGTTCTCGCACTCAAGGGTATTTGAAACCGGCCCTTCTAGTTCGGTCGATTTCTCATTTTTAGGAGATTGGGGCACATCAGTAATAGCCTGATCCCGTCCGGCCGGACTTGCAGAACAACCGAAGATCAAAAAACTAAGGACAAAGGTCAATACGAAACGCATACAAGTTCATTTGAACAGATGAGCGCAGCCTACGGTCTGCGCTCATCCATGTCGAGCAAGTATTAAAAGAATCCCATCGCCTTCTTGTCGTAAGAGATGAGCATGTTCTTTGTCTGGCGATAATGGTCGAGCATCATCAGATGATTCTCGCGGCCGAAGCCGGATTTCTTGTAGCCGCCGAACGGGGCGTGGGCCGGGTAGTTGTGATAGTTGTTAACCCACACGCGGCCGGCCTGGATCGCACGCGGTACTCGGTAAAGCTCGTGGGCATCACGCGTCCACACGCCGGCACCAAGACCGTAGAGTGTGTCGTTGGCGATCTCGATCGCCTCGGCTTCGTCCTTGAATGTTGTCAAAGCCGTGACCGGGCCGAAGATCTCTTCCTGAAAGACGCGCATCTTGTTATGGCCCTTTACGATCGTCGGCTCGATGTAATAGCCGTCTTCGAGATCGGGATTCTTGTACGCGTTACCGCCGGTGAGAACTTCCGCCCCCTCGTCTCTGGCGATCTGCAGGTAGTTGAGGATCTTTTCGTACTGGTCCTTGCTCGCCTGTGCACCCATCATCGTTGTCGGATCGAGTGGGTGTCCCATCTTGATCTGCTTGGTGCGTTCGACGAACCGCGGGATGAATTTCTCCGCGATCGATTCCTGAACCAGCACACGCGACGGGCAAGTGCAGACCTCGCCCTGGTTCAGAGCAAATAATGTCGCACCTTCGAGACATTTGTCGAAGAACTCATCGTCGGCGTCCATCACGCTCTTGAAGAAGATGTTCGGCGACTTGCCGCCGAGCTCGAGCGTGACGGGGATCAGGTTTTGCGATGCGTACTGCATGATCAAACGACCAGTGGTCGTTTCGCCCGTGAAAGCGACCTTTGCGATCCGCGAACTGGTTGCGAGCGGCTTGCCGGCCTCGACACCGAATCCGTTGACGATGTTCAGCACGCCTTTCGGCAGCAGATCGCTTACCAGCTCCGCCCAGATCAAAATGCTCGCCGGCGTCTGCTCGGCAGGTTTAAGGACAACGCAATTGCCCGCCGCAAGTGCCGGTGCGAGTTTCCATGTCGCCATCAGAATCGGGAAGTTCCAGGGGATGATCTGACCCACAACACCGAGCGGCTCCTTGATGATCACCGACAGGGTGTTCTGATCCAGCTCCGACGCACTGCCTTCTTCGGCGCGTATCACGCCTGCGAAATATCGAAAGTGATCGATCGCAAGTGGAAGATCGGCGGCGGTCGTTTCGCGGATGGGTTTTCCGTTGTCCCACGTCTCGGCTCGCGCAAGCAGATCGAGATTCTCTTCCATGCGGTCGGCGATCTTGAGAAGGATGTTGCTGCGTTCGGTAGCCGAGGTCTTGCCCCAGGTTTCGAATGCCTTATGCGCCGCATCGAGCGCGAGTTCGACGTCGGCTTCGTTTGAACGTGCGACCTTTGTAAATGATTTGCCGTCTACGGGCGAAATACATTCGAAGTACTCGCCGCTCTTCGGTGCGACCCACTCGCCGCCGATGAAATTTTCGTATTGTTCTTTGAACTTAGGAATGTCGAAAGATTTTTTTACTGCGTCCATGATGATCTCCTTAATGATGGTCGGGCCCACGTATGAACAAGGGCCGTGGCATGTTTGAGTAGTATATTTTGATTGTAGCACCGGCGGCCGAACTTGGGCGCAAAAACCGACGGCAGTTTGCCGGATTCCTTTCGAATAAGCAGCATTAAGCTGCCGCTAGCAGTGGGATGTCGGCCTCAATGGAGGTCAAAATGTCATCTGGAGCGATCTCATCCGTCTCCTTTATGTACGAACTAAGTGTTCTTGGGACCGGGAGCTTTTCTCCGTTCTCGATCATCCCCTCGAGATGAAACTCGATAGCATTTCGCATTTCGGCCAGCGTTTGGTCAACCGATGAACCGGTCGCGATACAACCGGGAAGATCGGGCGAGTATGCAGAAAAATTATCGCCGCCTTTTTCCAGTATGACAAGAAACTTAGCCTTCATATCCCTATTTTAGACCAGCTTGCCGCAAAATACTACGTTCTGTTTTCGGGTGTACCTCATCCGATGCATGCCCGGCAATGGTTACGGTCCCTTCTTTGACCGGATGCCGATATTGACGATGACTGCCTCTCGTCCGAGTGAGGATCCAACCATCTTGTTCGATCAATCTAATAACATGGCGAACCTTCATTTACGGTTAAGCGATCCCCATCTTCTCATAAACAACCTTCAACGTATTTGTTGCTAGTTCACGAGCCTTCTCAGCCCCGATCTTCAAGATAGCGGCTAGTTCCTGATCATCGTATCGGTGGACGCGTTCCTGGAAAGGGCGGAGGAATTCAATTACGGTTTCAGCAAGTTCACCTTTGAACTGCCCGTAGCCTTTGCCCTCAAAATGGGCGACACATTCGTCAGCGGTCTTGCCGCTGAGGAGTTGATATATCGTCAGGAGATTCGAAATGGCTAGTCGTTCGGCGTCGAAGTTGATCTCGGTGCCCGAATCGGTCACCGCACGCTTTATCTTTTTGGTAATGGTATCCGCGTCATCGAGTAGGAAGATCGCTCCGTTGGCATTATCGTCCGATTTTGACATCTTCTTCGCCGGATCCTGGATCGACATTATCTTTGCCCCGACCGGCGGAATATAGGCTTCGGGCACCACAAAAGTCTCGCCAAAATCGCGATTAAAACGCTCAGCGAGGTCGCGGGTAAGTTCGAGGTGCTGCTTCTGGTCCTGGCCGATCGGCACGAGATCCGTTCGATAAAGCAAAATGTCCGCTGCCATCAGAACAGGGTATGTGAAAAGCCCGACGCCTGCCCTTTCAGCGTTTCCTTTGCCCTTGTCCTTGAACTGCGTCATCCGCTCGAGCTCCCCCATTCTGGAAACGCACGACAATATCCATGTCAACTCGGCATGCGCCGGCACGTCCGACTGGATAAAGATCGTCGAACGCTCGGGATCAATGCCGGCTGCTAAATATATACGAGCGAGATCGAGGGTTTTTTGCCTTAGCACCGCAGGATCCTGTGGCAGCGTGATCGCATGCAGATTTACTATGCAATAAAGAGCATCGTATTCGACCTGCAGCGCGACCCAATTCTTCAGCGCACCGAGATAGTTGCCGATATGAAGCTGACCGGTTGGCTGTGCGCCGCTGAATATGCGTTTTTTCATTGATATCAGGAGATCGCGAACAGTAAATATGCGAGGCCAAGCCGGAATGGATAAATGATCATACTGAACACTCCGATATAGATGAGGAACATCAGGATCAAAAAGCCATACTGCTCAAACATATTCAGCACCGGCTGAGCACTGTCCGGAAGGAAAGTACTGAGTATCCTGCTGCCGTCGAGAGGTGGAAATGGGAGCAGGTTAAAGACAAACAGTGAGATATTCAGGAACATCAGGTTCCCGACAAATATCGCGATCGGGTTAGTAGATCGGCCCAGAAAATCCGCCGGCATAAAGCCCTGTATCATTAGTAACTTAGCGATCACGATGCCGATAATGACGAGGATCAGATTGGCCAGCACTCCCGCAATCGAAACCATCACATTCGCCAGCTTAAACCGGTCCCACTTCCGCGGATTTACGGGCGTCGGCTTGCCCCAACCGATAAGTGGAATACTTCCGAGAGCCCCGCCCATCGTGCCCAGGGTAAAAGCAACTATCGGGATCAACAGCGTGCC
This sequence comes from Pyrinomonadaceae bacterium, assembly GCA_041749555.1. Lineage (GTDB taxonomy): Bacteria > Acidobacteriota > Blastocatellia > Pyrinomonadales > Pyrinomonadaceae > OLB17. Next base: position 3,067 of record JBGTBC010000217.1, on the reverse strand, counting down.
GATCGGGTCGGTATGCGAAACGGGGTTAAGCGTCACACGGCCCAGCAAATAGGCCGTATCATCACCAAATTTCAACGACATCCATGCGTGGCCGGCCTCGTGGGCCGAGATTGCCAAAAGCAGCACCACCATAAAGATCACAAGGTGGCTAACTAAATTGATCAGATCGATGTCGCCCATAAAATCCTGAAAACTGGAGCCGGAGGCCCTATCAAACAAAGCGGATTCGTTGTCTTAACCGTTAAATTGTGCCATTCTTTTACTTCAAAATAAAATCCGGCGTCTTTAGACGCGTGAATGCCCGGAGCCATATGTTTTGGGTTGATGGATTTTACTGTACCTGATAGGTGAATTTTACGACAAAGTTGCGTTTATGAGCGGACATATTGTATGTATTGCCAGCGAGTTTAAGGGCAACGAGTTTCTGGAGGAGGCTCATAACGCCGGCTGGCACGTCACGCTCGTGACCCGGAAAAAACTCCTCGATGAGCACTGGTCCTGGACCGCGATCAACGAGTCAAAGACTGTCGACGATGATGCAGGCGTGCTCGATTATGTGCGGGCGGTTACAAACCTATTCGGAAGTCAGACGATCGATCGCGTCGTGGGGCTCGACGAGTTTGACGTTCTCACCGCGGCAATGACCCGTGAGCATCTTGGCTTGCCGGGGATGAGCCGTTCTCAAGCCCTTCGATTCCGCGATAAGCTGACAATGCGGAACATCGCTTCCGAGGCCGGCATTCGCTGTCCGGAATACGTTCCCGCGTTCAATCTCGAGAGGATCGGGCGTTTTTTGGATGAGGTACCCGGCCCATGGATCGTCAAGCCGCGGCAAGAGGTATCGGCATTCGGGATCAGAAAGTGCGAAACTCGGCAGCAGGTGTGGGATGTGCTCTCCGACCTCGACAGCCGGAACAACTGGCGAGATCACCCTTCACAGTTCCTGATCGAGCGGTTCATCGAGGGCCGCGTTTTTCACATCGATTCGGTTGTCCATAAGGGAAAAGTAGCAGCCTGCGGCGTCAGCGAGTACGGCACGACGCCATTCAAGGTTTCGCATTATGGCGGCGTGTTCACGTCATCCACGATTGCTTACCGGTCCAGCGAGAGAAAGCAGCTTGAGACGCTTAATCGATTATTGTTGATGGCCTTCCAGTACGAACAAGGTGTAACGCATGCAGAATTTCTGCAGGGCGAAGAGGACGGTGAATTTTACCTGCTTGAGGTCGCATGCCGCGTCGGCGGAGCATATATTGCCAACGTGCTGGAGCACGCCTGCAACTTTAACCTCTGGCGCGAGTGGGCCAAACTCGAGACCGCCTCTCCGGAACATCCCTACAAACTACCCAAACTGCGGCACGACTATGCCGGAATCGCACTCGCCCTTGCCAAGGTCGACGAGCCCGACACTTCGCGTTATATCGACGAGGCCATTGTTTATAAAGTAAATAAGCCCAAACACGTCGGACTGATCTTTCATGCGACCAAACACAAGCAAATCCTGGAGCTGTTAAGCAGTTATACCGAGCGGATCACCGAAGATTTCCTGGCCGTTGCCCCTGTTAAGGAGCGTTATGATGATTGAGTTTGAATCGGATATTTGGCAATATTGAAACATGAATCGTGTGATCACAATCTCGCCCGAAATCCAGAGTGGCGAACCTGTCTTTACCGACACTCGTGTGCCCATTAAGAACCTTTTCGACTACCTAAATGGCGGTGAATCTATCAACGAATTTTTGACGGACTTTCCATCTGTCAAGAAGGGGCAGGTGATCGAATTATTAGGCATGGGCGAGCATACTTCGCCCAGAAAATCCAACTAAGCAGTTAGTACTCCTCTGCTGACTCCCGCCGGTATTTATGCCAGATCTCTTGTCACGATCCTATTCTCCATCGGTCCTGGATCACAATCTAGTACCGTATTTCCCCGAATTGCTAAAATTCGAATCGACCTCCGAAATGGAGGCTTCGGATCTGTATAAGGAGATCCGCCTCAAGATCGAGCGGGTAATGAACGCTGTTGTTGTCGAAAACCTCTCAGAAACAACTGCAGAACCAATCGGGTCGGATCGCCCCGCTCAACCAGCAGACAATCTGATCCGGGCCCTCGCCTGGAATATCGAGCGAGGCATCTGCTTTGACGGGATCGTCAATTCGCTGGCAAATCATCCTCAGTTAAAGAGTAAGGATGTATTGCTGCTGACCGAGCTCGATCATGGAATGGCACGCAGCGGGAACCGGTTTGTTGCACAGGAAATCGCTCGCGCATTGAATCTGAATTACGCGTTCGCCCCCGTCTACATTCCGCTGCAAAAGGGTAGCGGTGTCGAATCTGAAATGAAAGGCGAGAACACAACCTCGATTCATGGCCTCGCGTTGTTCTCGCCGCACCCACTTACGAATGTTGAGGCAGTACCGCTGCCGAATGGGAAGGACAAAATGTGGGGCAAGGAAAAGCGGCTCGGTTGGCTGCGTGCTCTTATTGCCGATATTGGGCATCCCGCCGGCAAATTCAGGGCCGTTTCAATCCATCTCGATGCACACTGCTCGCGGGCACACCGTCATCTACAAATGAAGATAATTCTCGACCACCTCGACACCTTGCCCCCGCTGCCGACAATTATCGGCGGCGACTGGAACACAACGACCTACAACGCACAAAATGCGACCCGCGCGATCCTGGGCTACTGGCGGCGTGTGATGATGGGCGTAAAAAACGTGGTTAAGAATCATCTTCCGCATCCTGACAGGCACTTCGAACGCAAATTATTTGGCGAGTTGGAATCGCGCGGCTATGAGTACAAAAGCCTTAACGAGCTCGGGGTCGGCACGCTTCACTACGACGTTGAGAGCATCGAGAAAAATACCAACCTCCGCGATTGGGTCCCCGAATGGTGCTTTCCATTCATCTTCTGGGCCGCCCGACGCGTGGGTGGTCGCGTTTCAGCCCGGCTCGACTGGTTTGCGGGCCATGGACTGGATCTGGCGCCCGATACCGCGCCGCTGACCATCGCGGGTCTCGTCGACGATGAAGGCCAACCGCTCTCAGACCACGATGCCATCA
>JBGTBC010000216.1:0-7234 GCA_041749555.1 Pyrinomonadaceae bacterium | reverse complement strand
GATCAAGTGGATCGCTCTGGCTATTGGGATCTCAACGCTGGTGCAGGGTGTCACAAGCTTTGCGTTATCGCAGATACTCGGCGTGGCCGCACAGCGGGCGATCACGGAGATGCGAAAGCGTGTGCAGGCACATATCGAGAGACTTCCGATCTCGTATTTCGATTCGACGCAGAGCGGGCAGCTTATTTCGAGGATAATGAACGATGCCGAAGGGATCAGAAATCTGGTCGGAACAGGGCTCGGCCAGATACTGGGCAGCGTCGTAACCGCGACTATCGCTGTTGGCGTGCTTCTTTATCTGAACTGGCAATTGACGCTGGCGACGATCGGCGTGCTGTTGTTGTTTGGAGGTGCATTGTTTTATGCCTTCAAGGTCCTGAGGCCTGTATTCCGCGAACGCGGCGAGATCACGGCGCAGGTTACGGGACGACTCGGCGAGAGTCTCGGCGGCATACGTATCGTAAAAGCCTACACCGCGGAAAAGCGAGAGGAATTATCATTTGCACGCGGGGCCCACAAGCTGTTTCGCAATGTTGCAAAAACGGTTACGGGCGTTTCGGCTATCTCGTCGTTTTCGTCCATTATCATCGGTGCGATCGCGGTCGTGATGATCGTGATCGGAGGCAGTGCGGTCCAGAGCGGCGAAATGACGCTCGGCGACTTCCTGATGTACATATCGTTCACGTTTTTACTGGCGATGCCGGTCATCGAGCTGACCTCGATCGGCACGCAGATCACCGAGGCTCTCGCAGGGCTCGACCGCATTCGCGAGGTCATGGCAATGACGACCGAGGACGAGACCGATGCGGGCAAAGAGCCGCTGCCGACGGTGGACGGTACGATCGATTTTAAAAATGTATATTTTGAGTACGATTCCGGTGTTCCTGTTTTGAAAGGCGTTTCGTTTCATGCTGAGGCGGGTACGACGACCGCGCTGGTTGGGTCAAGCGGTTCTGGTAAATCGACGATTTTGAGTTTGGTGTTAAATTTTATACAGCCAACCGCACGGTCAGAGCCGCCAGGGTTAGCGGAGGGAACGAACGCTGCAAATGTGTCAAACGATGCTACTGCCGCAGGCATTCAGCCGCCCGCTCACGTAGTCGGTTCTGACAAGGCCGGGCGGATTCTCATAGACGGTAAGGACCTGCAGAGCGTCAGGCTGCGGGATTATCGGCGGCGGCTCGGGGTGGTGCTGCAGGACAATTTCCTGTTTGACGGGACGATCCTCGATAACATTCGTTTTGCAAACCCGGAGGCAAATCTGGACCAGATCAAGGAAGTCTGCAAGATCGCCAATGCCAATGAATTTATCGAGGCTTTTCCCGACGGATACAGCACAGTTGTCGGTGAGCGCGGAGTTAAACTCTCAGGAGGCCAGCGGCAGAGGATCGCGATCGCGAGGGCGCTGCTTGCCGATCCGCGGATACTGATCCTCGACGAGGCCACATCGAGCCTCGACAGCGAGTCAGAGGCCCTGATACAAGAGGGTTTGAAACGGCTGCGGCAGGGAAGGACGACGTTTGTGATCGCCCACCGGCTTTCAACGATAAGGAGTGCTGACCAGATACTCGTCGTCGAGGGAGGCGAAATACTGGAGCGGGGAAGCCACGACGAGCTTATCGCTCTTGGCGGCCGATACAAACAGCTTTACGATAAGCAGTACAACTTTGAACAGAACCTCTTTGTTAATCCCGGCGAGGATTTTACGGGGTCACCGGCCGAGACCCTGGCAAAGACAAAACTCTAAAACCTATGAGCGAACAACAAACATACGCGAACCACGTCAGGTGGTATCCGCTTGTCCATTTTGTCATATTTCCGCTTCTCACGATCCTGCTGATCTGGAGCATCGTTGATCTGGTCCGTGACTTTTCGGCCGACCGGATCTGGAATCTGCTGTTGATCCTCGGAGTCGTACTGCTGTCATTCGCGGCACGGTTGCAGGCACTAAAGGCGCAGGACCGCGTTATCCGTTTCGAGGAGAGGCTTCGCTACCGTGAACTGCTGGGCTCGGATATTTGCGCCAGGGCCGAGGGCCTCAGAGCAGGTCAGATGATCGCACTTCGATTTGCCTCGGACGGGGAACTCGGTGGGCTTTTGGAGCGAGTGCTTAACGGTGAGCTTTCAACTTCGAAAGAAATAAAAACTGCGATACGGGAGTGGCGTGGAGATTATTTGCGGGTTTAGATATCGACTCCGGCGCTCACGGCTCTGCAATGCGATGTCGAAATTGTGGGATGGAAAACTACCTTTCGAATGATTAGGAATCATCATCTTCCCATCGCTCCCACGCGGCACCAACTGCGCTTCGGCATGCTCGCCATCCAGGTGGTAGGTCGGCAATCGAGGAGAGCGTTGGGTCTATTTCTACGATGCATCCCATCCCGACGACAAGTAAGTCCTCAATGTCATTGGTCGTGCCACAGGAAAAAGACCACGAGTCGTCGTCTGAGTAGTGAAAGACATCTAGGATTGGGGAGCCCTCCCAAAGCACTTGCCGGGTAGTGAGGGCGGCTACGTTTTTATCTTGGTCGAAAGGCCAAAGCTCATCCATGGCTGCTAAGGATAATTACACCTAAGATTCGAGAATACCGCACAATATCGTGAGTAATCAACGTATTCAGTCGCTCAATGGATCTAGATCAGATGCTTAACTCCCGCGAAAGTATCGACTGAATTGCCGGAAATCGCCCAAGGCTTTCTGCCCCGCGGCGGGAGATGCCGAACATTGGTTTTATGAAAGGCACGAAATAGGTTTTGCCGCGGACGGCGGACTGGTATGAGAATGTGCCGGCGGCTTTCAGGCATCGCTGGATCGTTTGCAGGCGAAATTCGTTGGCGAATTCTTCTTCATCGATCTTTGACAGACCTAGCCTGCGGCGGACATCGAGGAAATATCGGCGGCGTTCGGCGAGCCACTCGGGCGACGGAAGTTCGGTGATGCGGTCGAGCAGGAGCGAGACGAGGTCGTACGTCGGCGAACCGATGCGGGCATCCTGATGGTCGATGATTCTCATACGGTCTTCGGCGTCGATCATCAGATTTGCCGTGTGAAAATCGCGATGGCAGAGGACCCTTGCCCGGCCCGAGAGTTCTTTTGCAAGCTCGTCGAACTCTGCATCCATCGCGTCACTATCCGCTGCGGAAAGGGGCTGGTTGAGATATGTTTCGAAATAATGCTGTTTGAAGAAATCGAGTTCCCAACGCAGTTTTGCAATGTCAAAGGATTGCTTTGAGGCGATCGATCCAATTTCGAAAGCCGTACCCGTCAACGTCTGGATCCGTGCGATCAACGATATGGCTTCATTCATCAGCCTGGAATAGACGTCGCCGGTGGACTCAATAAGGATGTTTCGCAAAACACGATCGCCCAAGTCTTCTTGCACGATGATGCCTGCATCGCTGTCGAAATCATATATCTCAGCCACAGGAAGTCCGCCCTCGCGAAATAATCTCGTCGCATCAAGGTACGGCTGGGTTGCGGGATCAAAGCCTTCCGGGTAAACGCAGGCGACGGCCTTGCCGCCTTTCCAAGGAACACGGAAATACTCGCGTGTCGAGGCGTCGGCGGTTAGCTCGATAAATTCGGCCGGTTCGCCTTTTGTTGTGAGGAAACCGGCGAGCCGCCGCCTGAATTCCGATGCGTCGTGCATATTTTAATTCAACGGAACAATGTAGTTATCGCCCTGCACGTACCCGCGAAGTGCCTTTTCCGGGATCTCTTTGCAGCTTCTCACCATGTCGGCCTTTACTATCGCGACGTTCTCAAAATTTTCGCCCGGCTCGATCCTTACGCCGTCGGCAACAATCACGCGGTACAGCGTGGCACCTTCTCCAACAGTGACATTATCCCAAAGTACCGAATCCTTCAGGCTCGCCGCCCCTTCGAGAACGCAATTCCGACCAAAATGAACATCACCGACTCCCATCATCGAGAGCGAGATGTCGAGGTAACGCGGGATCGTGGAAAGCTCGTACCAATTTCCGGTCGAGATGTGCGCCGCGATCTTCTCTCCCGCCCTTAACGCTGGAATATAAACGTCAGGTACGATGTCGGAATAAACATCGGGAGTTATCAGATCGAGAACACGCGGTTCAAGAATATGGATTCCGGTGAACATTAGCGGTGTTGCGATCTCGTGCTCGGTGTCCCTCAGTTCTTCTTCGGTAACCGGGGAAGCGTGGGGCCCGAATCGTTTGACATAACCGTTTTCGGTTTCGACGATGGTGAACTTCTCGCGTTTGATATTCGGCTTTAGAACCATCGTTGCCAGGGCACCTGACTGCTGGTGCGTTTCCATCGCGGCCGCGATATCAATGTCGGTAATTATTTTGCCATTGACGATCAGAAAAGGGGCATCTTCAAGATACTCACGGGCATTCGCCAAAGCACCGGCCGTTCCCAGTATATTGGGCTCTTCGATCGTGTAAGTAATCGAAACCCCGAAATCCGTACCGTCTCCGAGCGCGGCTATGACCGAATCCGGCTGATGATGAAGATTTACAATGATGTCACGAATTCCGAACTTGGCAATGTATTCGGCAACGTAGCCGACGAGCGGTTTCCCGAGAAACGGAATTGCCGGCTTAGTGCGGTCAATCGTTAGAGGGAATAGCCGAGTTCCAAAGCCGGCCGCAAGGATCATTGCCTTCATAACGTTCTGATCCCGTCCGGATCAAACATTGATAATACGGGAATGCCGGTGTATTTGAAAACGAGCCCGGGTTTACGGCTACATTAATTTGATCGTTAGACAAATGCCCGCTACTGAATTATCGTGAACGGGTGCCTGAACGAGGCCCTAATTGTCGGAATTGATGGAAACTAACACTCTTGAGAAAAATGACCGGAGAGAGATCTTCGGCTGGCTAACATACGATTGGGCGAATTCGGCGTTCTTCACAACCGTAGTCACTGTTCTCGCGGGCCCATATCTTACCGCACTTGCTCAGGCCGATGTGGGTAAGAACGGCGTGGTTCTGTCGCTTGGGCCGTTAGGGTCAATTACGGCAGAGAGCCTTTTCCCATCGACGTTGGGAGTCTCCATTTTTCTCCAGATCTTCCTGCTGCCCGTATTAGGTTCGATCGCGGATTTTACGCCATGGAAAAAGAAGATGATGGCGTCATTCTGCTATTTTGGCGTCTTCTCGAGTTCGCTGCTCTTCTTTATCACAGGAACCTCCTACTTATGGGGATGCCTCTTTCTGCTGACCGCCAACATCTGCTTTGCGGCTACCAACGTATTTTACAATTCATTTCTGGTCGACATCACGACGGAGGATAAGCGTGACAAGATCAGCAGCTACGGTTACGCCGCGGGGTACGTCGGCGGCCTGATAATGCTGTTTACAAATCTGGCGTTGATCAATTTTGGCCACATCATTGGGATGGACCAAAGCCTCGCCGTCCGAACATCAATGCTCGCAGCGTCGCTGTGGTGGGGCGGATTCGGGGTCGTAACGTTTTGGCTCTTACGATCGCGGGCACCACATCGAGATGCGAATGGGCGCAACCTTGTGGCTGTCGGTTTTATCGAACTGTGGAGCACGTTGCGGGAACTTGTCGGGCTCAAATATACGATGCTCTTTCTCGCAGGATATTTGTTGTATAACGACGGCATTCAAACAGTAATTCTGAACTCATCCGTTTTTCTTTCGCAGGAGTTGTTTGTTTCACGAGGAGTAGAGAGCGATTCCACATTTTTGCTGGCTATCTTTGTTGTGGCACAGGTCTCGGCATTGATCGGGGCTCTCGTATTTGAGAGGATCGCACGGGTTATCGGAGCAAAACGCACGATCATCATCTGTCTGATGATCTGGTCGTCGATCGTCATATTTGCGTACGGATTTCTTCAGAGTTTTCTCCACGCCTGGATTATGGCTGTATTTATCGGCCTTGTTCTTGGCAGCACTCAGGCTCTCTCGCGGTCGCTCTTTTCTCAAATGATCCCCAAATCCCGCGAATCCGCTTTTTTCGGCCTATACGAGATCTCCGAGAAGGGAACTTCGTGGATCGGGAACGCAGTTTTTGCAGTCGTAGTCGCCACGACCGGATCGTACAGGCAGGCGATCCTTGCCCTTATAGTTTTCTTCGTCGGCGGTATGGTAATACTCATCTTTACAAACACTGCAAAGGCGATCCATGATGCCGGGAATCTCACTCCGGAAGAAGCGGCCCAAATGAAATCGTAAATTGGAATTCATCGTTTCAAGAGTTACAATTGTTGATTAAGTCTGCAGATGATGCAAACGGATAACCACCCCCAAAACTTGAGCCCGGGCGAGCGTATCGTCACGATCTTTGGCGGTTCGAAATTCACTGAGGATTCGTCCGAATACCAGGAGGCAAAAGACCTCGGAGGCCGATTGGCGCGCGCCGGGTTCACCATCTGTACAGGAGGGTATCTCGGTATAATGGAGGCTGCGTCGAGAGGCGCCCGAGAGCACGGCGGTCGTGTTTACGGAATAGTTTTGAACCAATTCAGGTCCGAGCCCAATCGGTATCTAACCGATAAGGTAGCCACAAATCACTTTTATGAAAGGCTGCAAAACCTGATCACTCGCTCTGTTGGCTTCGTGGCTTTGAGAGGCGGAATGGGCACTGTTACCGAGATTTCGCTGGTTTGGAACAAATTGCAAACGGGCGTAATAGGACGTCGGCCGCTTGTGCTGATCGGTGAATGCTGGAAACCCGTTGTCGAAGCATGGAAAGCCAATCTTGTGGTGAGTGACAGCGATGTGAGCTATCTTGACTTTGCACCGGACGCTGAGACTGCGGCCGAAATAATTGCGCGTAAATCTGAGGGAGTAGTTATATGAATTGTCCGAAATGTAACGCCCAATTGATGGAGAATGCCAAGTTTTGCGGATCTTGCGGGCTTGTTCTTCAACCGCAACCTGTAGCTTCAGCTCCGCCTCCATCCTCTCCTAGCGAAGCATTTCATTTTGATTCTGACGGCCGCGGTCAGGGAAGGGGCTACACATGGGCGATCGAATACCAGGGAGCTTTTGCCTTAGCTGTAATACAACTCCAGCCTGAGCAGACCATCGCCGCCGAAGCCGGAGCGATGGTATCGATGTCAAGCAATGTCGATCTTCATTCGGAATTAAAGGGTGGCGTTTTCGGAGCTCTGAAGCGAGCGGTCGGAGGAGAATCTGCATTTGTATCCACATTTACAGCCCGAGGCGGACCGGGTGAGGTGACATTTGCCCCGGGTGCACCGGGCGATGTCGC
>JBGTBC010000215.1:0-5761 GCA_041749555.1 Pyrinomonadaceae bacterium | reverse complement strand
GTCAGGTCTTTCATCTCGATCACGACGCGGAATTCCTTGGCCTCCTGAACATTGATATTCGTCGAAAGTCCGCCGCTCGTCTGCGACTTACCCATCGCAAGCGGTGTTTTCTGGATCACTTCCCCCATGATCTCCGTCTCGCCAAATGCGTCGACCTTGATCTTGGCTTTCTGTCCGACCTCCACCTTGTCTATAGACGTTTCATCGACCTTTACTTCGACATTTATCGTGGACATATCCGCGATCGTCAGAAGCGCGGTTGTTGAAAGGCCGGCAACTGCAAATGTTCCAACTTTAGATGGGATCTCGGCGATAACGCCGTTGATCGGTGCAACCTGAAGGGTCTTGTCACGCTGGCTTCTTTGTCCGCGAAGTTGGGCAGCTGACTGATTGGCCCGAGATTGGCTGGAGGAGACGCTCAGGTTGGCGGTATCTACCGCACGCTTAGCATCACGGACTGAAACGTTTTGTTGTGCAACGCGGGCCTGAGCATCCTTGATCGAGAGCTGCTGCTGCTGCAAACGGGCCCGTGCATTGCGAAGAGAGATCTCTGCCTGATCGACGCGGTCTTTTGCGGCATCGTAATTGAGCCTTGATTCGACTCCTGATTCAAGAAGCTGTGCGGACCTTTGAAACTCCCGCTGGGCTACCTCGAGATTCTTAACCTGGCTGTCGACATCGGTCTGTGCAGAAACTACCTGCTGGCGTGCCGAATCCACGGCAAGCTGCGCGACATTGAGCTGCTGCTGTGATTGAGCGAGCTGATTTTGAGCAGCGATCACTTGCGACTGAGAAACCCTGACCTCATTCTCAGCACCCTGGAATGCCGCCAATTGAGCATCGGTATTGGATTGCAGTTGATTAGGATCAAGACGGACCAGCGGTTGTCCCTTGGTCACCTGATCGCCCTCTTTGACATAAATCTCTTCGATCCTTCCCTGGACCTCACTCGTGAGATTCATGAACTGGATCGGCCGCACCTCTCCCGAGGAGGTAACGGTCGACCGTAATTCCTTCCGAACTTCAACCTTAACAACCGTAACTTCAGGTGTGTCGGTGCGCGTCGCCAGGATGCTTCCAATGACAACTGCGATTAGTATGACGGCAGCTACGATCCCGCCTATGATCTTCTTTTTACGGCTCAATGCCATAGTTTGTGTTCCTCAACAAAAAGTGATTTTCCAAATATTCGAGTATAACCAATGTGGATGGATCTGTCTTATCAACCAAGTCTTACGACACTATTTTCGCCATTGTTTCAAAAAAATGAAGCGAAACAGTACCCCTTGCAAATCCTTGCGAACCAACTTTAAGCGTTTGACGTAAAACTGAGGTAGAATTACGATTTACCTAAACTGGGATTAGAGGGTAAAATACTTTATTAAGAAGTCGTACGGATGCGGGACCCCGCAGGCGGCTGCCAAATCATGATCAGATGTCAATCATGTCAATCGTCGAATCTCGATTCGTCCCGGTTTTGTGACGAATGCGGCACCATGCTGATTGCTGCCCGCTCCGAGGAACCACCGGCATATGTACCCCCAAAGCCGTTTAATTCGGTTCCAAGGCCGGTAAGCGTGACATCGATCGGAGTACCGCCGGTCCAGATCGAGCCCGAGCATATGGCTCAGGTATCAGGCAAAAACCAAAATCGCTCGGGTGTGGCCCACGCCACCCTCACGATCGAGAGGGGTGACGCCCCCGGAACTGAATTTCGGCTGACAAATGATGAATCTACGATCGGCCGCTGGGATGCCGATAATGGCGTTTTTCCTGATGTTGACCTCGACGCCTTTGATACTGACGCTAAAGTTTCCCGTCGTCACGCACGGATAGTGAGAAAGGAAGGCGGCGTCTATTATATTGAGGACCTTGGCTCGACCAATGGCACTTATGTGAATCGTGGACGCCGTCTTCTGCCAGGCAATTCTCAGATCCTAAAGAATGGCGACGAGGTCATCGTGGGCAAGACTTTTCTGCGTTTTCAGGTAAGCGGCTAGGTTCGGACGACAGTTTTTCTTTAACCTAAATGGCCTTCTGTCATCAATGCGGCGTCGAGATCGCCGAAAGTGAAGATCCCTGCCACGATTGCGGAGCGTTGCAGTCGGATGGTTCCGATGCGCCTGCCGAAGCCGCCGCGGCTGTGGCGGCGGCACCTGTCGAGAAGGAAATTATGCCCACTCCTGACGAGGCTGATCCCCATATCGCCCCCGCCTCGCCGGCTGATGACGAAAACGAAAAGCCGATAACAAATGACATTTCGGACCCAGTGGACATTGCGGACCCAGTTGAAGCGGATCCCGGCGCCGTGAATGAATCCACCGAGGCCTCAGCCGGGGAGACCTCGTCGACAAGGGACGGCTATACCGGCGGGCGCAAACCCGGCCTCAAGCCGCTGGCTGAGTCCACATTACTCGCCGGCAGGTATCAGATCGTTCGCAAGATCGGCGGCGGCGGAATGGGCGCCGTATATCTCGCGACGGATCGAAACCTTGGCGGCGTGGAGCGCGCCGTTAAGGAAATGGTGCAGTCGAGCATTGAGGAAGAGCAGCAGAATAAGGCAATTGAGGATTTTCGCCGCGAATCGACCATCCTTTCCTCCCTCGATCATCCGGCTATCCCGACGATCTACGATTACTTTTTTGATGATTTCGAATGTCGCTTCTATCTGGTGATGAAGTACATTTCGGGCGGTGATCTGGCCGGACGCCTCAGGGCCGCGCCGGGTGGGAGGGTCGATGAGAAGATGGTCACCGAATGGGCCATACAGGTCGCCGACGTGCTGTCCTACCTTCACCGCCTGCCTACGACGATCGTTTATCGGGATCTTAAGCCATCGAACATTATGCTCGACGGCAATTCCGGACGCATAATGCTTATCGATTTTGGGATCGCCCGCTCGATAAATCAGACAAGCCAGGAAAAAGGCGTAACTGCGGTTGGAACGATGGGCTACGCTCCGCCCGAACTTTTCTCGGGCCAGGTTGAGCCTCGATCTGACATCTACAGCCTAGGCTCCACGATGTTCCACCTATTGACGGGGGCCGATCCGCAGAATAATCCGCTTCTTATTTTCGATTTTCAGAAGAATCCGCGGCCGCGGCAGATCAACCCGCAGCTATCGGACCAAATGGAGCGGATCCTGATGCGGGCCGTCGAATATAACGCCGATTCCCGCTTTAGTTCGGCGGAAGAAATGCGTCAGGTATTGAACGATCATCTTTCGCACCTCACGTCGGGCAAAGTAACTTACGGCGTTTCCGCGGCGCCTGCTTCAGTGAGTCTGGCGAATCAGAGCGTGTTTTGCGGGTTTTGTGGCCAGCGTATCGTTGCCACCGATCTTTTTTGTGCGTTTTGCGGGTCAAAGCAGCCGATAGCGCAACAGGGCGTTCACTCAGAGATCTATGCTAGCGGCGGCGGCACGGCAAAACTCCTCATCGAAGGCACAACCGAACTCGACGCCCCGGTCTTCACGCTCGAAAAATCCGAAAATCTCGTCGGCCGCCGTGATCCTCAGTCCAACATTTTTCCCGAGGTTGACCTGTCCAAATACGACCCGCAGACAAAGATCTCACGACGCCACGCACGCATTTGGCGCGAGGGAGGAAATTTTTTGGTCGAGGACCTTGGATCGTCGAATGGTACGATTCTGATGGCGGGATATAGTGATATGGTCCGCTTGCCGCCCCGCCAGCCGCATATTCTCGGGAATGGCGACCGGCTCCGGCTCGGCGACACGACTTTGCATTTTTTGATGGGATAACCGGGTTAGATCTATATGGCAGCAGCCACCAAGCAAGCACCGTCGGTCCCGTATCGGCCCGAAAAGGAGAAGATCGTCGATTTCGCTCCGGTACGCCTGCGCGCACCTTTTTCTCTTCGTTGTGCTGCCATTGCGATCGACTATATGATATTCATCATATTTCCGGTTGCTTGGCTGCTTATTTCGCGGATCGTCAGCGAAAGCCCGTCGGGTATCTCAATAGCCGGGATCGCGTGGATAACCGGCCTGGTCCTTACACTGCTGAATTTCTTTGTTTTGCCGCTTTGGCGAGGTCAGACGGTCGGGAAAATGGTAACGGGCCTGACGATATTAAGAATGGACGGCACTCGGATCGGGATCACGTCCCTGCTGTTGAGAAATATCCTTGGATACGGCATCACCGTTCTTACCGTCGGTCTTGGTTTCTTGATCGCGGCGGTCAATAAAAGCGGGCGTGCACTTCATGACCTGATCGGTGGAACCATCGTCGTCCGTGGACGAAAATCACGGCTTTTGTAACATACCATGGCGCACCTTGTTGTAAAACACTCAAACGGCACTGCCGAAGAACTACCTTTGTCCCGACTTCGCACCACGATCGGACGATCGGCACGCAGCGATCTTTGTATCCCCGATGCTTTCGCCTCGCGCCTCCATGCCGAGATCCGGCAGGAGGGCGAATCATTTTGGCTGATCGACCTCGGCTCCGCAAATGGGACGCGATTGAACGGTGTGCCGGTTACGATGACGATGCCGCTGAATCACGGAAGTGAGATCGCGATCGGCGAGACAAGCATTGTATTCCAAAGTGAGTCAGGCGCGTTTAAGGGCTTCGGTTCCACCCTGATCGCCGACAATACGTCGGCGCTCGACCCGTCGAATACAATCTCGCTCACCGCCCGCCGCAACCCGACCTCGGAGATCATGGATTCGTCGCTTTCGAGCCGTCGTGACCTTCTCGGTCTGATAAGTAAGGTGGGCCTGGCTCTGCTCTCATCGAGTGGCCTCGACGAAACCCTGAACAATGTTGCTACGCTAGTTTTCGAGGCCGTGCCCGCTGAGCGGGTCGTCATCATGCTCCGCGATGAGGCTAGCGGTGAGATGCAGATAAAAGTGGCCCGCACACGCGGCAGCGAAACTCCGATCGATGAAGTGAGGATCAGCCGGGCGATCATGACCGAGGTCATGGAGAACGGCAAGGCCGTCCTGACCTCTGACGCTCAGCAGGACCCGCGATTTGCCACGCAGACGCTTGTTCTTCAGGGCATCCGTTCCGTCCTCGCCGTTCCGCTCAGTGTTGACGAACGTCATGTCTTCGGCTTGATCTATGCCGATTCGCCCACGCATCGGGTAATGTTCTCCAGCGAGCATCTGGACATCCTGACGACGCTCGCGTCCGTAGCGTCCATCCGCGTCGAAAATGCCAGCCTGCTCGAGGAGCGCATCAACCGCGAACGAATGGAAAGGGAATTGGAGCTTGCAACCGAGATCCAACAGCGTTTCCAGCCCTCGGGACCGCCGATCATTGAGGGATACGAGTTTCAGGGTATCTCATTCTCATGCTATGAGATCGGCGGCGACTACTACGACTTTATACCGCGCCACGACGGCACGATGCTCGTTGCACTTGGCGACGTTTCAGGAAAGGGAACCGCTGCTGCACTCCTGATGTCGAGCCTTCACGCTGCGATCCACGGCCAGGTCGCCGCCCAGACGCCGCTCGAACGTACCGTCACGTCTATCAACGAATACCTAGTCGAGAACACGCCGAATAACCGTTTTGTGACGCTCTTTATCGCAGAGCTTGAGCCCGATACCGGATATCTCAAATATATCAACGCCGGCCACAACCCACCGCTGATCGGCCGCGCCGACGGCACAGTCGAACAGCTCGAGTCCGGAGGCCTACCGCTGGGCCTTATGGGCTTTGCCGAATACGAAGTCGGCCACGTCAATCTCGATCCCGGCGACGTACTCGTCGTTTACTCCGATGGCGTC
>JBGTBC010000214.1:0-11805 GCA_041749555.1 Pyrinomonadaceae bacterium | reverse complement strand
GACGTGCTGGTCGAGAGCCGTTATGGGCCGGACCGCCCATATCAATTGCTTACGCGTATCAGGAACGAGCCAACAATTGACGAACCGGTATTCTATGACCTCACACCCGCCGGGCCGATGCCGTCTATCGAAATGGATTATTACAAGGAGGAGTTCATCGCCGCGGTCGCACGCGATTTGGTAGAGAGACGGCTGGCAGCAATGGACGCGGATGCACTCGAGGCACTGGCTTCGCAATTCTCACCAACGACTCTCGCCCGCGGCTCACCACCGAGGTAACTGCGTTACACAGAACACGTTTGTAACACCGACCCTTTCTTTCAACCAAGAACACCCAACCAGATCTGGCTCTTTGACAATTGAAACACCCAAGTTCGCCGCCCCGCCCGCTTGCCGAAGCTTTCTTCGTCGCTTGTGCTCTGTGAGTTGAAAGAAATTCCCGCGAATCCGCAAAGACCGCCAGGGAAGAAATTCGTTGGTGCGGAAAGTTGAGACAAGGCCTTCAACCCACCGATTAGATACTTTTCTTCTCTGCGAGTTTTGCGTCTCTGCGGGAAACTTCTTTGACAGCCGCCAGAACCTCCGGCAAAGCCGCGGAGACCGCCAAAGAAAAAAACCTTAGGTGAGGAAAGTTGAGACAACATCTTTCGGCCCAATCGACAGGAAACTTTTCTTCTCTGCTGTGCTCTGCGTCTCCGCGGGAAACTTCTTTGTCAGCCGCCAGAAACTCCCTCAAGGCCGCAAAGACAGCCAGGGAAGAAATTCGTTGGTGCGGAAAGTTGAGACAAGGCCTTCAACCCACCGATTAGATACTTTTCTTCTTTGCGTGCTTTGCGTCTCTGCAGGAAACAACAAGGAACTCCCGCCCTTTTCGGGTTATTTGTGGTTTCGCCCTTGTTTTGGGGAATCTAAGCAGCGACTGTGTCTGGTCATTTAAGGAACACTCTGATAACCACGAAGCCGCCGATCAGCAGCACGAGAAAGACGACTGTCAGTATCTCGAAGTACTTGTCGATGAACTTCTTGATCGGTGCTCCGAAAAAGTAAAAGAGACCAGCGACGAGAAAGAATCTTGCAGAACGTCCAATAACTGAAGCGGCGACAAGCGTCGTCAGCGGTATCTCGAACGCACCGGCGGCGATCGTGAAGACCTTGTAAGGTATCGGCGTAAAAGCGGCTGCGAGGATCGACCAGAAAGCATGCTCATTGTAAAGCCCCTGGACGGTTTCATAATGCCCCATAGCTCCGTAAAACTGAAGGATCGGTTGGCCCGCAGCCTCAAAAAATGCCCAACCGATGAAATATCCAAATACTCCGCCAAGTACCGAACCGGCCGAACAGATAATCGCATACCTGAGGGCTTTAGCCGGAACTGAGACAGCCATCGCGATCAACAGCACGTCCGGCGGGATCGGGAAAAACGAGGATTCGGCGAAAGCTATCCAAAACAATGCCCACTGCGCGTGCGGCTTTTCGGAAAAGCTTTCAACCCAACCTTTCAGGCTTCGTAGGTATTCGAATATCTTTTTAAAAAAGGACACGTTTTATTTATTGGATCAAGTTCTAAAATGAAGGATCAGTATTCGAGTGTATCGGGGATCGATCTCGTCAACCTATGCTCACTCACCACCCATAAGACCCGATTAGAGGTACGAAGGCACAAGGGCCGAAGTTTTCTTTCTCAAAGCCGTCCTCCGTTCTCGTCACGCGGATGAGGACCTGCTTTTGCTGATCGTCGCCGATCGGGATCACGAGTTTTCCGCCGATCTTAAGTTGAGACACAAGCGGCTCAGGGACCCTTGGCCCGCCCGCAGCGACAAGCATAGCGTCATATGGACTGTAAACGCTCCAACCCTCCGTGCCGTCATCGACCTTGAGCGAATAGTTCCGAAAGCCCAGCGACCGCAGGCGTCTATCCGCCTCATCTGCAAGGGCCAGAAGCCTCTCGATCGAGAAGACCTTCCGAGCCAGTGATGCCAGGACTGCTGTTTGATAACCCGAACCCGTCCCGATCTCCAGCACCTTTTCTGTACCCTGCAATTCCAGAAGCTCGGTCATGCGAGCGACGATATAGGGCTGCGATATTGTTTGACCAGCGGAAATTGGTAATGCGTTGTCGTTATATGCCTGCGACATGATCGCCTCGGGTACAAAGCGGTGCCTCGGCAGTTGAGACATAACGTCGAGCACGCGTTCATCCCGGATCTTGTAATGGTCGCGAAGGCGTTCTACCATGCGATGCCGCTGCATGGCCATTTCGTCAGTCAGTATGGGCTTGGATGGCGAGGCATTCATTTGTCTGTGTTCCAGCTTTCAAGCTTTTTCAGGCCGCTGTGACTTGTGAGGTCGCTTCGCATCGGCGTGACTGAAACGTACCCTTCGTCGATTGCTTCGAAATCTGTTCCGCCCTCGGCCCTGAATCCTTCGCGGACCTCGCCGATCCAGTAATAAAGTTTGCCACGCGGGTCGATGTGCTCACTGATCACGGGCCTCGCGCTCTTGAAACCCTGCTTGGTTATTCGGATCCCGGCAGGAATGCCTTTGGGAATATTGACATTCAGGAGTGTCCAAACCGGCAGTCCCTCGGAGAGTGCCTTTTGGGTGATCTCCACAGCGACCTCAACCGACTGGTCGAAATCATGTTCGCGATAAGCTGCAAGGCTGAATGCTAACCCCGGAACTCCCAGGATCGTTGATTCAAGGGCTCCCGCCACAGTGCCTGAGTAGGTAGCATCGTCGCCCATGTTGGCTCCATGATTGATACCCGAACAGCATATATGGGGTCGAAGCTCGGCCGGCAGAATACGGTTGAGAGCCAGGGTAACGCAATCTGTCGGCGTTCCATCGACGGCCCACTGCCGTTCGTCGATTTGCCGTATCCGTAAGGGGCGGGACAACGTAAGGCTGTGCGCAGCCCCACTCATTTCGGCCTCGGGAGCTACAACGTAGACATCTCCGATCTCTCTGAGCCCGTCTGCGAGGGCCTTGATGCCGTCGGCATTGTATCCATCGTCGTTCGTAACTAATATTCGCGGTCTTTCAGATGTCATTTCAAAAAAGAAAAAGTGAAAAGGGTCAAAGGCTTTCGCTCTTTTTCACCTTTTCACTTTATTAACTGCGTGATGAATTACCTTCCTTGTCCACCCATCGGAGGCCTCGATGCTCCCGCATTCATTGGACGCTGCTGCCGAAACCGGCGACGATTCCTTTTGCGTGCATTGACCGACTTAAGCTTAGCCTTTTGTCCTGGAGGGATAAAATGAGCGTGTTTCTTGAGGTCCTTTATGATCTCTTCGCTGATCACTTTCCGCTTAAAACGTCTAAGTGCTGATTCGATCGTTTCGTTATTGTTAACTGAGATATATGCCATTTTGTATGCTCACCTCCTCTCGGCGCAATTTGTGCTCATTCGAGCAAACAATCATTAGACTACTTATTATGGGTAAAATCAAGTTAACTCGCGGATCTATGCTCTTTACTGAGACACCGTCAGGCAAAGAAAGCCTGGGGATTATTACAGATGTTTGAAAATTCAACATATATTGACCTGAATAGTGAAGTGCGGCTCGAGTTCGGGACACTCGAGCCGCAAAATTCGGAGGCATTGCTGCGGGCACTCGCGGAGAAGGGGGCAAAAGGCAGATTGTCAAAGGGCAGGGTTGTGTGCTGGCTAACCAACTCTCCGCGAAGTTCAGTTAGCCGGCACCGGAAACTTTTCTTGCCTAAGGTCCACCCCGATCTTACGTGCTTCACGCTGGATCACGACGGGGTTCGTCTTTAGCATATGTATCTCGTCCTGAAGGGTCAGATTCTCATCCATAAGGTTCTGTATCTCAACAGTTAATCTGGAATTCTGATCAACTTCTGCCTGCATTGAAGAATAAGCCCGAAGGTTGATCGATATGCATAACATCGCGAATACGGAACCTACGATCAACATAGACAGCCACCAGGGGGAATTGCGTCTTGACGTATTCGCCACAGGCTTTCTTCGAACAGTTCTCCGAGGTGTCGGAGAGACGTTTCGGCTATCCCAATAAGTATTTGCGGCCTTGTTCAAGGAGATCCTCCAAATCGTCTTTGTCTTCGCTTTCGGCGTAGATCCTCACCAGAGGTTCCGTGCCGGATGGCCTCATCAAGATCCAAGCATTGTTGCCAAAAAGGAATTTGACCCCATCCATTCTGTTTATACTGTCAATAGGTCGACCGCTTATCTCTGTGGGATCCGCAGCCAGTTTGTCTTTCAACTTCGACGCGACCTCCGGTGTTAGCTTCACTCCGATCCGTCCTGATTCAAGTTTTCCAACTCGGCGATAGAGATTATCGAGCTGTTCGGTCAGTCCTGCCCCGCGGGCTGCCACGGCTTCGGCGGCGAGAAGGCACGCAAGGATGCCGTCTTTCTCCGGATAGTGGCCTCTGATCGAGAGGCCGGCTGATTCCTCGCCGCCCAGAATGATCTCGTCATTGTCAATGAGTTCGCCGATGTACTTGAACCCTACCGGAGTTTCATAAAGAGTAAGTCCGCGTTCCTTTGCGACTCGATCGATAAGGTGTGAAGTCGCAACACTGCGAGCGACTCCGTTCGTCCAACCCCGGCTTTCGGCCAGATAATCTGTCAATATCGCTACTAGTTGGTTCGGAGTAATAAATTGACCGTTCGCATCGATGACTCCGAAACGGTCGCCATCGCCATCTGTAGCAAGGCCAAGGGTTAACCCCTTTGACGTTACGGTTGCCCGCAGCTCGTCTAGGTGGTCTTCAGCAGGCTCGGGTGACTTGCCTCCGAATGTCACGTCCCGCCAATCATGAAGCGTTTCAATTTCTAAACCGCCTTCGCGTAGTATCCGGTCCAGGTATCCTCGACCGGTGCCCCATAGTGGGTCATAAGCGTAACGACCGCCTGATGCTTCGATAACGTCCAGCTTGATCTTTGCCCTCAAGTCTTCCAGGTATGAAGGACAGACATCAAACGCTGTAATTGAACCTCCACTTGCTGCCTCGCGAACGGTTCCACTCTCGAACCCTTCTTCGATCTGCCGTGTGATGTCCGGCAAGGCCGGAGCTCCATTGGCCGTCGAAAACTTTATGCCCTGGTATTCAGGCGGGTTGTGCGAGGCCGTAAAATTCATACCGCCGTCAGACCCAGTGCTTCGAATAGCGAATGAGAGTGCCGGCGTTGGCGTTGGTCCTGTACACAAAAGCACCGTTAGGCCCATTTCCGATGCGATCGAAGCTGCAACATCCGAAAACTTCTCTCCCATAAATCGGGAATCATGACCTATTATCAGCTTTCCGACAGAGCCGGAGTTTGAAGTTGTCAAATATCTGCAGATCGTTTCTGTTACCCTACGAACATTCGCGAACGTGAAGTCGTCAGCAATTATTGCTCTCCAACCCGAGGTTCCGAAGCGTATGGACATAAGACTATTTCAAGAACTTTGCTTCCTTCTTCAAAAGCCTACTTCTTTCACAACTCGCTGGGCTGTAATAAATCCTGACGTTGGCCCGTCCTTGAAGTGTTTGAAAAGTTATCACAGTATTAATACGTAGTAAAGCGATTTGTGAGCAGCTACAATCTCAATGAAAACAACAACTTACCATGAAATAGCTCACTAGACAGTTAATATAAGCGCTTAACTATGAACATTGTGCGAACATTTTTCTTAAGGCTGAGAAAATTATAATTGAGTCAGCACTATAGGGCAGTATATTGTGCAAATACCCGTTAGTGGGCGAGGTTGAGTGACGAAATGTTAAGCGTATGCTTATATCAAAAAATTATGGCTAAATAGACCTACACGTATATTCGAGATTATATTCGTAATGATGTATCAAAAAAGCAACTTGGTGGTAGGTCTGTATCAATATGTATCAAATCGAAACATTGTAACAAACGTCTTGTAGACATGCTTTTTGACGTAGGGTGTCGAAATACAGTGGTTAAGACCATGTTATAAAGGATTTCGAATTTGGCACAAGGTTTGCATCTAAACACTTGATTCGCGAGGCATAATTCTGTCCGCCTTTATATAAATTGGAGAATTGTAAATAGCATGAGACCTGTAAAACATTTTGAGAAAGGATTGACTTACGTTGCCAAGGGCGCATTTAACGCCATTAGGTCCATAAATCAGTTTAAGCCAAATCCATCGTTCACGCCGAAATGGTCGGACAAGCCGATCCTTAAATCCTGGCAGAAGACCAAGCCGACGCTGGGCTTCCCGCGAATGACCGATTCGCTCTGCCCGCAATGTGTGATCGAGGCCCGCGAGCAGATCCTGAGCGGTGAACGCGACGTTTCGACGTTGGTAAATGAGAATGTCGGCGAGATCAAGGCCGAGATCATTGAGCGTGACGGACAGGTCTGGATGATCAAGGAGTGCCCTCAGCACGGCCGCATCGAAGACATGATGGCGATCGACTCGAAGTTTCTCCAACATATCGAGTCTCTCTTTCCGGGCCGCGATATAGACTCTCATAATGATGAGAAACTGCACAATCACGGCACCTCCACGATCAAATACGGCCGCGGTGCGGTTTTGACTGTCGATCTGACGAATCGCTGCAACATGATGTGCGATCCGTGCTTTATGGATGCGAACCAGGTCGGCTTCGTACATGAACTCTCGATGGAAGATGTCACGGAGATTCTGGACAACGCCATACAGATCAAACCGCGTAGGCAGATGTCTGTTCAGTACTCCGGTGGCGAGCCGACATTGTCGCCTTACTTTCTTGATGCCGTTCGCTATGCTCGTAAAGTTGGTTACAACTCGGTCCAGGCCGCAACCAACGGAATTGAATTCGCCAAATCGAAAGAATTTTGCCGCGAAGCTGCCGAGGCGGGGCTCCGGTTCGTATATCTTCAGTTTGACGGTATCGGTAATGACGCCAATTCGCACCGCCAGATCGGCAACCTGTTTGATGTAAAGCTTCGTGCGATCAATAACCTTCATGAAGCCGGCGTCGATATCATTCTCGTGACCACGCTGGTCAATGGCGTCAATAACGATCAGGTCGGCACGATCATCCGCTTTGCTCTCGAGAATCCAAAGAAGATCTCGTTCATCGCGTTTCAGCCCGTATCGTTTACTGGCCGCGATGAGCATATTACGGAGCAGCGTCGCCTTCAGCAGCGATACACGCTTGCTCACCTTGCACATGACGTTCACGATCAGGTCGGAATTACAGAGCCTACGAGAGATTGGTTTCCGCTGAGCCTGATGGGAGCGTTTGCCGATTTCGCTGACGTTGTTCATGGACCTGAAAGCGATTGGGGCCAGGTAAGCTGCGGCTGCCACCCGAATTGCGGTGTCGGCACGGCCGTTATGGTCAACAAGGAAACGAAGGAAATGGCACCCGTGCCGCAGTTCCTCAATATCCAGGGCCTGGTCACCGACATGCAGCACATCACCGATACAAACCGCGGCAAGTGGTTTTCGAATCTCATGATGGGCCTTGCATTGCTCAAGAACTACAATCCTTATGGTGCTCCCAAGAGCCTGACGCTCAAGGGCATTCTGATGAAGTTCGACAAATCGTTTGGCCTTTCGGGCAAGGATTACGGTAAGGTCGGACCGGACCGCACGATCGAAGATATCGAAAAACGCCGTCAGGACCCGTGGAACTTCCTGTTTATTGCGGGGATGTGGTTCCAGGATCTGTTCAACTACGATTTCCGCCGCACCGAGATGTGCATCATTCCTTACGGTACGCAGGAAGGCGAGATCAGCTTCTGTGCATATAACACTGGCATAGGATGGCGTAACATCATCGAGCACATGCACCAGAATGCCACGGTCGCTCAGTGGTACAAGGACCAAGGCCGTCACGAGGTTTTTGCCCGCGGCAAGAATGTTGATCTCGAAGACAAATCGCATAATTTGATCCTTAACGAGGTAGACCTTTCTAGACCGAATAAGCCCGAGATGGAAGGCCCCAAAACCGCCGCTGAAGAAATGCAGATGATGCGTAAACTCTATCAGGAAATGGTGATGGAGAAGGCCGGTATCAAGGGCGAAAGCCTGGTCCAGATCGGCGGCATCAAACGCGAAAAGAAAGATAAAGAAATGGCGGTGGCTGAGTAAGCAGCCAGAAGCCAGAATTTAGTAGACAGTAGAAAGCCCGTGAGTGATCGCGGGCTTTTTCTTCACTATTGTTTCGGCACCTCCCTTACATTTACCTGCTGGATGAGCGGGGGGTTTTCGGGGGTTAGGGTGAAGAATACTTCGATGTTGGCGTTTTCACCCTCGATGATAAAGCGGCCGCGGAGCTGGTTTTCGGGAATCATGTCTTTCACCGAGATGATCTTGCCGGCCTTGGCCCATAGGTCGGCGTAATTCTTCCTTAAATTATCGATCGGATTGTCCGGGAAAAAGTTTTCGGCGAATATGCCGCTCTTTTCCGCGTTTTCCCAGGTGGGGATGACCTTGAGAAGTTCGACTTTTCGGCGGGCGAGGATGTTCGATACGGGAAGCTGACGAGGTTTAAGGCCCGCCTCTTTTATGATGAGATCAAGCACTTCGAGGTTGACGCCGCCCACGCCGGCGTACGTACGGTTGGCAAATGACACGATGCCGATGCCGTAATCGGGCATCACACGCCAGTGGCTGCCAAACCCGGGCAGTCCGCCTCCGTGGCCGATGTAGACGCGGCCCTCGCAGTCACGCTGCCAGCCGAGCCCGTACGTGTAGGCGCTTGTCGATGCGCAAACGCGTCCGCCGGGATAGGTAAAATTCGCTTGCATACCGGTAAAGAACCACGGATGGTGCATCTCGCGGACCGAAGCTCGCTTGATCGGGCCCGTGTCGGCCGCATTCGAGGGCGGCCACGCTGAAAGGTGCAGTGCCATGTATTTGCTGAATTCATCGATCGACGAGATCATGCTGCCCATTGCTCCCCACGAACCGTCGGGCGTGTCGTGCAGCAGCGATTCCTCGACCCATTTTTCATTGAGCCAGCGGTAGCCGTGGGCCAGCTTGTCGGGGGCGACATTCGAGAACTCCCATTCCGATGTCGGCATCCCCAGCGGCCGCCAGATGCTCTCGCGGATGTACTGCTGGTAGGGCTTGCCGGAAACCTGCGTAACGATCCGGCCAAGCAGGGCAAAGCCGAGATTGGCGTATTCGAAGGCGACGCCCGGCGGGTTTGAGAATGCGAGATTGTCCTCGAGCAGCCGCGAAAGCTCTTTATTAGTGTCGGCGAGCTGGCGGTCGCCCCAGGGGTTGTCCTCGGGAAACCCGCCGGCGTGCATCATTAGTTGACGGACCGTTATGTGCGGCGAATCCGCCGTTGGATATTTGAACTTTTTCATCTCCGGCACATACAGGTATGCCGGATCATCGAGCCTGAGCTTGCCCTCATCGCGAAGCTTCAGAATGGCCATCGACGTAAAGCTCTTGGTCATCGACGCGATCCTGAACAGCGATGACGAAGTCACCGGCGTCTTTTTATCGATGTTCGTGAAGCCGTCGCTGCCCGCATAAACGAGCTTGCCGTCAACCACCACTCCCCACGCGATGCCGGGAAAATGGTTCCTCGCGGCGTGATCCTTATAGATCTTTTCGATCGCCGGGAAAGTTTTCTTTATCTTCTCCAGTCTCGCCAGGTCTGTAAATTCGGCGTTCTTGTAGGCCGGGTCAAAAGCCACAGCATCAGGACGAGCCACTTGTGCATTGGCTGAAAGACAAAAGACAAAGATCAAAAGTGCGGATAATACGTTTTTCATAATAGAGATGTTAGCCACGAAAGAACGAATGACACAAACAAAGAGAGAGATTATTTCGTTGTCCGTGAGCTTGTCCCAACTATTTAAGAAGTTGGCCACGAATTACACGAATAAAGAGGGAAGGGATAATTCGTGTTATTCGTGCCTTTCGTGGCTAAAATATACAAGCCTCGGGTCAAGTGGCTTTCGTTAAGGGGAGACAATTTCTTTCGCAAATCTCGGGTCAATGCTAATATATTCTCGTTATGCCTACCATCGAGACAATCTATCGCGAAACCGTCAAGCCACTTCCAGTCGACGAGCAACGGCGTCTTGCCGATCTGATCAGAGAGAACATAGAATCGGGATCGCGGTCGTCTGGCACAAAACGTTCTGCCCTCGACATATTGGAGTCGATCCGAGCGGATGGAATCTTCGTAACTTCGTCCCAGGCGGATGAATATCTACGAGCGGAGCGTGAATCTTGGGACAACTAAGCTTTCCCGCCGGCACCAGGGTTTACTTAGATACCTCACCCATCATCTACAGCGTAGAGAAGCACCTCGATTACTGGCCGATCCTGGAACCCCTTTGGATCGCCGCCAAATCCTCTGAGATTAAGGTCCTTTCCAGCGAATTGACGCTTCTTGAAGTTCTCGTTTTGCCTTTTCGCCTGGGTAATCAACCATTAATTGAGGCTTATGAGGAACTGCTCGTAAACAGCGATATTGAACTCGTCCCGATCGGGTCCTCGGTATTACGCACTGCCGCTCGGCTGCGCTCGTCGCTAAATCTCAAAACGCCCGATGCCATCCACGCCGCCACCGCTGCGATGTCTGGCTGCGACCACTTCGTTTCAAACGATACCGGCTTTCGACGTCTGACAACAATAGAGGTAGTCGTGTTAAGCGAATTTCTGTGACGAACTACTTTCCATTTCATCTAGTGTCTCAACTCTGATATCCGCATGGTTCTCCGCGAGCCGTCAGAAGTTGGCCCACGAATTACACGAATGACACGAATAAAGAAAAGGAGAATTAACTCGTGTTGATCTGGAGTCAGAGCGCTTGTCTCAACTTTATTTTTAGGAAGTGTGCCGCGAATTGGACTGATGTCACGAACAAAGAGAGAAAGAATTAACTCGTGTTTGATCTGGAGTCCGCGAGCTTGTCTCAACTTTATCTAAGAGGTTAGCCACGAAATAATTCGTGTCATTCGTGGCAAAAAAACTGTGGGCTTGTCTCAACTTTATAAGAAGTAAGCCGCGAATTACACGAATCACCCTAAAGGGCAGAGAAGAATTAATTCGTGTCATTCGTGGCGAAAGACATCCGTGATCTCGTCTCAACTTTATCTAAGAGGTTAACCGCGAATTACACTAATCTCACGAATAAAGAGGGAAGAAAAAATTCGTGTTATTCGCGGCAAAAACATCCGTGAGGTCGTCTCAACTTTATTAGAAGTTGGCCGCGAATTACACGAATCACACTAATGGGCAGAGAAGAAATAATTCGTGTTATTTGTGTCATTCGTGGCGACAAAATCCGGGGGCTCGTCTCAACTTTATATTTAGAAAGTTAGCCACGAATTACACTAATTTCACGAATAAAGAGGGAAGAAACAATTCGTGTCATTTGTGGCAGAAAAATCCGTGGGCTTTAGGAGAGTTGGCCACGAATTACACGAATGTCTCGAATAAAGAGAACTTCGGTTTCGCTGGTTTTCAAAGATCTAGGTCGGTCGATGGGTTAAGGGGAAATGTTAGTGCTGCAAACTAGGACGGTGCAGCTCCGTTGAATTTATGGAGAGCCGCGAGCGAGGGGCATCGAAAGGTTCGAGGTGAGATGAGACAAATGCCCTGAACCGAATCGGGCCCCGGACGCTGACCCGGATCTTAGCGGTGCGGCGATCGTCTCACATCTCGTGACGCCAAGCAGATGGTAAGGAAACATCTGGTACGCCTGTACGCGAAGCCTCTCCGTCAGATCGTAGAAATGTTCGGGCTTGTCATCGCCCGTTTGGAGCAGCCATTCCGGCAGATCGTCGAGATCCGCGGCGAGCCTATGGGAGCGGGACCGTCCGAAGCGGTCCATGTTTAG
>JBGTBC010000213.1:0-17939 GCA_041749555.1 Pyrinomonadaceae bacterium | reverse complement strand
ATTCGTTCTGAAACGAAGATCATATTCTCCATGGCTTCTCCTGTCCATAGATTCCCCATATCGGCCAAGTTGCCGTCGTCCCGCAATTCATAACTAAAGGCATCAGCAAATACGTCCAAATTTTTCTCGTATAAAATCATGGGTTTTCACTCTAGGGCACTACAAGGCGGCTTCAGTTGCTTCCGGACCCAGCCCCGAATCCAGCAGCAATTGGTGTAAGTGCGATGGCGAAGATAAGACGTCGATAAACTGTGTTAAACTCATGCCATTTCTTTCCCCATCGTGACATTCAAAAAACATGGGGTCACAAAAAACATGGGGTCAAGCTTGCAAACTTGCAATTCTCATTTGAAAAATCCGCTCTTGTATTATAATACGCTTAATGCCGCGACAGCCGAGGATCGAGATCGAGGGCGGTCTCTACCACGTTATCATACGTGGCAATGACCGCAAGGACATTTTTCACGCAAAAACGGGGTCAGGTCGGCAAAAGTTGTGATTCTCGCGGCCGACCATGGACGATCAAATGGTAAAGCCCGCTTTCAGCCTTCAACCCGGTTTTTCTAGCCATCGGAATCCCCATCGACTATCGGAGAACAATCAGAAGAAAAACCTCGATTGTTTAGCAGCGGGCTTGCCCGCCGCCAGCGATCACGCCCCGATTCCGGCAGATCTTGGGCCGCGTAGCGGCAAATGATTTTAGCCGTGGGTTTGAACCCACGGAATGTCGGGGAAAGAGATCGTTGTCGCGTCAGCGACAATTGAAAAATGTGCGGCGGCGTTCAACCGTTGCGATGCGCTTCTTGAAAAATTTACGCCAAACACGCCAAATCATACAAACCACGCCAAATGGACTACCCGAAAGGATAAAAAGTGAGTTAGCCTGTTGCGGTGCGGGGTCTTTTAAGGCCGTGCGGATGTTTGAAAATTTGTTTGTTGTTCGTTGATGGTTGATCGTTGATCGCAGGGGTTTGATCGTTGATCGTTGGTGGTGGGGGCATCCGCCACTGACTGCGCGGGTGTAATACAGATCCTGGGAAAATGAGTGGTACGTGGTACAAGTGGGTAACTCTCTGTGATAGCACGGGTTACGTCATAATTGCTGTACCAGCCGTGGTACAAAAACAGGGGGTCTAGTGAGTGCGGAGTGGCGAGTGCGGAGTGCAGAGTGGGGATGCCGACAGCGGAGTGACGATCCCGAAGGAAGAACCACCCCATCACCCAAAAGCCGCTCCGACCCCTGACCACCGGCCACTGACCACCGACCACTGCTCTCCGTCCACGTCCACCGCCCACTGCCCACTGCCCACTGCTCCTGAATTACACCACACCCTCAAGCGTGGGACAGTAGGGACACCTGTAACTATCACATTATAAAATGGTTACAGCGATATTACTGTCCCAGCGTGGGACACTTACAGAGGGTTTTTAAGGCAGAAAGTGGAGAATAGAAATGGAAAGTGGTAAATGGTGAGTGCCTGGTGTGACCTTCACTTCACTGTCACCATTTACTGTTTACTGTCACCATTTACTGTTTTCTGTTTCGACGATTCGTCCGTGCAATGAAAAATGGCCGCCTTTTCAGCAGCCATTTTCTGATCAGAATATGAGGAACTTGCTTAGTACGTCTTCATTTTGCGGACGCCGATCTTCATCTGGACCATTTGTTCGACTGTGACGCCGGGGTCTTCGGCTTTTGCCTTTCGGATGAAATCCGGGTCAATGTTGAAGATCCGGAATTTCACAATTTCCTCGGCTGACAGGTTGTCGAAGCCCTGAGCCCTCAGCTCATTAAGAAATTCCGGTGTTACTTTGAAGATCCGGAATTTTACCAGGCCCTCGAAGCCCTTATCGGAAAAGCCCATTTGATGCACCTGGCGTACATAGTCGGCATCGATCTTGAAGATGCGGGCCTTTACGAGGTCTTCCATCTTAAGATCGGGAAACCCGCTTGCCTTCATCTCGGCCATGAATTTCGAATCGACCTTAAATATCGAAGCCTTAAAGAGGTCGTCAACGTCGAGCGGACCCAGATCAACGGATCTCAGATCGTCTGCTAATGCCGTCGTGACGTTAAGCAAAGCGGCGGAAAACTGTCGTTCTTCGACGGCGTCTTCATGCCTTGAATTCGACTTTGCGAAGTCAAAACCACGGGCATTCATCGCACTGAGGTATGCCTGATCGGGGATAAAAGTAAACGTTCCGGTGCCCTTTCCGTTCACAAATGTGCCTTCGCATTCGACGGTCCCGGCCTCACGCACTAGCCGAAAGCTCACACGGCCGTTCTGAGTTTGTTCAGGAGTCAAACCCTGAAGGTCTGAGTAAGCGAAGCTGGAACCATGCTGTGACCTGTTCTTTTCGCCGCGGCTGCGTTCGAAGGAAATGTGAAGGCTGTCGCCCCCTTTCTTATCGGACCGCACGTCTACGTCCGAATGTGTGTTTTTAGACCTTTCCGGACGAGTGTCAGCCTTCCACTCACCGGTAATAGGGGTTTGGGCCACGATGACGTACGAGCCAATAACGATAACTATGAAAACGATACTAAAAAGGAACTTCGGCAGTTCCGCTAAACTCTTTTGCATGAGAAACCTCCAACGTTTTGAACTTTAAGAAAATAATTCGCAGTAACATTGGAAAAACACCGACAGGCAGGCGTTTGTGACAGAAATATAATTCCGTTGCACATGATCTTCTTAGCGAGTTCACGAAATGCTGTGTCCGAAGACTTGAGTTGAGGTCCGGTGCTTAGATAGATCAGATAATTGTTGCCAAAAAAATGCTGGGCCCAACAGATCGGGCCCAGCATAGCTTTTCTAAGAATGGCAAGATCAATTCCTTCTTCGCGCGGGTGTTGCTACCTTCTGCGGGGTCACGTTTTGCTCCTTCTTCAGAGTGTCGATCAGAGCCACAGCGTCCGCCTTATATTTGTGATTATCTGGGGCTGCACTGGCATACTGCTGGAGCAAGTTAGCTCCTTCTTGAAGCTTTGCCTTGTCGTCATTCATATATCCGAGATTGACCAGGCTCAACCCCGCTCCTGCCAATGCATCATAATCGTTCGGCGAAGTCTCGAGTATTTTCTTATACGCTGCAATGGCATTCTCTGAATCGCCCGACACCCGATAAAGGTCTGCAAATATCAGATTTGCTTCGGCCTTAGCTGCGGCGTCTTGTTCGGCCTTCAGGAATTGCGGGATCAAAACTTTGGCGGCTTCGATCATTTCCGGATCGGCCTGCTCGGTTTGAACGGCGGTCCTGAAGATATCTCGTGATCCTCTGAGCGTGTTGGTCTTGGCGGTCTCAAAGTTACCTTTGTCCGTGATATCAGATGCAGGAGCATTCTGAAGCACGGTCCATGAACGAAGGTATCCGTTTGTCGCATCGATCATATCCTTTCGAGCGTTTCCAAGTCCTGCTACTTTCTGCGAGACGTCCTTCTCTTTAATAGCCGTGTTGTAACTGAGAATTGCCCTTGCCAACAATGCCGCCCCTCTATTGTTATGGAAAATCGGAGCGCTTCCCACATATTCTGGATCAACCGCGATCCCTTCGTCATATTTGGCAACGGCGAGGTCATAGTTCTTTGCGTTAAAGGCTTCGTTGCCTTCCTTGATCGCTCGGCCGACAACCTCGTTTACCTTTTCAGCCTGCTTATTTTTGGCTTCTATCTCTTTAACCTTTGCTTCGTATTCCGCCTGAGCCTTTTTCTGATCCGCGGTCATTTCGGCTTTTTCTGTGGTGCCGGCCTTTGCTGCCGCCGCTCCCTGCCGAACCTCATCTTCGGTCAACCGAGTTCCGTCGCCCGGACTAACGGTAATGAGCAGCCTTTCCTGTCCCGCTCTGACATTTGGTAAATAGGTGGGAGCAATTCCCGGCCCGCTCACAGCCAAATAGAAAGTCCAACCAAGTTGCATCCCGGCAAAGCCGAATTCACCCTTGGCGTTGGTTTTTGCTGTAGGCGCGCTGGCTTTGATGTCCATCCGAAAGGGTTCGATGAGAGCTCCTACCACAGGTTCTCGCGTACCGTCAGCCTTCAGAAGCTCGACCTTTCCCGTAACGGGGGCCGTCTGAGCGTTTGCCACGCTCAATCCCGCAAAAACGATAACTAAACTAAATATGATTGATTTTATTAAAATTCGATACATTTTCGATCCTCCGATAACAGAAAACAACAAAATTGGCGCCCTTTATGATGCCGATGTCCTGTCGAAAGTTTGATGCATTTCATGCTTATTCTACTCCACTTTTATTAAAAGTCGAAAAGATCTGAAGGGAGGAGTTATCCGAAATTAAGGATGTTTCGAAGCTGTGGTATCGTAACCATTTCAAGACACATGACAGAAAGGATCTTCAATTTCAGCGCTGGGCCCGCGATGCTGCCGTTGTCAGTGCTCGAAAGAGCACGAGATGAAATGCTGTCGTTCCGGGGTACAGGGATGAGCGTGATGGAAATGAGCCATCGCTCGAATATCTTTCGAGATGTGCTGGAAAAAGCAGAATCCGGGCTGCGCGGTCTATTGTCAGTGCCGGATAACTACCGAATCTTGTTCCTTCAGGGTGGGGCGACCCTCCAGTTTTCGATGGTACCTATCAATTTTCTGGGAGAGACCGAAACGGCGGATTACATAATTACCGGGGCCTGGGGGAAAAAGGCACTCGTGGAGGCACAGCGATGCGGGAGTGTCCGGGTAATATATTCGTCGGAACAGGCTGGATTCAAGACAGTGCCCGACCCCATTGAGCTGGATCTGAACCCATTGGCTAGATACATCCACTACACCTCGAACGAAACAATCGAAGGCGTGGAGTTCACATATGACCTCGATGGAGCAGGGATCCCGGTTGTATGCGATGCATCTTCCAATATTCTTTCTAAGCCCATTGATATCGAAAAATATGCGCTTATCTATGCGGGTGCCCAAAAGAACATCGGCCCAAGCGGAGTTACAGTGGTCATTATCAGTGATGAGTTGATCGACCGGGTTCCCCGGGAACAGCATAAGATGCTGGATTACAGAGTTTTCGCCGAAAACGATTCGATGCCGAATACACCCAACACTTGGGGAATTTATCTGATCAGCCTTGTGTGCGAATGGTTGATCGAGAAGGGCGGGCTGGAAACGATAGCACTGAAAAACAGGGAAAAAGCATCTATCCTGTATAACGCGATCGACAGAAGTGACGGGTTTTACACCGGCCATGCGGACACTGGAGCAAGATCTCTAATGAATGTCACTTTTCGGCTTCCCGGCGATAAGCTCGAAGAGCAATTCTGTTCCGAAGCCGCTGCCCGAGGCATGGAAGGCCTAACAGGGCATCGTTCGGTGGGTGGCATAAGAGCGTCGATCTACAATGCGTTTCCGTTAAGCGGGATTGAGACTCTTATAAATTTTATGGACGATTTTGCCCGTAGCCATCGCTAGTCGATTGATCGCAGGATCTCAAGAAGCGTGGGTTCTTCGGCTGGTCCAACAGTTCGCAGGTCGAGCAGCACCTTGTCGTTTTCTATCCTTGATATAACCGAAGGCTCTGAACTTCGCAGAATCTGCTCAAGTTTTTCGGCTGTCAACTCCGGATGTGTAAGTGCCATTAATTTGGTTTCCAGCTCGACAGCGGGAGCTGCTCCACCGCCTACCGCGGAATTGCCGCTGATCAGCTCGATCATGAGCGAACCCGTGTAGCGCGAGTTGAACTGTGAAATAAATGCGACCGCTCGCTCACGGATCGCGTTCTTATCGAGTGCCAGCATCGCGATCACAGGAACATCCGACTCCGAGCCTTTTCGATATGAAGCGAGAGTTGCCTCTAGTGCCGAATATATTAATTTACAGACCCTTAAAGCTCG
The DNA here is from genome assembly GCA_041749555.1 of Pyrinomonadaceae bacterium. Classification (GTDB taxonomy): domain Bacteria; phylum Acidobacteriota; class Blastocatellia; order Pyrinomonadales; family Pyrinomonadaceae; genus OLB17. The sequence continues at coordinate 12,094 of JBGTBC010000213.1, read as the reverse complement.
ATAAAGCGGATGCCGTCTTAGCCGGTCGATCAATTCACGGCTCCCGACAATTATTCCCGCCTGCGGGCCGCCAAGCAGTTTATCCCCGCTGAAAGTGACGAGGTCGACCCCGGCCGCGATCGAATCCGCAACAACCGGTTCGTCCTTCAGGCCATAAGGGCTGAGATCGATCAGGGCGCCTGAACCAATGTCTTCGTAAAGCAGGGTACGTCGGCTATGAGCAAGTTCTGCCAGTTCGGTTAACGATGGCGTGGAAGTGAAGCCTACGATCCTGTAATTTGACGGGTGAACGCGGAGAATAACGCGAGCTCCGCCGCTGAGAGCCTTCGCATAATCGTCGATCTTTGTGCGATTTGTAGTTCCAACTTCACGTAAGGTAGCTCCTGATTGCGCGAGTACGTCCGGTACGCGAAAATCACCCCCGATCTCGACCAATTCTCCACGTGAGATGACAACCTCGCCGCCTTCAGCAAAAACAGTCAATACAAAGAATGCTGCAGCGGCGCAATTATTGACAACGAGGGCGGCTTCGGCACCGGTCAATTCGGCCAGGAGCTTCTCGCACACAGGAGCGCGTTTTCCGCGTCGACCGGATTCGAGATCATATTCAAGTGTGCAGTAACCGGCGGCCTCATTGGCGATCGCCTGTTTCGCGTCCGGCGATAGTGGAGCTCGGCCCAAGTTCGTGTGTATTATGACTCCAGTGCAGTTGACAACGCCTTGCAATCGGGTCTTCCTTAATGTTCGCCAGGCTTCATCCATTCGATCGGCAGCTATTTCAAGGAGTTTTTCTTTCGACCATTCAATGCCCCTATTTCCAATTAGATCCTGCCGAATCGCCTCGATCGCCTGTCGGGCAAGTTCAGTAGTACGGACGTGGCCGGTTTCAGCGGCGATCGCGCAGGCGACTTCCGAGTGCAGCAATTCATCAACGGAGGGGATGTTTCTCATAAAGGAATTGGAATGTGACGCTTTTGCCATGGACACGAATATTCTAACCGATAAATAAAATAACTCTGGAATCTGAGAGCGGTTACAGGTATGCTTTAAAAGGCACGTTTCGTGGCTACGTACTGAACAGGTGATCCATTATGGCAGCAGTAGGGAATAGTATCTATCGGGGCCAGCAGTCTAAGAAGGACGAAGCAAACGACCTCGACAATCAGCTTGGTCGGATCGAGGACGATATTCGCAAGCTCAAGATCGATTTCGACATTTTCTTTAACGGTGCGTCAAAGCGACCACCGCTCGAGGCACGCGCGAGGCTCGAATCCGTTATGAAAAGAGTTGCGGATAATCGAAATCTCACGTTTGCTCAGCGATATTATTTTAATTCCCTGGTTTCAAGATTCACGTCATACCGCGAGCTTTGGCGGCGCGGATTAAAAGCTAAGGGCCAGGAACTCTAATGGAAAAAGCGAACCTCAAAGGCTCGCCAGTTATATTTCAATTTTTTCGTACCATTTTCAGGCGACTTTCATAACATTTTCCGCCTGTGGGCCTTTCGGGCCGTCCGTCACCTCAAATTCAACCTCCTGACCCTGGATCAAGGTCTTATAACCATCACCGGTGATTGCGCTGTAATGCACGAAAATGTCCTGTTCCCCGGGCTGCTCTATAAAACCGTAGCCCTTGGCGTTATTAAACCATTTGACCTTGCCGATAGTCTTTGACATCTGTTGTAATTCCTCCTAAAACTGCGTAACTCAGGTTGTTGCCTTGATCTGGATCTCGAACACCTAAACAAAAAATTGCACCACACACCGACCCGACGGGACGGCCTACGGTGCAGCTGAATCTATGTCGCACGCAAATTTACCAAAAAGATCATATATCTTAAACTGCAAGATCCCCGGATGTTTAATATGTTGTGTTGATAGACGAAACGAAATTTAACGAAATCTTAAACTTCTGTCAAGAGGTTTGTTAATGTTTTTCTAATTTAGGGCCGAAATTGACATAAAAATTGCAATATCTGAAGATAAAGCCTGTAATTTCAGAGATTTCGTAAACAATTATGGGCCAAGAATACGGCGAGGACTCCCTTCTTTCTTATAATGAATATCTAAAGGTTCAAGACCTTTTGGAGCTGCAGAAGACATTGTCTGAACCCGCCAGCCACGACGAGCACCTTTTCATCATCATTCATCAAACCTACGAACTGTGGTTCAAGCAGATTCTTCACGAACTGGGAGCCTGTATCGGCTGGATGGGAGAAGGTCGGCTTTTTCGCGCGAACCATTCACTGCGGGCCACGGTTTCCATCGAGAAAATACTCGTTACACAGATCCACATCCTGGAAACGATGGCTCCGATTGGTTTTTTGGAGTTCCGCGACAAGCTTAATCCCGCAAGCGGCTTTCAGTCGATGCAGTTTCGCGAAATGGAATTCTCTTCGGGCGCGAAAGACGAACGGATTCTCGAATCTTTCAGGGAAGACGAATTTGCGTATGAGCGGCTCAAAGCGAGATTCGATGCTCCCTCGCTCGCGGATGCTTTTTGGTCGCTGCTTGATCGCAATGGTTTCGTAGTTGGCACCAATGACGAACGTATCGCGGCGACCGTCGAGATACTCACGCATCCCGAAAAATACGCCGAGATCTATAATATGCAGGACCTGCTGATCGAACACGATGAGCTAATCATCTCATGGCGTTACAACCACATTCAGATGGTCGAGAGAATGCTCGGGATGAAACGCGGCACGGGCGGTTCGGACGGCGTCGGATATCTGATGACGACGCTGAAAAAGAAGTTTTTCCCCGAACTCTGGGAGGCACGTACGCATCTGAGCATCGATGACGTCAAGACGATTTGAGATGAAATTGAGAGCAATATTTACAGCGGCATTTTTGGCTATATTTTCTGCGGCGGCATTCGCTCAAAGCGGGAACACGGTACGCGTTACGTTCCTTCATCTGAACGACACGTATCAGTTTACGCCCGTTGACGGCGGCAAACGCGGCGGCTTGGCGCGTGTGATGACCATCCGCAAAAACACTTTCAAGGACAACCCGAACACGCTGATGACACTCGGAGGAGACACACTATCGCCATCAGTCGAGACCCGTACATACCGTGGAAAACAGATGATCGACGCATGGAACATGGTCGGCCTCGATTACAGCGTTCTTGGAAATCACGAGTTCGACATACGGACAAACGAACTGCTCGACCGGATCAAGGAATCGAAGTTTACCTGGCTCGGTTCGAATGTGATCGACACGAAAACAGGCAAGTTATTTGCCGATCTGCCTCCGTTCGTCATACGCGAATTCGGTGGAGTGAAGGTCGGAATATTTGGCCTGCTGTTGCCGGAAACGAAAGATACCTCGTCGATCGAAGACCACCTGCAGATCGCCGATTTCTGCAAAACGGCGCAAGATCTAATTCTGAAGATGCGGGCGGCAGGGGCGAATACGATCGTCGCCGTGACACATATGTTTATGCATCAAGATAAACAGCTCGCTCGTTGTGCGTCTGGCATCGACCTTATCCTTGGTGGACACGAGCACACGCTGCTGCAATCTTCGGCCAATGGCGTGCCGATATTCAAAATGTGGGCCGATGCCCGCGAGGTGGGCAGGTTTGACCTGTTTATCGACAAGAAAACCGGCAAGATGACGAGCATGGATTGGAAGATAATCCCTGTCACGGACCAAATAGCGGACGCACTAGAATTCGCTCCGGTGATCGCAAAATACAAGGATCTGCTGGACCAGCTTGAGGTTCGCGTCGGGGCAACGGCGGTGCCGCTGGATGCGCTTTCCCATTCCGTGCGAACAAAAGAGACCGACATAGGTAACTTTATCGCCGATGCATACCGCAACGCAGTCGGTGCTGACATTGGTTTTGTGAACGGCGGCTCGATACGCGCCGACCTTTCTTATAATCCAGGCCCGCTGACAAAACGCGACGTGCTGTCGATGCTGCCATTCAATAATCCGATCGTAAAGGTCGAAGTGACCGGAAGATTGCTCCTGGAAATTCTCGAACACGGCGTTGCTCGCTCGCCTGAAGACAATGAACCCGGGCGATTTCCGCAGATCAGCGGAATGAAGTTCACGTTTGACGCTGCCAAATTGCCCGGCCAGCGGATCATCAGCGCATCGGTCGGCGGCAAGCCGGTCGATTCAAACGCCGTCTATACGATCGCAACGTCGGATTTCCTGATCTCACGCGGCGGCGACGGGTACACGATGTTCAAGGATGCGAAAATTCTGATCACAGCCGACAAAGCACCGAAAGATTCCGAGGTCTTTGAAAAAGCGATCATAGACTCGCCGAATTCGACCATCTCGCCAAAGGTCGAGGGCAGGATCATAAGGCTCAACTAGACAAACTCCGCAAACACCTCGTTTGAGAATAGCATTCCTTTTCGCGTGAGCCGGAGGCGGCCGTCGGTCGTTTCGACCAGGCCTTTTTCGGCGAGGCCCACCGTTTTTTCCACGAGGTCGATCCCGAACTTTTGCTCATATTCCGCAATAGCGATGCCTTTGTTGAGCCGCAGGCCTAAAAAGGCGGATTCGGACGCGAGGTCGATCAACTCGCGGGAAGTTTCCGCCGAGCCACAGGATTCTATCAGATCGACATATTTTTCAGTGTCGCGCTCGTTGGCATAACGTTCGCGGCCGTCGAATGAATGCGCCGAAACGCCGAAGCCGAAAACGGGCTGGAGCCGCCAGTATTTGGAGTTGTGCCGCGACTCGTAGCCAGGCTTTGTAAAATTTGATATCTCGTATTGCTCGTAGCCGGCATCGGCGAGTCTGTCGAGCATCAGCTCATACATCTCAGCGGCTAGTTCATCGTCGATAGGCGTTCGGCGGCCGCTGCGGACCTGTTTGGCGAGCGGCGTGGATTCGTGGATCTCAAGCAAATAAAGCGAAAGATGCTCTGGCTCCAAAGCGACGGCCTGATCCAGATTTTGCCGCCAGTCATCAATGGTTTGCCCCGGCAGGCCGGCGATAAGGTCGAAGCTGATGTTCGCAAAACCCGCATCGCGAAGCATCTTGTACGTCCGCCTCGCATCATTAGCATCGTGCCCTCGGGCGAGCAGCTTCAGGTCACGATCGTTGAATGTCTGAACGCCAAAGCTGGCCCGGTTAACTCCGGCCGCGCGATAGGCCGCCAGTGTTTTGGGCGTCACGGTTGCGGGATTCATTTCCATCGTTACCTCGGCGCCCGTCGAGACAGCGAATATGTCGTGGACGGCATCCCGGATCCGCTCGAATTGTTCAGGCGAAAGCAGCGAAGGGGTACCCCCGCCTAAGTAAATGGTGTCGATCGCGGCCCTGCCCGAACCAATTGGGTGAGCAGCGGGATCGGCGGTCATACCGGAATGCACATCGGGATCAAGTTCGTGAAGCCTCCCTACGGAAGCGGTTCTGACTTCTCGACACAATGCTTCAACATACCGATCGACCGTACCACTATTGCGATACACGTCGGTCGCAAAGTCGCAATAAGAACAGCGTGATCTGCAGAAAGGTATGTGAAGATAAATACCGGCGGTCATGCGTTTATACTAAGGGGTCACGGGCATGATAAGTAGCCCGAAAATTCCCCGATGTTTCAAAAGATGTCCTTCGATCAGATCTCATTCTACGTAAATATCCTGGCGTTGATCGCCATATCTGGCTGCTGGCTTATTTTTGCCGCAGCACTCATGTACCGTCGGGGCACTTCGTCAGCCGGCCACAGGTCACACGAACCGCTTTCCTGGATCGGCCTCATACTTCAGCTAATCAGCTATCCGATCTCATGGTCGGTGTGGCGATCGCCCGTATTTTCACCAATCATTGACGAACAGTGGGCTGTGAACGCATTGTTGCAAGTTCTGGCAATCGGCCTCGGTGCCTGGTCGGCGTGGCTTGCAGTATCAGCCATTCGCGAACTCGGTAAACAGTGGAGCCTGCAGGCCCGCGTGCTAGAGGATCATAAGCTCATTACTACCGGCGTATATGGCCTTGTCCGCCATCCGATCTACACCGCCATGCTGGGAATGCTCATCGCAACAGGCATAGTGTTAAGTCATCCATTGGCATTGGGCGTTGGCCTTGTGGTCTTCCTCGCGGGCACAAAAATTAGAATGCATCTCGAGGAGAAACTGCTGGAAGAAGCCTTTGCCGAGCACTTTGCGGCTTGGCGGTCCGCGGTGCCAGGTTTGATCCCGTTCACGCGAAGGGCAAGGAGATCATCTCGATGGATTTTCTAACCTTGCTCCCATCGCACCACTCCAAAGTGACTCGAGCTCGGATACAGGGGTGTCGATACATCTGTTACCGTTGACCGACATTCTCATCTCCGAACCTCCCACACGGCCGATAACCTCGAAGGGACATTCGGCCGCCAGCTCACGCACTCTTTCGAGATTTTCACTATCAAAGCTGATCACGATCCTTGACGGCGATTCGCCAAAGAGAAGCGATTCCGTCGAGAGGTCCGACGTGGTCAACCCGATCTCTGCACCGATTGCCTTGCGCCCGTTCGACGAGAAGCAGCTTTCCGCAATGGCCACCGCCACACCGCCGTCTGAGCAATCGTGGGCTGAAGCGAGCAGCATTTCGTCGGCCATTCTTAGAAGTGCCTGCTGGATGGGCAGTTCGCGGTGCAGATCGATGCGGGGCACCTCGCCGGCCGCGATCAATTCGTCTGTGGAGCGGCCGAGTACCGTCTGTGCGTACTCGCTCGCGGCTAAGTCATCGAATGTTTCGCCGAGAAGGGCGATCAAATCGCCTTCGTTTTTGAACCCCTGCGTGATGATCTTACGCGTGTCCTCCAGAAGCCCGACCATTCCAATGACCGGAGTAGGAAGGATGCCGCGGCCGTCCGTTTCGTTATAGAACGATACGTTGCCCGAGACAACCGGGGTATCAAAAGCCGTACAAGCCTCGGCAATACCGTCTATAACCTCGGAAAATGTCCACATCACCTCCGGCCTTTCGGGCGACGCAAAATTAAGGCAGTTGGTCACGGCTATCGGTGTGGCTCCCACGCAGACGACGTTTCGTGCGGCCTCGGCCACTGCCAGCTTTGCCCCGTTCCTCGGATCAATTGCCGTAAACTTGCCATTGCCGTCCAGGCACATCGCGATCGCACGCCGGGTTTCCTTAACTCGAATGACCGCCGCATCGGCTCCCGGAAGAACTACAGTGTTGGTCCGGACCATCGTGTCGTACTGCTCGTAAACCCAATGCTTTGAACAGATATTGGGCGAAGCGAGAAGGGCTTTTAGCCCTTGTTCAATGTTCAAAGTTCCAGGTTCAAAGTTGAACTTTGAACTTTGAACATTGAACTTTGAACCAGGCTCTGCCATCGGCCGCTGGTATTTTGGTGCTTCATCCGTGAGAGCCTTAACGGGAAGGTCCGCTTCGAGTACGCCGTTGTGCATGATCTTCAACCGGTCGCCCTCGACGACCTGGCCGATCACTACGGCATCGAGGTCCCATTTGTTAAAGATCTCAACCACTTCTTTTTCACGGCCGCTTCGGGCAACTATCAGCATGCGTTCCTGCGATTCGGACAGCAGCATTTCATACGCGGTCATTCCCGTTTCACGCTGCGGAACCAGCGTCAGGTCGATCTCCAGGCCGGTGCCGGCACGAGCGGCCATTTCGACAGACGAGGACGTGAGGCCCGCAGCACCCATGTCCTGGATGCCCTCGATAGCTCCGGACCGCATCGCCTCGAGACATGCCTCGAGCAGCAGCTTTTCAAGGAAAGGATCACCAACCTGGACAGTGGGCCTCTTTTCGAGAGCCTCTTCGTCAAATTCAGCCGACGCCATCGTCGCCCCATGGATGCCATCGCGTCCGGTTTTTGCTCCCGCATAGAGCACTGGATTACCTATTCCCGATGCCTTGCCGAAAAATATCTGGTCCTTGCGTACAATGCCGAGGGCGAACGCATTTACAAGGGGATTGAGGCTATATGACTCGTCAAATACAACCTCGCCGCCGACGGTAGGCACTCCAAAGCAATTGCCGTAATGCCCTATGCCTTCGACGCAACCTTTTAGGATCGAGCGGTTGCGGTTGTAGATCTTGTCGTCTCGTTGTTTTGAGAGAACCACCCCGTCAGCCGAAGCGGCTGCCACCCCTCCTTCGTAAGGAGGGGAGCTTAGAGGTCCGAATCTAAGGCTGTTCATTGCTGCAATCGGCCGGGCACCCATCGTGAAAACATCGCGGAGGATTCCGCCGACGCCGGTCGCAGCCCCCTGAAACGGCTCGATAAAGCTGGGATGATTATGCGATTCGACCTTAAAGGCGACGCACCAATCGTCGCCGATGTCGACGACCCCGGCATTTTCGCCCGGCGGCACGATAACGCGTTCACCTGTCGTAGGAAGGCGTTTGAGATGAACGCGTGACGATTTGTATGAGCAATGCTCAGACCACATTACGCTGAAAACGCCGAGCTCGGTAAGATTGGGCTCGCGGCCCATTATCTTCTTTATTTTTTCGTATTCGTCCGGCGAGAGATTATGCTGCTCGACGATCTCAGGAGTTATAGAAGTTTCGTTCATTACCTTGTTTGAATTCCCGTGCAAAAACAAAACAGTCATTCTATCGTTTTGAAGGTTCGATGTCGATATCAACGGGTAGTCGGCGGTTAAGATCCGCAGTGACTAAGGAATAGCGAATAGTGATCATTTGAATGGTGACGGGAAGGCTGCAGGCACCGCTTACGATTTACCATTTTCCATTCTTCATTTTCTGCCTCAAACAGCCTGTAACTGTCCCACGCTGGGACAGAAATATCGCCGTAACCGAGTTGTAATGTGATAGTTACGGGCATTTACACTGTCCCACGCTTGAGCGTGTGGGTATATTACACGATCACGTGAGCAGTGAATTGTGAGAGATGGACAGAAAACCGGGAACCGTAACCTCCGCATTCCGCCCTCCGCGATCGCCCTGTCTCGGTCTTGTCTCGCTCGGGTGTAATACAGCTAAGCTGTTGCAGCCGTTTGGTTTAACCCCCGTTTAGTATCTGTCTTGCATTTCACCGTGAAAAAACCATCTGTGTCGAAACCGGAAACCCAATGTTTGCAACAGTTAAATTTTCCACAGGCCTGATCTTCCGCGAGACAGTGGAGAATGCAGTGAGCGGTGCGCAAAGAACGGTGAACATTTATCACTTGCAATTCTCCATTTTCCACTCTCCATTCTCCATTTTTCACTTTTCGCACCCCCTGTTTTTGTACCACGGCTGGTACAGCAATTATGACGTAACCCTAGCTATCACAGAGAGTTACCCACTTGTACCATGTACCACGCAATTTCCCAGGATCTGTATTACACCCGCGCAGTCAGTGGCGGATGCCCTCCACCAACGATCAACCATCAACGATCAACGATCAACGAACAAATTTTCAAACATCCGCACGGCCTCAAAAGACCCCGCACCGCAACAGGCTAACTCACTTTTTATCCTTTCGGGTAGTTCATTTGGCGTGATTTGTATGATTTGGCGTACTTGGCGTGAAAAATTTTTGCCCGGACGTCGCTTATCCGACTGAAATGAAAAAGGCCTATGCCATTGCCGGGGCTCCCATGGCGGCCCATTCTTCTTTGGAGGGGCCGTAGACGCCGGGGACGGGGAGGCCTGCCTGGCGCATGAGGACGGTCATCTGGCCGCGGTGATGGGCTTGGTGGGCTATGAGGTAAAAGAGTGTCATGCCGCGAGACCAGATCTCGCCGTACATCTCGTCTTTTTGCAGCAGGGTTTCGTCGGTCCAGTTGGACGTGACTTCGTTGGAGACTGATGCAGCAGCCTTTTCATAAACAGCAGCGATATCGGCCGCATGAGCGGGGCACTCGGCGTCCTCGGCCGGGGCGTCCACATTGAGCCCTACAAGCCCAAGCATTTCGCCGAGCGTCAGGGTCAGATGCCATCCGAGAAACCCGAGGGTGCGGCCGTCAACGGTGACCTTTTGGGCCATAGTCGAGTCGGTAAGGGTCTGCAATATCTTGCCCGTCATCTCGGCTTCGTAAGCCCACGCTTTTTCAAAATCGCTGATCTTTCTAAACATATTATTGAAGTGCTCTGAAAACGTTAAATTGTCCGGCAAACCAGAGATCTCTGGCGGCGGCACGAATCAACTTTTAACTTTTCACTTACAACCTATCACTTATTCCGGAATAAGTTAGAAGTGATAAGTTCGAAGTGATAAGCGAAATCTGATGCGTAAGACTACAAAAACGCCCACGGATCAAGGTCTCGAACCTCTCTACTGGTTGGCGAACGCGAGAAGGCCGCGCATCTTCTCTCCATGACGTTTGGTTAAGGTGTTGATAACGGTCTGATTATAGCCCTTGACATATTCCTCGCCCTCGACCGGTACAAAACATCCCGAATTTCTAACACTCACCGAATACTTCGCCTTTAGACCGTCGAAAAACTCTTCAGGTATGGAGGGCGAAAATCCGTATCTGAAAAGTGAGTACTCACCTTTCGCAACATCGCGCTTTGCATCGGCAATGCCGTCATCGATACTTCGAATTCGTCTCAGCAGTGGCAGTTCGACTATTTGCGTGGGTATCACGGCAGGAACAGTGAGCACTTTATCGATCTCTTTCTGCAGGATGTCATGCCGGACTATTCCCTGGCGAAAGTAAGCGATCTTGCCCCCGGATTCGTAGAGGACTGTGAAAGGCAGGCCGCCGGCCCATTCTTTCGAGACCATCGATATCGCGGCGGTCTCGTCCGGGGTGATCAGCAGGTACGTCGGCATGGTCGCCTTCATGGCGGCCAGAAACTTTGGAACGCCGGTCTTGAGGTCTTCCTCAAAATCGAGGGAAACGGTAATAAAATCAATCTTTCCCTTGTATTCGGCATCGATCTGAACGAGGGAGGGGAATTCCTCGCGGCACGGCTCGCACCAGGTTGCCCAAAAATTAATGAGCAGGGGCTTGCCGTTAGGCTTGATCAATTCCGCAAAGCGTTTCTCGTTGATCTTTACGACGGAGGGCTGGGCCGGCGAGCCTTTGGATGGCGCAGCGGCTGAGGGAGGAGCCTGGGCGGCGATCGCCGAAATGAGAAAAACAGGGACTGTGAGCCACCCAAAAATGGCGGCCCACGCCCGTGTAGAAATTGCCTGAAGCATTATTTACTGCCCTTTTGCGACGGCCTTGACGCGCTTGATCTCACAGCCGAACGCATTTGTCTTAGCCCGCTCGATCTTCTGTCCGGCGAGTGCTGCGTCAAATGCGGCATTGGCATATTTTTCCTGGATATTCTTACCGGAACGATCATTATCTATGGCCCCGTGATAGAGCAGCTTGAGTTTGCTGTCTACAAAGAAGATCTCCGGCGTAACGGTAGCGCCCAGCTTATCAGCCAGCACATTGCCCTTGTCGATCAGCATTGGAAATTTATACCCGACAGTGGCCGCATCGGTGGTGACCCAGTTGAGGTCCTCCGTCACGTTTGAATTAATGCCAATAAAGTTAATGCCCTTCGCCGCATAATCGGCGGCAATACTGTTAATACGCTCATGATATGCCTTGACCACCGGGCATTGAGCCGAAAGCCAAACGAGAACCGCACCGTTCTTGCCTTTCAGGCCATTGAGCGACTGCTCCTTGCCCGTGGTATCCGCGAGCTTAAAGTCGTCCATGGTGGCCCCCACCTGAATACCCTGGGCGCTGACGCCGATCGCAAAAGCGAACATTACCGCCAATAAAAGTACATATCTTTTCATGTATCTCCTCCTGATCTGTGTTTTATAGTTCTTAGTAGTTTATCAATGACTTTTAGTTGTTCCAAAGCTTGAATTTTCTTACGCTTGCGACGGGAAATGGGTTTCACAATCTTTAAACTCCGACGAGCTCCGAGCGCGCGGCATTTTACCCAAAAACAGTGCTATAATCCGGCATCCCTATTAACAACAACGGCTGAATTATGAAACGATGCCCCGAATGTAGACGCGACTATTACGACGACACGCTGTTGTATTGTCTCGAGGATGGGAACGCGCTCGTGCAAGGCTCGGTGCCATCCCCCGACGAACCGGCGACGGCGATCTTGTCAGAACAGGGAGCGATAGCGACTGGGTTCCCGGCCGACGAACCGCAAACCGCGATATTTCACT
>JBGTBC010000212.1:0-13600 GCA_041749555.1 Pyrinomonadaceae bacterium | reverse complement strand
CAAAAGCCGGGGCCAATAGTGTTGAGGGTGTAAACTATATTATTGGGGAAACAAATCCCGCGCAGGGCGATGCTCTCGAGCGTGCAACCAAACAGGCGATGACAAAAGCGGAGTCCGTCGCAAGGTCTCTAAACGGGAGCGTCGTTCGCGTCATCGAAACCATCGAGGGTGGCATACCGGTCATGCCGAATACGGAATTTAGGATGGCCGGCCTCTCAAATGCCGCGATGGAAACAAAAGCGATGGTCAACACGCCGATCGATCCGGGCAAATCAAAGCTTTACTCGCGAGTGGTGCTCGTTGTTGAGATCGGGCCTTGAAATAGATCAGGAAAAAAGACAATCGGAAAAAGAGGCCCCTTTTATTGCTTTGTTAGGAGCCTCTGTGTTCAGAATACGAATCCGGACGCTTTCCGAGCGATTCGTTATGCCGCCGACGCGCTCGCGGTTTCCTTCGATACTTCTTTTACCAGATCGCCCGACACCTGACGTGGTGCCTTGAGCGCGATATCAGCCTGTGCCACGATGCCGCAGCAAGCACCCGACTCGTCAACGACGAGAAGCCTTCGAAGCTGGTTGTCCTCCATCAGCTTGCAGCATTCTTCCATATCAGAGTCCTTAGAGACCGAGATCGCCGGGCTCGTCGTTTAGTCTGTTCCATTTTCCTTCCGTTTCGTCTTGTTTGGTATTGACCTGATCTCTCCTGTATATTGTTAGCGGTTGATCTCCCGCCGCCGCTCCGGTCTGTGCAAATACGAACGTTACTTCACGCGTCTGATTTGGTTACATGCTTAACCCGAACGGGAATAGACATTTTGCACCCAAGACAGGCAATTATTTGCCGCTTCTGTGCAACAAATTGTTAGACGCCCGTTCATTGTTTGTATCGCTCAGCTCTAAGGGCTGAAAACAAAATTATAATTCAGGAGATCACATGACAATAAAAACTCAATATTTGACACGTACATTCGCGCGGTTTGCGATCGTATATCTAATTACTGCCAGCATATTATTGGTGGGTATTCCGGTAGACGGTCAGGACTCGACTGAATCGGTTTCGCTCACATCGCTTTCCACACCGCGGGCGAGCAAAATGTCGGTCGGCGATTTTGCGGAACTGACGGCTGCCTCGGCCGGGGACAAAGCTTTGTCGACCGCAAGTGCGGCCTCTCAGGCCTCTGTGGTTTATCACGTATTGAATGTCGAGTTTAAGACAGCGGCCGCGCGTCGTGCGGTCTTTACCGACCAGAAAAAGTCGCTGCTTGCCGGGGCTACGATCCTGACGGTTGTAGATCGCTTTGCCGATATTTTTATCCAGAACGATGCCCCTTGGGACGCACTCGAAGCTAACCCGACCGTGTTGAGGGTCGAATACAGCTCGCGTGTCGAGGCCCCTCCGCCGCCCGATGTCACGCCTGCGCCTTTGGTATCACAGGCGATCCCCGAGACTATCATTCGCAACGGTTATCAGGGGTTAAAGGGCAAAAATGTGATCATCGCAATCCTTGATACAGGGATCGATTTCCGGCATCCGGATTTTATTACCTATACCCCGGCGGGCGTGCCGACCTCGCGTATCGCGTACCTCTGGGACACCGCGACGGCATTTCAGGCGGGCCGCGGGAGCGTGGCCCCATTCAAATTCCCTAACGGAAGTTCCATCGGGACGCTCTATACCCAGGCCCAGCTCACTGCCGAACTGCGTTCCTCGACGAGGAAGATACCGCCCACAGACCTGGATGGCCACGGCACCGCGTGTGCAAGCGTTGCGGCGGGTAACGGCAATGGAGATATGACCGCAACGGGGCTCAAACGTCCCGAGGTCGTAGGTGTTGCACCTGAGGCGACGATCATAGGTATACGCATGGGCTACGAAGGGCTCGAGAACAGCTATCTTCTCAACGCTATGGCCGAATGGCTCGAATCAGTGGCGAAGCAAACACCCCTAATCATCTCGGGCAGCTTTGGCGGCCATTATACAGGCCATGACGGCCAGCGTGTGATGGAACGTCAAATGGATGCGCGCTTTCCGCTAACTCGCCCCGGACGAGCTTTGGTATTTGCCGCCGGCAACGAAGGGACGGACCGGATCCACGCGAAAGTTAATTTTGCCACCGAAAGGAAAGGCGTCACCTGGAATGTTCGGCAGAAAACGTACGTCAATATGTATTTCGACTCGGCCGATCCGGGTATCGTTGCGATCGGCTCGACCACGACGCCCTTGGGGAAGAACCTTTCAGTGTCCGTAAATCCGATCACCGGACAGATCGAGGGGCGGCTGCTTGTTATGCCTGGTCCCGGCGGTATCCAGTTTGCCAATAAGAGTGGAAAACCGGTCGACGCCCATCTTTACTTTATGAATCGTGCGTACGGCAATTTTGATCCGGGCAGCGCCGTCCAGAGCCACCTTGTAGGTTCACCCGGCGCCATGGCGAACGCAATTACGGTTGGCAGCTATGATTGGAATGACAACTTTCATTCCGGCGGCCGCAAGGTCATCCTCGGGACCGTTTGTCTCGATGATAAGGGCGTTCGATTTCCGTTCGAGGTCAGTTGGCTGTCGTGTTATTCGAGCCCGGGGCCGCTTCGGACGGGTACAGTAAAACCAGAGATCGTAGCTCCGGGGCAATGGTATCAGTCCTCGAGTGCGAAAAAAGAGGGCGGCCAACCGGCTGGAGCTCATTTCACGCTCGACTCGACCGGAAACTACCGCGCGATGAACGGAACAAGCGCAGCGACGCCCTACACATCTGGGATCATCGCTCTGATGTTTCAGAAGAAACCTACACTCACTCTCGGCGATGTACGAAACTTGTTCAAGGCCCATGCAAGCAAGACAGGCCTGAATCCCTCAGGTCCCGCGATCCCCAACAACAACTGGGGCTACGGAAAACTCGACAACGCCGCAATTGGCCGTATTTTTGCAGATCTCTAATACGACGACAATGTTCCGTTCTATGAAAAGCCATCGTTTACGGTACTCGAATAAGATCGCCACCGCCTCGGTGTGGGCGGCGGCGTTCTTATTCGCCTGCACTGCGATGGGGCAGGTTCCGGGCGAGGCGATCTATGAGGCCGAGCACCCGTTAAGAGAAAAGGCCCGCATCGAACGAAAGATCGCCAAGGGTGAACTTCATATATACAAGTTCACCCTGAAGCGCGGCGATCTTGTAAGGATCAAGGTTGAACAGAAGGGGATCGATATTGCCGCCGCCATCGCCAGAGATGTGCCCGGTCGACCCGTGCTGAAAGAGGTCAATGCTGTAAAGGGTATTGATGGCTCTGAGACATTTGTGTTTGTCCCGGAAACGCCGGGCGTTCATATCTTCGGTGTATTCGGCCTGGGACCGGATGGGGCCGAGGGCATGTACCTGCTACAGAATACAGCTGATTTATCTCCAGCCGAAACTGCTTCGGCGGCGGCTTCGCTCGAATCGTCAGGCACCGCCGCATACGAGAAAGGTGACGACAACAACGCGGTGATGTATCGCGAGCATGCGCTGAAACTGCGGCAGGAATTACCGGAATCGGCCGAGTTGGCCACCGTGATGTTTGACCTTGCTTCCGCTTATGTTGGCTTGCAGGATTTTGAGCGGGGAGCGGACCATTATTTGAAGGTCTCCGCAATTTACAATCGCCTGGGCAATCGTAACGCCGAGGGTGTCAGCCTCCTGTATGGTGGCGCCGCATTCGCCGCATTGAAGAATTATGAGAGGGCTACGGCCCTTTACCACGATGCAAGTCGGATCTTCGCCGAGACCAAGGATCCCGTCAATGGGGCGGCGGTCCTGATGCGTTTGGGCGATAATGAGTATTCCTTATCTGAGTATGAAAAGGCCCTCGCGACCTATCAAAAGGCGCTTTCGGCATATCGCGATCTGAAAGATAAGAGTGGCGAAGGCACAATTTGGCTCCGTATCGGGAGTACCCGAACGGCCCTCGAAACCCCTTCGATTGCGATCCCTGATTTTCAAAAGGCCTTGGCTCTGTTTCGCGAGATCCAAAGCCGCAGGGACGAGGGCCACGCTTTGATCGGTACTTCGTATGCACATTTCCTGCTAAATGATCACAGACAGGCACTTGCGGATGGGTTTCTGGCATTGAAAATTAGCCGGGAGATCAAGGATCGGTACCTCGAATTGTTGGGCCTGCGAGGTGCAGGTAATGCCCAGTTGATGCTCGGGATGTATGACGAAGCTCTTGGGTCGCACCGCCAATCATTAGTAATAGCACGCGAACTGAAGAGTATTCCCGAAGAGGCGGTCTCCATCGCGACGATTGGCGTTGTCTTCGCCGAACGGGGGAATTACGACGAGGCGGTCCGTCATTATCTTGACGCGATCGCCCTCGACAAAAAGACTAAGGACACGGACAGCGAATCTATTAACCTTGCCAATCTCGGCGAGATATATATGCGGCTCGGCAATCTAAAAAAGGCCGAGGAAACGACGCTGCAATCCGTCAACCTGCGCGTCGGAAAACGCGTTAGAAACGGAGACTCTTTCACCTTTACCAATCTCGGCACGATCTATATGAGGCTCAAGCAGCCTGATAAAGCGGCCCAATATTTCGAAAAAGCTTTAGACGTCGTCAAGGGCAAGACCGCCGCGTTTCAGACCATTTACGCAAAGATCTATTACGGAAAACTGCTTCGGGAACAGGGCAAGGTCGCCCGTTCTATAAAGATGCACGGCGAGGCCGTGGACCTTGCAAGATCGCTGAAGATCACCAAGTACGAATCCTTCGCGGATTACGAGCTCAGCCTCGGCCATCTGGCACAAAACAAGCCAAAATTGGCGATCGCGGGGTTTGAAAGAGCACTTGCATCCGCACGGGCCGTGAATGCCCGCGATCAGGCCGCCGCCGCGCTTGACGGGCTTATGTCCGCGTGGAACCGTCAGGGAAATAAGAATCTGGCGATATTTTTTGGAAAGCAATCAATCAACCTTCTCCAGGAGACCCGCGGCGATGTGGCCAAGATCGACAAGGAGACACAGACGCATTTCGTCAAGGACAATGAACAGACCTACCGCCAACTAGCTGAGATCCTGGTAGCCGAGGGCCGCCTGCCCGAAGCGCAGCAGGTGCTCGACATGCTCAAGGAAGAGGAGCTGACCGGATTTGTCCGGCGCGATTCAAAAGAGATCGAGAGCCTGGCAAAACGGGTCGACCTGCGGGCACATGAGAGATCAGCACTCGAAAAATACAGCACCATCTCGGCGCGGATCACCGCCGTCGGAACCGAATTGACCGTCCTCGACGACAAGAAGCGCCGCCTGGCTCCGGGTGATGTATTTCCCGAGCAGGCCCGCTATGACGAGCTTAGCGCACAGATCAAAGCCGCCAATGCTGCTTTTCGTATCTTTTTGGAAAAAGAGCTGGCCGCCGAGCTCGGCCGTGAAAAGAAGCGGGAGGTCGAGGCCGACCGTGCCCTGCAGGGCAAGCTGCGGCAATGGGGCAGCGGGACCGTGGCCCTTGCCACTATGGTCGGTGACTCTCGCTATCGCGTGATCTTGACGACGCCGAATGCCCAGGTAGACGGAAAAACCGAGATCACCGCCGCTAACCTTAACCAAAAGATCTTCCAATTTCGGGAGGCCCTGCTAAATCCCGCCGTCGATCCACGGCCGCTCGGCAAAGAGCTTTATGACATCCTCGTCAAGCCGATCGAGAAAGACCTCGCCGCCGCCAACGCAACTACCTTGCTATGGAGCCTGGACGGCACTCTAAGATACATACCCGTTGCCGCACTATGGGACGGCAACCGATATCTCGTCGAGAAATACCAAAATGTGGTTCTGACATCCACGACCCGCCAGAGCCTTCTGGCAGAGGTAAATAAGGATTGGAGCATCCTCGGTGCCGGCGTTACAAAAGCCAGTAAGGTCACCGACGCTGCCTCGCGGACCATCGCGTTCGACGAACTCCAGGGAGTCGTGAAAGAACTTTCGTCGATCCTCGGCGATAGCAGTGCGTCGGCACCCGGCGTCAGTTTGCTCGATTCCACCTTTACCGAGGCCGCTCTTAAACGGGAACTCAGTCAGCTCACAGGCGAAAAACGCAAATATAACGTTGTTCATTTTGCCACCCATTTCAGGCTCGGCAGCGATACAGGGGATTCGTTTCTTCTGCTGGGCAATGACAAAACTTTGACGCTCGCCGACGTTGCGGATTCGCCTGAGATGAATCTCACCGACGTCGAACTCGTCACGCTGTCGGCATGCAATACGGGATTCGGGGCCCTCGAAAGCAACACATCGCTTGCTGAGAACAATGGCAAAGAGGTCGATTCGCTCGCCCAGTTTATTGAGCTTCGCGGAGCAAAATCCGTCATGGCCACGCTCTGGGCAGTGATTGACGACAGCACCGCTTTGCTGATGGGCGAATTTTACCGGCTGCGAAAATTGAATCCGTCGTGGACAAAATCCGAAACCCTTCGCCAGGCCCAGCTCGCGATCCTCACCGGTGCGAAGAAAGGTGAACCCGGCGCCGCTCGCCGGTCCGACCCGATCGACATGGGCGATTCCGGGCCCAAACAGCCAGCGTTTGTCATCGACCCCGCCAAACCATTTGCCCACCCGCATTACTGGGCACCATTTGTAATGATCGGCAACTGGAGATGAGGATGTCGACCCACGTTCGCCATCGCCTGGTTTTAATGACCGCCGTTCTGCTGGCAGCAGTATTTGCCTTGCCCGAACAGGCCCTGGAAACGGCGAACGCCCAAGCCGACGCCCCGCGCTACGCCCTGCTTATCGGTATCACAAACTACAAAGCCGCCGGCATCAACAAGATCGACGGTTGCGAAAACAACGTCCCGCTGCTCGCCCAAACGCTGATCGATAACTACGGTTTTAAAAAAGAAAACGTCCGCACCCTGCTCGACGGACAGGCGACCAAAGACGCTATCATCGGCCAGTTTCGCTCGCATCTGATCGACAACGCCCGTGCGGCGAAAAAGGATTCGAAAGAGGCCGTCGTCGTCTACTACTTCTGCGGCCACGGTTCGCAATACCCCGATCAGGACGGCGATGAGAATGACGGTCTCGATGAGACTTTCGTTGCGTACGACAGCCGGACCGGAGGCGTCCCCGACATACTCGATGACGAGATCGACGACCTGAAAGCCGAGCTTCGGCCCTGGACCACCAACACCACGCTCATTCTCGATAGCTGCCATTCCGGCACCGGTTCCCGCAACGGCGACCAGCTGATCAGCATGCAGGCACCGAACGATCCCGGCAAGCATCCGCCATACAAACGCCGATTCCCGCCGACCAGCGATGCCGACGCCCACACCTACACAGAGATCGCCGCATCCGCGAGCGCAAACACCGCCAAATCCGAATCAAAGGAATTCTGCAACTGCGAAAAGCCCTACAGCCTGATGACTAAGGCCCTCATCGAGGCGCTCAACCGGGCAAGTCACAGCACGACGTATCGGATGCTCGGCCAGGAGATCGCGGCGACAGTGGCCGTTCGCTCGCGGCAGGACCCTCGCGTCGAGGGCAACCGCGACACGATCCTTTTCGGCGGCGCGGCCAAACGCACCCGCCCCTTTATCGAAGTCGACCGGCTGGCAGAGGGCGGCAAAATGGTGATAAGAGCCGGTGCCGTGCAGGGCCTGAAGGTCGGCAGCCAGGTCGCGGTCTATTCGTCGGCCTCAACAACGAATACCGGCGATAAAGACTGGCTCACGAATGGCGTGGTCGCCGAGGTCCGTGACTTTCAGTCGGTGGTCCAACTACCGTCCGCCGCCGAAAGCCCGAACGCCGCCAAGGTCGATAAATTTTCACGCGTAGTGCTGACTTCGCCGGTCTTCGGCGGCGGGCCCGTGCTCGTGGCGCTCGATATGACACCGGCAGGCAGCAAAGCGTCCGACGCGGACCAGCAGTTTGTTACACGCATCTCAGATCAGCTCAAGGCCGAGCAGCTTCTCGCCAACGAAATGGTCCGCCTCGTTCCGCCTCAGGCCGTCACGCCCGCTTCGCTCAAGGACGCCCGCGGAGCCCTCCGGCTCAAACGCGACAAATTTGCCGCGGCCTTCCCCGGGAAGATGGAGGCTCTCGCCCGCTTCCCTAAGGCGGTCAACTGCGTGGTCGATGAGGGCCGGGTCATCCTCCAATCGCCGCCCGTGATCACGCCCGAAACCGAGGTCTACTATCTCGAAGACGGGCTGCCCGGCAACCCGCCGCTGTTCGGACGCTTCTTTCTGCCCGACGAAAACACCCCCAACGAGATAGCCCGCGTCATCCGCAATTACGTGCTCCGGACAAATCTCGAGGGCCTGAATAACGCCGCCTCGACGCTGCCGTCGAATATAGCCCTGACCGTCAACCGCATCGCAAACGCCCAGATCGTGAACGACTGCCGCGATGGCAAGGTCGTCCAACGCATCGGTTCTAAACCGGCACCGTCTGACCTGCAAACCGTCACGAACGGCAAGATCCCCGTCGGCTCGATCTTCAATTTTAAGGTGAAGAATATTTCCGGCGATATCCGCCGAAAGGCCGACCAATACGCCGCCGGCGAACCGCTCTATATCACCGCGATCTACCTGCTAAATAACGGCGATATCGAGGTGATCCATCCCCGGCTCGGCTCAAAAGAAGCCCTCGGCGACGGCATCGAACGCACCTTCGGCGGCTACATTGCCTCAAAACCCACCGGCGCCGAGCAGCTCATCGTCATCGTCTCAAAAACCTTCGTCGATTTCGGCTTCTACGAATCAATGACCGCCAGCCGCCGCCCCCAATCCACCCTCGAACGCCTCCTAAAACAATCCGGCACCAAAACCCGCGACTCCGCCACCCTCATCCCCGACGAACCCAACACCTGGGGCGTCATCCGCCTCGATCTTGATATCGTGGATTAGGCCTTCAGTCCCCAAAGGGGACAAATATAATAGCCCAGGGTAAGGCCGACAGGCCGCCACCCTGGGTAAACGCCCCATAAAATACCGCCATCGAGACAGCGGCCACGCGATCTCGACGGCTAGCTTCTCGATCGCCGCCACAGCAGCAAAGCCCGCCGAGCGGGCGACATAACAGTAGCCACACGTAGAGCGGTTTCTGCGGAACGTGTGGGCACACCCAAAAAGACACCATCAAGCGTGCAAAGCACGCGGCATATCCACGAGCCTTCAATTCACAATTCACGATCACAAACCACTCCACCAAAAAAAAATGGTTATCCCCTTGAAAGGTTTTCGGTTAAATTGTCATTCCTCATTGAAGGATAAAAATGAACATGCGTGAAATCTTGAGAAGCGGAATCAAACTTAGCCGGTTAAATATGAATATCACTTCTATTAAATATCAAAAAAATGCTTGACAAGATCAAAAACTGGTGTATATTAGCCACAATCAAGCAGCATTACCGCTTCCACACAAGGGGTTCGAGAGTCGCTCTCCGACGTTAGCGACGGCATTTCTCACATTAATCGGTCCGAGGAGATCCCAGTCCAAAGCATTACTCCCGAACCTGTCCTTATCAGACAATTAATTTACAGTGGCGAATAGGACTATTTCGAATACTTTCAGCTTGCTACTGATTTGTTGCGGATCGGTCGCTAGCGTCCATGCTCAGGATATCCAATGGAGGACCTCCGAGCCATTTCCGTTTATTAGAAGCTCGTCTATCATTGAGGAACTCCGAAGCGCTTTCGACGAATCAAAATCCACGATTGGCAATCGAGCCCTAGCATTAGAACGTATTCTCCAAGATAAGTTTGCGGGAGGTGCGTCTGTAGGGTGGTTCTCTAAACTTGCTGAAGACGGTCACAAAGCTACATGTTGGGATTCTCGCAATCTGCAGATTCGATCAGAGTGCCGCAATTACTTGAATGAAGGTGAATACTTGATTGAAGCATGGCTCACCCGAGGTGAATATTTGCAAGGTAAGTCGTGCGAGTGGTCTGTAAATAGTAGCCTACCGCAAACGGTGCCGTGCGATGCGCGTGTGAAACTTAGTTTTCCTCGATACGAAAGCTCATCCGTCGACAAATCGTATACTCTTTCAGTGCGTTTCGACGATCACACGCTTTCTATACCGGCAAAGATAACCGACCTGCTGGTTGTGGGACTCGGGGATTCATTTGGATCGGGTGAAGGCAATCCGGATATTCCCATACGTATTGCCGAGGCCGGTTATCCAAATACCTTAAACACCAAGATATATCCAGATGGTTTGCCCATCTTGCCGAAGAGGGAGAAACCGAAAAGTCCTCAATGGCTTGACACAAGATGTCATAGATCCTTGTATAGCTATCAATTCAAGACGGCTCTGCAGATGGCTCTTGAACAGCCACATTCAGTTGTCAGATTCATAAGTCTGGCGTGTAGCGCTGCCGAGATTGCTCACGTTTTTGACAAAAGTCAGAAAGGTTGGGACCTCAAGGAACACGCAGAACCAAAATGGGATGGGAAAAAGATAACGGCCGAACTGCGTTCAGTAGAACCACAGGTTCATGCCTTGAAAAAGTTGATTTGTCCGACTCAAAAACTGAAAAAAAATCAATTGTGCTCTCACAAACCGATTGACCTGTTACTCCTCAGCATCGGGGGTAATGATTCTGGCTTCGGGAAGTTCGTCGCCGGAGTTATATTCGCGGAAAAACACCACTGGCCATGGCTCGCTCGAGCGCTTAGGCTCTTTGGTATTGCTCAGGATCCTCATCCCGACAAGACACCTGCGACA
Source organism: Pyrinomonadaceae bacterium (assembly GCA_041749555.1). GTDB lineage: Bacteria > Acidobacteriota > Blastocatellia > Pyrinomonadales > Pyrinomonadaceae > OLB17. The sequence goes on along the minus strand of JBGTBC010000212.1, from coordinate 2,903 downwards.
ATTCAGGACTTGGCTCTACGATTCGGCAAACTGAACGATTCCCTCTTAAATAACTTGCGTATCGCTAGTTGCGAAGGGAGTATCGACAGTAAGTGTGAACGGGTACTTTTGACTGCCTATCCACCACCTTATCGTGATGAGTCGGGAGAATTATGCAAAGCAGATCGTGCAGAATTTGATATCCCTTTTGGATGGGATCCGGAGCGGGGAGTTAGACTTTCGAAAACCGAGAAGTTTGTCTATGATGGGTTGATCACACTCCAACGGAATGTGGCTTCTAAACACGGTTGGCGGCTCGTGGATGGTCATCTGGGTCTATTTAGGACCCGCGGCTTCTGTGCCTCTAATTCTGGATATAGTCAGATTAATACTGTCGAGAACTTATCGATTCCTTATAGAACCGTCAAGAACGAAGTAGTCATTTGGCGCACACTAAACTGGAGGACTTCTTGCCTCGAAGAATTCTCCTTATCTAGTTTCAGAGCCTATGCATCGCGCGCTCGATGGTTTCGACTACCCATTGATGCGAGACTCGCCATTGGGCAAGACTTTGGTCTTTTCGGCATAGAAAAGGACTTCCCCTACTTGGATGAAACTGCCGGAATCATGCACCCGACCGCCGAAGGCTCTGCTGCCATGGCCGACGCGAATCTCATAGTTATTAGTCAGATGCCTCTGCTGCCTTGAAACGGGGTTTTCGGCCGCCGGGGCCGCAGGGGTCGCTCAGCAGAAAACGAAAAAGAGGAGATCATATGAATGAGGTAACAGGAAGCATCGTAAAATTCTCATGTACCGAAAACGAGAAAGTCACTATTGAAATCATAGAAAAGAATACGAACTGGCTTGTTTCGCACGCACCGAAATCGGTCGGAACTATGTTCAATCAAGTACTGACAATAGACGTTGGAACATCGAACAAAGCGGTCACACTGACATTCGACTTTAGTTCAAACTCCGGCGGTTCTTACGATCTTATATTCAACGGAAGCGCCGACGATAATCAGTTCCTGAGAAACATTTCTCAGACGGTTTCAATTGGCCCCGAGGATCGAACTTATTTTTTCTTAGTCAGCTAAAGGACGGAGATACTCAAATGAAAAGGAAAGTTGTTGCCATTCTGATATGCATGATAATCGGGTTTTCGTTTGTTACATCTGGTCAGGCTCAAACAACGATCGAGGACTTACAGAAAGAAAAAGCTCAGTTACAAAAAGAACTGAAACTGATAGAAGAAAAACTGAGAAACGAGATTAACGACCTGAAAGCTAAGGTCGACGCTGCAAAAAGAGGAGAAATTGTGGCGTCTCCGGACCCGACTCAACCACCTGTGCCTAACACAGACTCAACTGATACCCCACCCTTAACGCCGGTAGAAGGAATCAAGAACCTATTTATAACAAATAATAAAACCGTGGTAAGCAGTGTTTGCGAGCAGATTAAACTGGAAAGTGCTAATTATAATCCATATGACCGTGAAATCTGTGGCTTGGCAGACAGGTTGGTAAAAAGCTACAAACCGGTGGGTAAGATTTCTCTTGAGCCATCGGTAATTCGAAAAAGCGCCGCCATCTTTATTATTGGTGGGCTCGCCAAATTAGAACCTACTCCCGATAAGGTCGACACGGATTTAAGATCGTTCATTCTAGACGTTGAAAACAAGCGAAATGACAAACAAATAGGTGCCGATGCCAAAAGTTCGGGAACCACTTCACTTGCCGTTAAAGGAGGACTTCCTCAATTCTTGAGCTGGGCTGTAGAAAACGGGGCGGCTGTCGGCGCGAGAAGTGGAAATACTTTAACCTTTCGGATCAATCCCACTAATCTTCTAAGTGGCATGCCGGATTATCAAGGTTTTCAGGGCCAGAATATTATAGATTCTATTTTCCGCCCAACCGATTCATTTACCCAACGCTTGAGCAAATTCTCCGTCGGATTTTCATTCGACATAACACGGGGGACTGATTCCCCTACATTTATCGGCAGCAAACAACAGCTTGCGGCTTGGTCGATTAGGTACAACTTCCTTAATCGAAAAGATCCACTTGATGCGATATACAAGGAGGATTGGGAAGCTTTCCGAGCAGCCAACCTGGATCCTTACGCTGTTGTTGCAAATCGAACGTTTAACGAACTTGTTTGCGATGTAAATACTGACGCAACGTGTAACCCGGACGCATTCAAGAACGCAGATTTGGAAAAATGGCGTAAGGATACTGAAGTTAAGTTACAAACGATCGCGCTTTCTAATAGTGATCACATTGAATCGGTCGAAAAAGTACGCAAGATAATCGCTGATCAATTGATCGATCTGCCTATTGATAAACTGAAAAAAGATGCTGTCGTCGTATTAGCTGTGACTGCTAGCGGTAAATCCCTGCTCGATTACATAACCGCAAAAAGGAAACTTCAAGAAAAGATCGCCAAAGGCGAGGTTTTGACGCTCGAATATACGAATTATCGCGAGGTTAATTCCCCAGACGCATCTAATGTCAGATTCATTGCCGAGAAGGGGTTCGGAAACGATTGGAATTTGACCGCGAATGCTTCAATTTCGTTTCTGAACAAGATTCCGAGCGGCATTAACGTCAGAAGAGTCCGCGATTTTGATTTTACGCTTCAGATCGAGAAGCCGTTACCTGAGTTGGCTTTTGGAAGGCCTATTTTCAGTTTTGCAGGGCAGTGGTTGCGGCTGCCAGGAGATATTATTGGAGCTGATGGCCTACTGATGCCGAATACAAGGGGCGATACTGCGGTAGGTCAACTTAAACTGACGATCCCGATCAACGGCACAGGCATTAAGCTGCCATTTTCTTTGACCTTCGCCAATCGCTCGGAATTCATTAAGGAGAGCACAGTTCGCGGCAATTTCGGTTTTACTTTTGACCTGGATCGATTGCTATTGG
>JBGTBC010000211.1:0-3915 GCA_041749555.1 Pyrinomonadaceae bacterium | reverse complement strand
GGCGGCGTCAGTCTGCTTGGGTCGCTCGCCATTGCGTTTTTTGCGATTCTAGCCAGATAGATTTTAAGACGTTGGTGATCAGAAAATGCGAGTCACTCTAAATGTTGTTGCCGGCCCCCAAACAGGCCGGGCCTTCTCTTTCGAACAGCACGATACTTTTATGATCGGGCGTAGTGAGGATGCTCAGTTTTGCCTACCACAGGACCGCTTTTTCTCCCGTCATCACTGCATACTCGAAATAGCTCCGCCACAAGCATTTCTCCGTGATCTCGGTTCTACCAATGGGACTTTTGTGAATGGTATGCCAGTCGAAACTGCATATTTGAAGAGTGGTGACCGGATCCAGGGCGGTGAAACTGTCCTTGAGGTCGAGGTTGGAGCGGGGATTGGTGAGAGCGATCCGGGTTCGCACAAGTCACTCGGCAACACCCACTTATCGATAGTGGGCGTGACCTGCATCAATTGCGGCGTTCCGTCGAAGGTCGAAGCAGATGATCCTCAGGCCAAACTTTCATTTATTTGTGACGAGTGCCGGGAGAACCTTAAAAAGAATCCGCAACCTATCCCCAATTATCAGATGATTCGCGTTATCGGCCAAGGCGGGATGGGGAGCGTAATGCTCGCCCGATCGGAAAAAGACGGCCGCGCCGTCGCCATAAAGACCCTGCTGCCTGAGGTCGCGGTCAGCGAGCAATCTCTAAAGCGGTTTATGCGTGAGATCGAGGTTGCATCTTCGCTACAGCACCCTAATATTGTGGGATATATCGACCACGGTTCGCATAACGGACTCGTCTACCTTGTTACGGATTTCATTAAGGGAATGGATGCGTCACGCCTGGCCAAGCATCGTGGCGGCCGACTCGATCATAACGAAATGGTTAGGGTCATCGAGCAAACGCTCGATGCCTTACATTTTGCTCATTCCCTTGGCTTTGTGCATCGCGACATCAAGGAACAGAACATTCTGATCGAAGGTGAGTATCCTAAATCGGTTGCCAAGCTCACCGACTTTGGGTTGTCCAAAAGTTTTAAGCAGACCGGCATGAGCGGCGTGACGATGGTAGGCGATGTAGCCGGGACGATCGCCTATATGCCACCCGAACAGGTGAGGGATTTTAAGGAGGTGAAACCTCCGTCAGATATTTATGCCATTGGAATGACGGCATATAGTTTGCTGACCGGTGCCCACGCACTCGATATTGGCCCGAAGGCAGGTGTTGCGGAAACGGTGAAAGCAATTTTTGAAAAACCGATAATTCCTTTGCTCGAGCGGGTCCCGGGAATTCCAAAGCACGTTGCAGCAGTGATCGAGACCGCATTGGCAAAGGATGTTGCGATGCGCTGGCGTTCCGCAAGCGCAATGAGGGAAGCTCTACTTTCTGCCAATAGGGCAGGGTGATCAACTTTAAAGGGTTCGCGTCACTTTTGAGAGCGACCGGGGGGCATCAGGGTCAAGGCCCTTTGCTTCCGATAAGAAGGCAGCGAACAATTGGGCCGGAACGATGAATGGGATCGGCGAGAGAAACTCGTCGATATCCGCCGGCAAGAGCAGGCTGTTGGGTGAAATATTGGCGATTTCTGGCGAGTTTGTTATTGAAAGGCAATCCGCGTTCAGTTCGTGAAGGCGATTTAGCAATTCTACACTGCTTTCTTGAGTTACCCCGGCCGGGCCAAAGAGGATCACAGGGAATCGCCGTTCGACAATAGCCAGTGGGCCGTGGAAGAAATCGGCCGACGAAAAACGCTCCGCCACCACATAACACGTTTCCATTAGTTTTAGTGCCAGTTCATATGAATTCCCATAATTCATCCCACGGCCTACCACAACGCAGTTCTCCATAAAAACGTAGCGTTGTACCAACTCTTTGATCTGGGGCCTAAGATTGAGAGCGTCCGCTACGTAGGCAGGGATCCGTGAAATATGTAGCCTTGAATCTGCCAGTTCATTGGCAAGCATATAGAAGTGAAGCATCTGGCCTGTATAAGTTTTTGTCGCGGCGACCGAACGCTCGGGGCCGGCGTGGATCAGCAGGGTTTCGTCTGCCACGCTGGACATCGACGAATCTGTTTCGTTTGTGATAGCAAGTGTATAGGCGCCCGACGCCTTCGCACTTTCGAGCACCATGTTAATATCGGCACCTTCTCCAGATTGTGAGACGCCGATCACAAGTGATCGTTTTAGTTTCAATTTGGCGTTGTAAAGTGTATAAACCGATGGAGCAGCCAGCGAAACGGGGATCCCGGTGGTTATTTCGATCAGGTACCGGCCGAATAAAGAGGCATTATCAGAGCTGCCACGGGCGACGATAACGACGAGGTCGATGTCTCGCCCGCGAAGAAAATGACCCAGTCGCTTGTATTTATCGGTTTCGGCAGCGATAGTTCGTTCGAGAACCTCAGGCTGTTCAGCTATCTCGCCCAGCATCAGTGACATATGGATTTAACTATTGTGTTGATTTAATCTCGCCAGATCCTTGTTTATCTCGATGGCACGCCTTTTTGTACTCCCTTCGCCACCGGCGCTCTCAGCCATTTCCGTTAGCACCGAATTTATCGCACCGCCGACAAGCAGGGCCATGCCGGTGAGGTACATCCACAGCATCAGTATGATAACCGCGCCGAGTGATCCGTAGGTAGCGTTATACGAATTAAAGTAATTCAAACAGAGGCGAAAACCGCCTGTTAATAGGCCCCACGATATGATCGCAAAAACCGAACCCGGGCTGACCCAAACGCAATGGAATTCTCTAAAGCTTGGAAGCCAGTTGTATACAACCGATGTGGTGAACAGCATCGTTACTAACAATGCGGTTCCCTGGATGATTGTCAGGATCCATGGCGATGTTATATCGACGCCGACACTGCCAAAAGCAGAACCAAGCAGCCTTACACCGGCTGTAACAGTCGCCAGTGCAAACGCCAGAAGCAATATGAACAAGAAAGTGAGGGACAGCGACTGGAGCTTGGTTTTCCACCACGCCCGCGATTCGTCTACCTCGTAAACGGAGTTTAGTGCATTTCGCAAACTATCGATACCCGCGGAAGCTGACCACAATGTTACAAAGAGGCCTAACGTCAATTTTCCGCCCGAACTTCCCTCGACGACTTCTTTCATGGTTGAGAACACGAGGTCATAAGCGCTTGGCGGCAGTATCCCGGCAAGATATCGGTACAACTCGGCCTGTAGGCTGTCGGCTGATTCAAGGATCAATCCCAAAAGCGTTATCAGAAAGAGCAGTAACGGAAAAAATGCGAAAGAAAAATAAAACGCTACCTGCGCGGCACTTCCAAGAAGGTCAGTCTGGATCGCTTTTGCGTAAAGCCCTTGAAAGAATGCTCTAGTCCGGAAATGTGCAAGCCAGTTCATTTTTGCAATGTTCAGATTCCAGCGGCAGTTTTAAATGTTCCGGATGTAGTCTGTATCTTTTCCGACAAAACTTCTCGGTACCCGCCTGCTGATCCCGCAGGTGATCTCGTACGAAATGCTATCGATAAAGACCGCAAGTTCCTCCGCGAAGATCGACTTATCTCCCTGACGGCCGATTATCGTTACTTCATCTTCGAGCGAAACGCCATGGATGTTGGTGACATCGATTGTTGTCCAATCCATGGAAATGCGCCCAACTACCGGGACCTGACAGCCGCGCACAATCATTTCCGCTTTGTTCGACAGCCCACGCCGGTATCCGTCGTGATAACCGATGGGAATCGCGGCAATGATCGATTCGCGTTTTGTTGAGAAGGTCCGACCATAACCGATACTTTCTCCCGGAGGGATCGCTTTGAGATGCGATATCCGGGATCTGATGGACATTATCGGCTTAAGCTCCGGTTTGCTTACGCCCGCAGGTAAAATGTCTCCACCCAGACCATAGAGAACTCCACCGAGACGTACCATATTGCCGCCGTTAGCTC
>JBGTBC010000210.1:0-3290 GCA_041749555.1 Pyrinomonadaceae bacterium | reverse complement strand
CTCTGCAGGCTGAGGCAGGTAGAAAAGCGTGGGAAGCCGCGGATTTTAGACGCATGGAAATAGTCGTTGCACCACAACGGCCACCGCCGGTTCGTTTTGCTCCAGTCCTTAACGGCATCGACGTGCTTGAAAAGAACGGCTTTAGGGAACTTGACGGCAAGCGTATTGGATTGGTTACAAACCATACGGGCCGCAATCTGACAGGGAAGCAGACGATCGACATACTGAAAGAAGCACCCAATGTGCAGCTTGTTGCGTTGTTTGCTCCGGAACACGGCATCCGCGGGGAATTAGATATTGCGAAGATCGACGATTCAAAAGACGAAAAGACCGGGCTCCCTATATTTTCACTTTATGGCGAGACACGGCGGCCAAAGCCCGAACATCTAAAAGATCTCGACGCTCTCGTGTATGACATTCAAGATATCGGCGCACGATTTTACACTTATACCGCAACGTTGAAGAACGTAATGGAAGAGGCGGCAAAGGCAGGGAAGCCGGTCTTTGTTCTCGACCGGCCGAATCCGATAAACGGTGTATCGGTCGAGGGGCCGCTTGCAGACGAAGATAAGCTGGCATTTATAGCCGCGCATACGACGCCCGTCCGGTACGGCCTGACGATAGGCGAACTCGGGATGATGATGAACACCGAACGGAAGATCGGGGCCGATCTGCGAGTGATAAAAATGGAAGGATGGACGCGGGCAATGTGGTTCGACGAAACGGGCCAGACCTGGGTAAATCCATCGCCGAATATGCGCTCGCTTACCCAGGCGACGCTTTATCCCGGTATCGGGCTGCTCGAAACAACCAATCTATCCGTCGGCCGCGGCACTGATACGCCCTTTGAGATCGTCGGAGCTCCATGGCTCGACGGCCGGAAGCTTGCCGCCCATCTGAACGCAAGGAATCTGCCCGGAGTGAGATTCGTGCCGATCAGGTTCAAGCCGAATGCCTCGGTTTTCAAAGATGAAGAATGCAGCGGCGTCAATGTCATTATCACAGACCGTAACGCATTTGATTCCGTGCGAATGGGTATTGAATTCGCGGCTGCGCTCCGCAGTCTGTATCCGGCCGAATGGCAGGTGGACAGGTACCTTCGGCTGCTTGTAAATCAGGAAGTCCTGGATCGTATCAAACGCGGCGATCCACCCGCAGAGATACAAAAAACAATTGTAGAAAAAAATACGAGTTTTGCCTCTCGTCGGGCATCATTTTTGCTTTACAAATGACAAGTTAAGAGTTATAAACATTTCGATTTTCACATTTTCGTAACAAGACGTTTAGTATCAATGGTTTTGCAAAAACCAGTTCCGAAAGTGAGCGTGGAACGATAACGAAAATTTGGATAAATTTCCATTAACGTAAATTATTCTTATGGGTTCCGATAAAATTCTCGATGACAAATTCGTAAAAGGAAGGAAGAAAATGAGCAAAAAATCGCTGTTATTTTTCAGTCTTGGAGTCGCCATACTCCTATCGCTTGCGACCGCCTCTCTTGCGCAAGAAATCACTGGCAACATCGTTGGAAACGTAAAAGACGCTAACGGAGCTGTGGTCGCGGGAGCGACCGTCACTATCACGAATACCGCCCAAAATGTAACCACCAGAACGGCTACGACTAATGCGAACGGTGAGTTTTCGGCTCCTAAACTTCCGACCGGTATTTATGCTGTTTCCGTTGAGGCGCCGAATTTTAAAAAGTCCGTGCAGACCAACGTTCGCGTCGAGGTCGGTCAGAACCGCGATCTGTCGGTCGTTCTGGTGGCTGGAAATATTGAGGAAACCGTGACGATCGTGGCTGACCAGGTCGCGATTAACACGGTGTCGGCGACCAGCTCGACGGTGATCACCGGGGCCCAGGCCAGAGAGATCCCGATAAATAACCGAAACTGGGTTCAACTTATTACCCTTGCCCCCGGCGTTACTAACGATCTCGCGGATCAGGTCTATGTCGGTACAACAAATCCTGACGGCCAGGCTAACACGATCAATATTTCGGTCAACGGTGCGCGCAGCAGCCAGAACACTTTTACGGTTGACGGCGCGGATGTGACGGATCGCGGTTCGAATATCACGATTCAAGCTTACCCAAGCGTCGATTCGATCGGCGAGTTTCAGATCCAGCGTTCCCTTTACCCCGCGGAAGCGGGGCGAAGCGGCGGCGGCCAGATCAATGTTGTGACGCGATCGGGCGGAAGCCGGTTCCGTGGAAGTGCATTTAACTTCATGAGGAAGGAAGAGTACAACGCGAATAGCTTTTTGGTTAATTCCATCACCGGAAACCCGCCCTTTGGCCGACGAGCCGAAGATGGCAAGGCGATGAGGGCCCCTTTTTCGTATTACAACTACGGCGGTACTGTCGGTGGTCCCGTGTATTTCCTTAACTTTGGCGAACGCGATCCCGATGAACCCTACTTTAAGCGATATGATCGGACATTCTTCTTTTTCTCGACTGAGTATCGGTATGACCGCCGCTTTACCTCGGCTGTTACAACCACTGTTCCCGATGACCTTCTCAAGAACGGCGTGTTCCCAATTCCGGTATGTATAAATCGTACTTACCTTGCTGAGACATGCACGGGTTCAAATATTCTGCCTGCCGGCTCACCGATACCTGCGGCTCAGATCAATCCGACGGCATTAGCGTATCTCAACGGCATCTATAGAAAACTGGCATCGCCCAATAACCGTACTACTGCAAATATCTATGGTTACACTTCGCAAATCGCAAACGAATCTGATTTTCGTCAAGAACTGTTTAAGATCGATCACAGCGTAAATGACAAATGGTCTATGTATTACCGCTACCAGCAGGATAAGATACCCACCTTGGACGGTAATGCCCTCTTTTCATCGGGATCGAGTCTGCCTGGGGTGTCGACCACCTCGACGAATTCGCCGGGGAAAACGCATACATTTCAAACCACCTACGCAGTCAGTTCTAACTTTATTATTGAGGGGCGTTACAACTATGGCTACGGTGCGATCCTTAGTGAGAATATCGGACTGCTGTCACTCGCTCAGACATCGATCCCAGTGACCCTGCCGTATGTCAACACGCGTGATCGAATCCCATCGGTGACGGGCAATGGTTTCCAGGGGTTGACGAGTTTCGGCCCTTACGATAATTTCTCGAACAAAAAGAACTATGCCGGCAGCGTAACGTGGCTTAAGGGTAGTCACGCGTTCAAATTTGGCGCAATGTACTCGAACTATCGTAAGAATGAGAACGCTCTCGCAGGAAATAATGAGGGTTCTTTCAGCGCTTTTGCCACGACCCTGCCCGC
>JBGTBC010000209.1:0-1116 GCA_041749555.1 Pyrinomonadaceae bacterium | reverse complement strand
GGTAAAGGCTTTGGCGACCTCTACAATGTCCTTTTGGGAATATCCGCCGTCGACACCGAGCGTATGCAGTTCCATAAGCTCGCGGGCATAGTTCTCGTTAATGCCTCGCTGCTGTCGCTGCTGAGCAGGTAAACCGCCAGCACGCATTTCTTTTAGTCGCTGATCGAGCTGTTCGTCATTAAAGCCAAATTGCCGCTTCAGCCTTTCGCGGGCCTGCCGCGGCAGCGGCTGTCCGCTCCGTATCATGTTCTGGATACGCTGCGCATTCGCATCGCCCGCGGCGTTCTGATTGACCGGAGATCTCGATTCGAAATTATCGAGATAAAAGAGCATCGCCGGATGCTGTGCCGTACCGACAACGAGATCCTTGAAGTTGCCCAGAGCATTCGCGCGAATTACGTCACGCTCGTAGCTGGGTATGTACCAGCGGACCGCCGCCTTGCCGGCAAACACATTAAAATGGTTTTGCCAGAAATCGACCATTACTTCCTGCAGCTGCTTTTCTGAATATACGGCGCGCAGTACGCGGTTAGCCACTATTTGCGGCAGAAGCTGAGCGGCAGGTTTGAGATCGTATTTGCGATAGAGATCATTGATCTTTTGACGCCGCTCACGCTGTTCCGCCTGTGTCATCGCAGCTTCGTCCTGCGGGGCCGCCGGGGGATTCGCACCCTGGGGCATCGGCCGCTGGTTCTGAGCATTTGCCTGCGCCGCTCGTCCGCCCTCGAGCTGTTGAAGAAGAGCTCCGGGATTCGGATATTTTGCGAAAAGCTCGCTCGTGGTCAGCTTTGAGGTGTCCATGCCCCGAACCTTGCTTTCGGCCAACGTATCTGAGATCGACGCCGGATCAAGCTGTTGGTCGATGTATTTCTGTAGGCCGATGGCCTTCACTTTTTCGACATCGCCGGGCCGCGCACCAAATCCAAGCCTGTTCAATACATGAATTATCTTCTGGTCGTCGGTGAGAGATGCGGATTTTGATCGGACGTCCGACCCAAAGATCATAGCCGGGGCCAGTAAAGCCAATACGATAGCGAGGGCCGATGTTCTATTTATAAGAGCGAGTACTTTATTCATAACATTTAGCCTTTTTCAGCATCAAATCTATTGATCAAG
>JBGTBC010000208.1:0-11383 GCA_041749555.1 Pyrinomonadaceae bacterium | reverse complement strand
GAATCGAGCCACCGCCTCGCGGGTGTCCTCGTACAATTTTTCGTCCCTAAACAGTTTTCCGGCCGTACCCTTACCTTCTCTAAGGTCCGCGGTAAGCAACTTAACGTCGTCGGCGATAGACGAGATCTTCTCAGCCGCCGTTCTTAATTCGGTCACCGCGTTCCGGGTCTCTACATAGAACGCGTCATCATTTATGAACTTTCCTGCTGACCCTCGCCCCCCTCGGATATCGGCCGATATAGATTCAAGCTGCGAAACGGTTTTATTCAGATTATTGTAAAGCTCCGGATCGTTGAGCAATTTCCCGGCGCTCCCTTCGCCGCGATTCAATCGATCGACAGTAGTCTGCAGTCGCGTCATAGTCGCTCGAGTCTCGGTTACTGCTCCGTCCAGGCTCTCGTAAAGCTGTTCATCATTTATTACACGCCCGAGCGTCCCTTCACCCTGATTAGCTTTATTCAGGATCTCGTTTGCCGGTACAGCCAGCTTATTGATCTGTTCGAGCAGGTCGTTGCCGGTTGCGGTCAGTTGATTTAGCCCGATAGGCGTACTGGTCTTGAGGATCGAATTCTCGTCCACCGGTGTTCCTTTCGACGTGCCCGGAGCAATATTCACGATCTTATCGTTGCCGAGGATGGACGTTGCTATCAGTTGGGCCGTCGAGTCCGTTCGGATAAGCTCGGTAATAGGTTTTCCATTTAGTGTCTGGCCGACATACAGAGATGCTTCGATCCTTTCACCCTCGGGCGAATCAGGAGGCAGAAATTTAACGTCTTCCACCTTACCTATCGAGATCCCGGCCAACTGCACGTCTGCACCCGCTCGCAATCCGTCGGCTGAGGCAAATCTCGCCTTAAGCCGCATCTTCTTTTCAAACGGATTGAAGCTGCCCGTAGAGTTCAGGATAAGAAATGCCGTAATCAACAGTGCCGAAAGCATAAAGATGCCGACACGAAGTTCGCTAAGCGTGATCTTTTGTTTGCTTCTGGGCATCTATTCTTTTTTACCTCGGATAAATCTAAGTATATACGGGTCATCGGCATGGCGTAACTGCTCATCCGTGCCGCTGAATATTATTTTTCCGTCACGAAGCATCATGACCCCGGTGTTAATGAGACTCAGCGTATTTCCCTCTTGTTCAAAATGCACATTGCCTTCTCGGTCGAGGACCGCGTATTCAGACGATAAGTATTCGAGATTATTCATCTCGTGCGTTACGAAGATCGACGAAACGTCCTCGATATCCCGCAGCTTGATCGCGAGTTCGCAGATAGTTCGGGCTGTCGGTGGGTCAAGGCCAGCCGTCGGTTCGTCAAAAAGGACAATATCCGGATTGCCAACCAATGCCCGCGCGATACCGACACGGCGCCGCATACCGCCTGAAAGTTCGGCAGGCATTTTGTCGATCGCATCCTCCAGGTCAACGAACCTTAGCATTCTAAGCACCTCGTGCTCAACTTCATCCTCATCGACCTTTTCCTCGTGCAGGCGGTAAGCAACATTGTCGTAAACGGAAAGGGAATCGAACAATGCTCCTTCCTGAAACACCATTCCGATCTTCTTACGGATCCGCATCAGGTCCGCATCGTCAACGTGTGTCACGTCTTCGCCATTAATGAAGATCTGTCCATCGTCCGGTTTCAGAAGGCCCAGGATCAGGTTGATGATCGTTGATTTCCCCGTACCCGAACCCCCAAGAACGATCTTCGTTTCTCCCCTGCGAACTGTAAAACTCACCCCATCAAGGATCACTTGATCGTCGAAGGCGAGGTCCACATCCCTAAATTCGATCACGGGCTGCACACGGCTGTTTTTCCCGTCCACAACTTCGGGGCCGTCATCACTGTCGTAATTTTGAAGAGATTCAAATGACATAGATCTAGCCGCTTAAAATAATGTGCTGTCGAGTACGGACATGAGGAGCTTCGAGAGAAAGAAATCCGCGATGATCACCCAAATCGACGAAACGACAACAGCCTGTGTCGTTGAAACGCCTACACCGACCGTTCCGCCCGTAGTGCTCAGGCCCTTGTAACACGATATCAGCCCGATGATGATGCCAAAGAATATCGGCTTTATGATGCCGGCGATCAGATCGTCGATCGAAGTGCCTGCTCGGACAGACGATACATAAAGATTTGTATCGAGGCCATATATCTGGTTTGCAACAATCCCGCCGCCTATCAGGCCGAAAAGGTCGGCAGCTATGGTCAGGAGCGGCAGCGATATCAAAAGTGCTACGATTCGAGGTGTTACAAGTTTTCGCACCGGTGAGGTGCCCAGGGCCCGCATTGCATCGATCTGTTGCGATACCACCATCGATCCGAGTTCGGCGGAAATGGACGAGCCTACTCGGCCGGCAACCATAAGTGCGGTCAGCACGGGGCCGAGTTCGCGAATAAGCGATGTGGCCACTCCTTGCCCTGCGTTGCTCTGAGCGCCGTAGTACTCCAGCGTTGGATAAGCCTGAAGTATCAAAACTCCGCCGGTAAAAAATCCGGTCAGCACCACGATCCCCAACGAGCCGACCCCGATGTGGTCCATCTGATTGACGATCTCGTTGAAATAGCGCGGTTTCTTGCGAAGCCCCTTGAGGACCCGCCACAACAGCTCTGTCACCTCCTGCAACTCTAAAAGAAACTTCGTGATCAAGTTCATTTCGGATTACTTAAAGATTGGGATTCGGTCAACGAATATAATGAACTAAAACTCGGTTTCAAACAAAACAAAGCCGACCTTTTCGAGGTCGGCCAAGTCAAACCATCACTAAATCTGTTTCTTAATCGCGGCGTGGCGCGGGCTGAACCGGAGGTTTGCCGTCGCTCTGCGGCAACCTGGCCGCCTGTCGTCCCGGCCGTGAATTCACCTCGTCAAACCGCTGCCTTAGCCTTCTGAACTTGTTGAGTTGATCAGGCGTCAATATCTTTCGGATCGACAGTTCGCTCATCGATCGCAGCCTGATCAGCTCAGCCTGCGATAGCTGAACTTCTTTTATCCGCTCCTGCACTTCGGTCTCAACGAGCTGGTCCGCATAGATCGATTCGTCCAGACGTCGATTTGCCTCGCGAAAGCGTCGTTGGGCTGCGTCCATCATTGGCTGCCTGCGGACGTTAAACTGCCTGATCTGCTGCATCTGCTCACGGCTAAGCCCCAATTGACGAAGGATGTTGGCACCGGGATTGTTCTGCCGCCGAGCCTGATCCTGACCGCCCTGCGGAACTGTGGCTTCCTGGGCCAAAACAGAGGCTGATGTGAAAAGCACTACCGCCAGGAAAAATACAATTCTATAGATACCTGTTCTCATATGTTCCTCCGTCTAGCCACCCGCCTCGTCTAATAGATCCGACAGTCGCAAAGATCGGTCCTCAATGTCCACATAGCTGCTCAAAACTGGAGCTCTGCTCATCACGGGAAGGGAATTTGTCCGCGGCCGATTTACCGGTGCTTTTGGTGAAGAAAGTTTCCTATTTTTATTCACACGAGCTGGAACGTAAGTGCCTTCAGGTAAATTTGGAAGGAGCTCTGGCTCAGGACGGTCTGAACTTTCAATTACCGAAGGTCTCGTTAGTGCAGCTATCGGCGACGGGCTATCAGCCGGGCCCGAACCGCCATCGACTTCCACGCGAGCGATCTCATTGCCGCCGCTATTCACCCACATCATCATCGCAAATCCCAGCCCGACGCACACGGCTATCGTGGCCGCAACAGTTGCGGGCCAGCCGACGTTTCTGATCATTTCGCCGACCGCCGTAAAGAAACCGGCAGATTCCACTGTTTTTGCGACATAGGGTATCGAAAACTCCGGGGTCGGAAGATGTGAAAACTCTTCCTTATGCCATTCAAATACCGAAAATCTCGCATCCGAGACGGCCGCAAACTCATCGGTGCAGCTCTCGCAACCAGCTAAGTGAGTTTCAAACCCGATCACTTTTTCCGACTCGATCTCCTTGTAAATATACGCAAGGATCTCGTCCGATCGTCCACAACTATCTGTAATTCCTTTATTTAGCATCACTTCTTTAAACTACTTCCACAGGAGTTCGTTCGAGCTTCATCCGTAATTGTTTCAACGCCGTATACAGCCGGCTTTTTACCGTGCTAAGCGGCAGTTCGAGCGTTTCCGATATCTCCTGAAAAGTCATTTCCTCAAATTCCTTCATCACGATCACCTGACGGAGGTCCGAGGGCAAAGCCGTTACGGCCTGCCTAACCAGCTTCATCCGCTCGGTCTTCTCGATTCGCTTTGCTGGCGAATTCAGCGCGGAAGCTACAAAGACCCGGTCTTCCTCACCATTCTCATCATCGATCAGGTCCTCGGCCCTCGACCGCTGACGCCGTTTGGTTGTCAAACACTGGTTGACCGCTATACGGTGCAGCCACGAAGAAACCTTTGCATCGCCTCGAAATCCGGCCAAATTGCGGTACGCGGCGATAAATGTCTCCTGCGCGGCATCGCGGGCGTCATCCTCTCGGCCGAGCATGCCAAAGCACAGGGCGAAGATCTTTCGGTCCCATCGTCTAACGATCTCGCTGAAGGCATTTGGATCTTCGCGTACCGCCAGCTCGACAATTTGCTCATCGGTCAGATTTATTAACATCCACTGGTGTTGACGCCGCTATTCGCACGAGAATAATAGCTCAAAAAGCAAAACCTTGGCGATTCATAACGCTTACCCGATTTAGATGATCTTAACGGGGAAAAAGTCGGTATTTGTCGCTATGATTCGCCGATCGCAAAGTTTTTTAACATAAATAGTTAACATTTATCTCTAAATTTCGTCTATATTACCGGCACACACACGGAATCCGTTCTCGAGAACCCGAGATTGTAGTAACAGTAATGGCTGAACACGCGAGAGCAATATATCTTTACGCAGCACCGGCAGCGGCCCCGGAGAGTGAAAGTGTGTCTGCGGAAGAATTGCTTCTTGAACAAGCCTGTGCCGGCGACGAAGATTCATTTAATGAGATCTACCGTTCATATGCGCCGATGATACACGGAATATTGCTCGCTCGAGTGCCGTACGACGATGTTAAGGACCTGACGCAAGACGTGTTTCTTTCGGCTTACAAGAATCTCGAAACGGTTCGCGATCCAAAGGCACTTGGCGGATGGCTTGCAAGGATCGCCCGCAACCGGGCGGTCGAGCATTATCGGGCTGCTAAGCCGGGCGTTGAGCTTCCTGATGACATTCGAGGCCGTGATGAAAAGAAGACAGAAGCGAGCGAAGTGTTAGCGGCGATCCGCGCCTTGCCGGAAGCCTACAGCGAAACGCTAATTTTACGGCTGGTCGAGGGAATGACAGGGAACGAGATCGCGTCCCGAACGGGCCTCACGCCGGAATCGGTCAGGGTAAATCTTCACCGCGGAATGGAAATGCTCAGAACCAGGCTCGGGATCACAGGGGTGGAAAAATGAAACAGGAATATCTTTGGGACAAAACAGGCAGCGACCCGGAAATTGAGCGGTTTGAGGAACTCCTCTCCGGTTTCCGCTTCAGGGAAGAGCCCGCGGCAGCCACTAATGTCGTGCCGTTCCCCGCAAAAACAAAGGGAAGCCGGCAGCCATGGATATTTGCAATGGCCGCCTGCGTCGCTCTTGCAGTGGTTTCGATCGGTATCTGGAACCTCAGCGAATTCAGCGGCGAGCCAGTTTCACTGACAGCAATTCAAATGCCCGAAGGGACTCGGCCCGTTATTACCGCGGATATCGAGACGCCGGAAAAGATCGAAATGACCCCAAAACACATCCTGGCAGTGAAAAAGCAGAAAACCATTGCCAGGCGAAAAAACGCCGCTCAGGCGGCCAGATTACGCGGCCCCCGCGTCGATCCTGTGCTTACCAAAGAAGAGAAATACGCCTACGGCCAGCTTATGCTCGCCCTGGCTATTTCCAGCTCAAAGCTGCAGTTGGTTCAGGACAGTATCAACGGTGTAGAGCAAAATGACACCGTTAACGATAAATGATAAGGAGACAGATCATGCATAGATTTATTAATTTTACATTCAGGGCCGCCCTGATCGTGCTCGGTGCCTTTGCGGTCACCAATGTCAGCGGACAGGACGCCCGGCTCCAGTTCGAGCGGCTGAAAGGCATGGAAACCCGTGCCCGCGACGTGGTCGAGGTCAACATTGACGGTAAAATGCTCGACCTTGCCAAACGAGTGACTTTAAAGGTGAAAGACGACGAAGCCCGAAAGGTCGGCGAGGCCATCAGCGGCCTCAAAGGCATCTACGTGCGGGTCTACCGTTTTGAGAACGAGAACGAATACAACCTCGCCGAGGTGGACGAACTTCGATCACAGCTAAATACACCAGGTTGGGAACGCCTCGCCAATGTTCGCAGCAAGAAGAACAACCAGAAGATCGATGTTTTCACGATGTTCACGGGCGATGTGATGAGTGGTGTCGCGGTCGTCATTTCGGAATCGAAAAGCGTCGCCGTGGTTAACGTCATCGGCCAGATCGATATTGACGCCCTGGTCGAACTAAGCGGAAGGCTCAATATTCCGAAGATCGACATCGAACAAGACGGGAACAGCTCGAAAAAACCTGGAAATGAGGAGGAGTAAACTCGATGTTCTCAAGAAAGAATCTACTGATCTCGTCACTTCTGCTGCTGCTCACGGTCACCCTCTTGGCTCCGGCCGCGGACGCAAAGAAAAGTGAATATGATGCCATCGTAAAACACCTCGAATCTAAATACCGTGCGAAGAAGGTAAATGTCCGGTTTATGTGGCTCGCCAAGCTAGCGGTCAAGGTCGTTCGCCCGGCCGGGGTCAAAAGTTTTAACGTCACGCTCTTTCAGGACCTTCAGTTTTCCCGTGACACTCTCGACACCGAGATGCAAAATGCTCTGCAAAATTCGTTCGGCCCCGAATGGAGCCCCGTATTCCGTGTTCGATCCCGTGACGGGCAGAATGCCTATATGTACATTCGCGAGGCCGGCAAGAATTTAAAGGTAACCGTAGTCACCGTCGAGAAAAACCAGGCCGCCGTGATCCGCGCCACATTCAACCCCGAGAAGCTCGCCGAATTCATAAACGAACCCAGCATCTTCGGCATCTCGCTAAGCGACGAGGACAGCCAGGCAAAGGAACGGGACCCAGATCCCGATCACAAATAAAGATCACCCTGCCTAAGCACTTCATATGAAGTCGCCTTAGCTGGCGGCTACAAAAAGTACAGGTGGCCATGATCCAATATTTGCAACATCGAGCGGGATAACCACCCCGCTTTTTTTGCATTTTTAGCGTACTTATACAATTTCGAAGAAATAGGGTATGTTCGCAATTGCGGCCGTTGGGTCGTCATAAAATTGAATCAGATCGTGAAATTTCCGAGATGAAGTTCGATACATTTACCAGTGGAAGGCTTTTCCGCTACGGATTGTCAATAGCAACGATCCTGGCCGCGACCGTCATTTTGATGCCGTTTTCGGGTCAGATCAATTCAACGACGGTTGCTCTTACCTTCCTACTGATCATCCTCTGTTTCGCGACATTTCTCGGACGTAATCCCGCATTGCTCGCCTCGTTCATAGCGATGCTCTGTTTCAACTACTTCTTCCTGCAGCCGGTTCGCACATGGTTCATCGCGGACCCTCAAAATCTCGTTGCATGGGCATCGTTTACAATCACGGCAATCGTCGCCGGTGAAATGTCTGCCTACGCTCGACGGCGAGCTAGAGAGGCCGAACGCCTGTACATTGAGCTCCAGGAAGCATTTGAGAAAGCAGCGAGCGCTGAAGCGATGCGCCGAAGCGAAAAATTAAAATCTTCGCTGCTTGATGCGGTTACTCACGACCTCAGAACCCCGTTGACCTCGATTAAGGCCGCCGTTACAACATTGCTGGATAGTGAAGGTGGACATCGAACTATCGAACTGGATAGCAGCGGACGTACGGAATTCCTGGAGATCATCGATGAAGAAACCGATCGTCTGAACCGTTTTATCGAAGGCATGGTAGAGCTTGCCCGCATTGAAGCAGGTTCGGCCGACGGTATAAGCACGGTCGCGAATGTCGAAGTAGCTATAGCGAGCGCCATTGAGCGCGCTCGCTCAATAGCGAGCGGTCATATTACCAATGTTTTGACCGACTCTGAACTTCCGCTCGTTCGAGCCGACGAGCGAGCCGTGGCCGAGGTGATATACAATCTCTACGAGAACGCTGTGAAATACTCCCCCGTGGGCTCTGTGATCACTGTCGAGGCACGACGGGAGGATGGCAAGGTCGCCGTATTAGTGAATGACGAAGGAAAAGGCATACCGCCCGAGATGCGCGAACGTGTGTTTGAGAAATTCGTCCGGGCCGACAAAGCTACCTCGGGCATGGGCCTAGGTCTCGCGATCGTGCGCGGCATCGTCGAAGCCCACGGCGGAAGTGTCGAGATCGATGGTGGAGACCGTGGCAAGGGCACGAAGATTATTGTCAAGTTTCTGACCGCCTGATGGTAGATAACCGAAAAATACTTGTTGTCGATGACGAGCCGCAGATCACTCGCACCCTGAGGCACAGCCTTTCCGCGCATCGCTATGACGTACGGACCGCCGCTGATGCGATCGCGGCGATCGACACTTTTCACGACTGGCACCCCGACCTGATCATCACCGACCTGCAGATGCCGGAAATGAGCGGTATTGATTTATGTCGCGAGATCCGCAAGATTTCGAAAATACCCATCATCGTGTTATCCGTTAAAGGCGACGAACGAACTAAGGTTGCGGCCCTCGATGCTGGTGCCGACGACTATGTAACCAAGCCGTTCGGCATCAACGAACTGCTCGCTCGAGTGCGTGCCGCTATAAGACGAGTCCCCGATACCGAGGGCGAGGCCGAAACGAAACTCGAAGACGGCGATTTCTCTATCAATATCGAAACGCGAGAGGTTACCGTTGCCGGCAAACCGGTTCATCTGACGCCAAAGGAGTTCGACCTCCTTGTCTATTTGTTTCGTACTCGCGGCAAGGTCATTACACACAGGAATATCCTGAGTGCGATCTGGGGCGGAGATTCAACCGAGCAGACGGAATACCTGAGAGTTTTTGTCGGCACGCTCCGAAAAAAGATCGAGGTCGAGCCCTCCTCTCCGAAATATCTGCTAACCGAACCTTGGGTAGGATATAGGTTTATACCTTATTCCTAATCTTTACGGTTTCTTTATTACTTCTTTAGCCCATCATTATCTCTTCACGTCTATGATCACGCTATGCACTCGGATCAGACGGGCATTCACGAGATAGACGCAAAGAGCCGTGACCAAAAATTTATCAGACTTACGCTGCTCACAGGGACATTTTTCTTCCTCGGGTTCTCTAGTGTGATTACAGGCTTTGTCGTGACAATTGTCCACGCGATCATGCCAAATAACAGATTGCTGAACGCGGTCGGAACATTCTTTATCTTTATCTCAATTCCTCTGCTGCTGATCGGTTCATATTTCCTGGACCTGAGCGATAGGTAAGCAGGCAGACCGATTTATTTTAATGTCAGAACCTATAAACGATATCCATTCCACATTCGCCGATGTCCATATCCAAAAGGAGTCGCCTCGCGGGCCGTATCTTTTCGTGCTGTCGCTTGCCGCCCTTGGCGTCGTCTACGGCGATATCGGGACCTCGCCGCTTTATGCTATCCGCGAGTGTTTTCATGGTCCGCATGCCATCGCTCCAACACACGACAATATTCTCGGAGTTTTGTCACTGATCTTTTGGTCACTGATCATCGTGATCTCGATCAAGTACCTCGTTTTCATTTTGCGGGCCGATAACAATGGCGAAGGAGGCATCTTGTCCCTGGCAACCCTCGCAACCCCGATTAAACCGTCCGGGCGAACGGAAAAACGGGTGCTCATCGCTATCGGTATTTTCGGAGCAGCCTTGCTTTACGGCGACGGAATTTTGACGCCCGCCATTTCCATACTCGGTGCTATGGAAGGGCTGTCGGTAGCGACGCCGCTAATGACGCCTTTCGTGGTTCCGATAACTATCGCAATACTCGTCGGGCTGTTTCTGATCCAGATCCGCGGAACGGCCGGAGTGGGCAGGATATTCGGGCCCGTGACGTTGCTTTGGTTTATCGTTCTCGGCACTCTCGGCACTGTGCAGCTCATCGGTCACCCACATATCCTTGCGGCCGTAAATCCTTATTTCGGCGTAGACTTCTTCATACGAAACGGCTGGCATGGCTTTATCATCCTCGGTTCAGTATTTCTGGTTGTCACCGGAGGGGAGGCTCTTTACGCTGACATGGGGCATTTCGGGCGGAAGCCGATCAGGCTCGCATGGTTTACGATCGCGTTACCCGCGTTGCTGCTAAATTATTTCGGGCAGGGAGCCCTGCTCCTCGAAGATCCGGGAATGGCCGAGAACCCGTTTTATCTGCTTGCCCCGTCTTGGGCACTTTATCCGATGATCCTATTGGCAACATCAGCGGCGATCATCGCGTCGCAAGCGGTTATTTCCGGCGCGTTTTCGCTCACGATGCAGGCAGTACAGCTAGGTTTTATTCCCCGCCTTAAGATCCAGCACACATCAAGCCGGGAATTTGGGCAGATCTATGTTCCGGCCGTGAATTGGGCTTTAATGATCGGCTGTATTGCAGTTGTGCTCGGATTTCAGACCTCAAGCCGTCTTGCATCAGCATATGGCATTGCAGTCACTTCGACGATGGTGATCACCACTGTTTTGTTTTACTTTGTCGCCCGCGAACGGTGGAATTGGGGGTTTTTGCCGACGGCCGCTCTATGTTCATTCTTCCTGATCATAGATCTATCGTTTTTTGGAGCTAACATCATTAAGGTTTTTGACGGAGGCTGGTTCCCGTTATTGCTGGCGGCATTGATCTTCCTCGTAATGATGACGTGGAAAAAAGGCCGGAGCATTCTACAAAGACGTACTGAGAGAGAGACTCAGATATTGGAGGAGTTTCTCAACACCATTGGCCGTCAGAAGATCACCCGAGTTCCCGGGCTCGCCATATTCATGAACGGGAACGCGACACGAACTCCGTCAGCCTTTTTGCACAATATTTCGCACAATAAAGTACTTCATGAACGAGTAGTGTTCGTTACTGTGAAGACGAGGCCAATTCCGTATGTAATTCCCGAAGAACGGATCCGCTTTGAAGTGATGGGCCACGGGTTCAGCCGTGCAAAGATCTATTACGGATATATGGAAGATCCGAATGTCCCTCGGGAGCTTGCCAGCATAACCCAGCCAGGGTTCAAATTCGATCCCGCGGAGACCACCTATTTCGTCGGACGAGAAACGATAATCTCAACGAGCAAACGATCGGGCATGGCACGCTGGCGGGAGAGAGTTTTCGCGGTGCTTTCTAAAAACGCCCAAAGTGCAACTGCGTACTTCGATATCCCGGCCAACC
>JBGTBC010000207.1:0-10410 GCA_041749555.1 Pyrinomonadaceae bacterium | reverse complement strand
GTTATGCCCGCGTACAACGAAGAGGCGACTCTCACGGCGATCGTGGAAAGGGTGATGACGGTCCCGCACCTGCTCGAACTGATAATCGTCGATGATTTCTCGACCGACCGAACGCCTGCCATCGCAAAGCAGCTTGCGGATTGGCACCCGCAGATCCGATATATTCGCCACAAACAAAACGGCGGCAAGACCGAGGCTCTCAAGACAGGGTTTGCATTGACGCGAGGCGAAGTCGTGATCGTGCAGGACGCCGACCTCGAATACGACCCCACCGAGATCGCCGACGTCATCGCCCCGATCATCCAGGGCCACGCTGACGTCTGTTTCGGCTCGCGTTTCATCGTCAAAAAGACCGCGCGCATTCTCTATTTCACCCATTACCTGGCAAATAAGACGCTCACCTTCATCTCCAATTGCCTCACGAATCTCAACATGAGCGATATCGAAACATGCTACAAGGCCTTTCGCGGAGAGATCATTCGTAATATGGTCATTACGTCGCGGGGTTTCGGATTCGAGGTCGAGGCTGCCGCCAAGGTCGCCAAACTAAAATGCGCTGTCTATGAGGTGCCGATCAGCTACTACGGCCGGACGTACGACGAAGGCAAAAAGATCGGCTTCAGCGATGGCGTCGCCGCCCTCATCTACATCGTCAAATACAATCTGCTGGTCAGCCGTAAGAGTTCATTTGATCCTTCGTTCCACACTCTACCCAAACGCGAGCCGCACCTGCTCCGTGCCGACCTGAATGACTGATAACCCCGTCTACATCGGCAAAGACCTCGAGGCGATGTCCTTCGCGGTCAATTATCACCGTTGGATCCTCGACGAATTCAGGCCATATCTCGGCGAACACATCGTCGAGGTCGGTGCCGGCACCGGCAACTTCTCCTGGCTCCTGCTGGCCGAGTCACCCCGCAAATTGTCGCTCGTCGAGCCGTCCGAAATGTTCCATCATCTCGAACGCAATATTTCCACCATCGAAACCAAAACCGACGTCTCGCTATATCACTCGATATTCCGCAACGCAGCCGACACGATCGCCGCAAAGGCCCGGCCCGATACGATCATTTACATCAACGTCCTCGAACATATCGAGGATGACCTCGCCGAACTGCAGACCATCCAACATACCCTCGCCGAGGGCGGCCGCTGCCTCATCTTCGTCCCCGCTCTCCAGGCTCTCTACGGCGATTTCGACCGCAAGGTCGGCCATTTCCGCCGCTACGCCAAACGCGAGCTCGAAGAAAAATGCCGCACCGCCGGTTTCGACATCGTGCGATCCGGCTACTTCGACCTCGCCGGCATCATCCCCTGGTTCATCAAATACCGCATCCTCCGCTCCGAAGACCTATCCCCCTCCGCCGTTACCCTATACGATCGCCTCGCCGTCCCCATCGTCAAACGCGTCGAATCCTTCGTCCCGGTGCCACTCGGCAAAAATATATTGATCGTGTTAAGAAAATCTGCGGTGACCACGATAAAAGCCTAGACATGGAGAAATTTTCAAGCCAGATCTGCGTTTTGCAATAAGGCTTCTGAGTCCGAAAGAAGGCGGCCTCTCGAAGCCAATTCACCTGCCGAAAATTAGGTGTATTTTTTCGGACGTCAATGCGCGGTCAGGCCGTGGGTCTCGCCACACCGCCTAAATTCTTTGGGCCGCTACGCGGCAGGATCATCGTGTCGTAATCTTGTTTATCTTTCACGCAAGTCATCATTCTCAGGCCAGTCTGGTTTTACGCATCGTCACTTTCTCGATTCGATCCCGCCTCACCTCAAACCCGATCCCGGGCCCTTCCGGAGCAGTGATCGCTCCCTCGGGTGAGACCTCGACTGCCGGATCGATGATGTCTTCGTGCCAGTAGCGTTTTGAGGCGGAGACGTCGCCGGGCATTGTGTAGCCGGCGAGAGTTGAGATGGCGATGTTGTGGGCGCGGCCGATGCCGCTTTCGAGCATGCCGCCGCACCAGACGGGGATGTTGGCTTCGCGGCAGGTTTGCTCGATGAGTTTTGACTGCGTGTGGCCGCCGACGCGGCCGTTTTTGAGATTGATGATCTTGCCTGAGCCCAGCTCGATAGCTTTGCGGGCGTCATCGGGGGATTTGATCGGTTCGTCGAGGCAGATGGGTGTTTTGAGTTCCCGCTGCAGTTTGGCGTGGTCGACGATGTCATCGAAACCGAGCGGCTGTTCGAGCATCATGAGGTTAAATTCGTCGAGGCTCTTAAGCTTGTCGATATCGGCGAGCGTGTACGCGGAATTGGCATCGCCCATCAGCAGGATCTCGCCGAATTCTGCGCGGACGGCCTTGATGACATCGTAATCCCAACGGGGCGAGATCTTGATCTTGATCCGCCTGTAGCCTGCATCGAGTTCGATCCGGATCTTTTCGAATAGCTCCTCGACGCTGTCCTGTATGCCGATCGAAACGCCGCATTGTATCACCTGATTAACACCGCCGAGATGCCGCCAAAGAGGTACGCCAAGCTTTTTCGCTTCGAGGTCCCAGCAGGCGGTTTCGATGCCGGACTTCGCCATTCGGTGGCCGCGGGCCCATTTCATCAGGTCCCAGACGCCGGCGGCCGACTCGACCTCATGGCCTACGACCATCGGGGCCAGGATCTTTTCGGCCGTGGCCCAGGCCGAATCGGTCCATTCATCCGAATAGCCGGGCGATTCGCCGCAGGTTATTTCGCCCCAGCCCTCGGCACCATCCGTGTCTTCGACGCGGACAAGGATGATCCGGCGTTCATAGGTTCGGCCAAAGCTTGTCTCGAAAAACTGGACGAGCGGAAGGTTGATCTCGATTAGCTCGATTGTCTTGATCTGCATAATGGCGAAAGGTGCAGTATAGGAAATGAGCTCGAAAAGCGCTACCTTTCCTGGTTTTCAGGAATAGGTTGGGTCAATATAGGTCGATATTCTCTGAGGTCTCTGTGTGTTCGCTCCGTGATCTCTGTACTGAAAGCGTGCTAAATACGGAGGTCGCAAAGAACGGACACAAAGTGCACAAAAAAGATCCATCCGATCAGTTGCCTGCTCTTCAATCCACTATCTCGAACTGAATATAATTTGCCGTCGCCGCGTTCTTTCCCTTAGCAAGATTATCGGTGATCGCGACCTCCAGGACATATTCCCCGACCCCGAGCGCGGTGCCGAGGCTGAGTGAGCTCATATAATTTACGGCCTTCGGATCCGCCTGTCCGGCGAAGTTCACGGGCTGTGATTTCCCCTCGTATACGATCCGTCCATCTTTGATAAGCCGCGTTTTCGCGATTAGCTCCGGATGTTTCGCCGAGTTGGTTTTCGCGTTGAATATTACGAAACCGTAATTGAGTACCGAGCCCTTTTTGTATTGCCGCAGCGAGGTGTCGGTAAGCGGGTCACCAGCCGGAGCGCCGCGGCCGCTGTTCCGCTTTTCCCATTCCTGATACGTCATGCTCTCGAGACCGGCGCCGGAAAGCGTCAGACGATTTTTCTTGAGGTCAGGGACCTCGATGAACTGGTTCGCCGAACCGACCTTTTCCGTAGCGTGGTCACGTATCGCGACTCTTAGTTGATAAGCCCCCGGCTTTTTGATGGGGAAGACAAAATCGTAAACAAAGCCGCGCCGAAGGAAGGTTTCGTACTGATCATTATTTACGGTGACCGTGTGGGTATAGGCGATCTGATCGACCGGGACGCCGTTATCGCCAAACCCTATGGCGATTATGTCGAATTTCAGCAACCGGGTGTTGTTGGGGCCGTCGGTGAAAGTGAGATCTTTTGCGCTTACGTGCAAAAGCGAACGGATGATCGACACTTTTGCAGGGTTACGCCCAAATAAAGCGTTAAGCCGCAGTGAGATGTCATTGACCGCGAACGGCGAGGTGAGGGCCGATACGAGTTTCTGATTCCCGGTCTGAACCGCGGGAGTCCTGTCTTCGTTGCTGATCCCGAAAAACCCGCTGCGATAACGGACTCGGGCCCCAAGACGGGTTACCTTAACGTCGAGGCGGTTGAAACGTCTGGTTCTAGGGTCGAAGGTGTCGTCATCGGGAACGTAGCCGACCAGATAATAACTCTGATCATTCAGGATTCGACGCACACCGCCCGACAGATCGTTGTTATTTATAATTGCAAATCCACCGGTCTGCCGAGCCAGATAGACGAGGCCGTCCTGGGTTTCCTTTAACTCGTCGCGTCGTCCTGACATTTCCTGATCGATCTGCTGAGCAGTTCGGCCCGAGGTATTGTCGGCCGCAGTTAGTCCCGCTATCTGCAGGCCTCGCGGATCGAGCGTGTACACGACGACTGACGCCCGGTTTGCCTGATCGATCAGCCGTCGGAGCGATTCCATGACCCGGCTGGATTCCATAAAACCATCACGATCCCGCGTGAACAATTTAAAACCGTCGGACATCAGCAGTATCGATTTGCGGCCGGGAAGGTCCTGCATACCTCGAACAACATAATTGACGGCCCCCATTGTGCCGGTTGCAAAGACGCTGCTGCGAAATTCGTTGAGATCACGCTCCATCTCTTCGGGTGTTCGGCCGCCTGCCGGGGCAACCCCGTCTGTGCCCAGATCGGGCTGGGCCTGAAGAGGTTCGAAGGCGCCGATCTTGCCCGAGCCCGCCATGTTCCAGCGTACCTTTTCGATAGCCGCATAAAGCTGCCTTCGATCGGTCGTGAACTGCTGCAGGGCCCCGATGCCCCCGGCTGTTCGGATAATTCCAACGAGGTCGCCTTCCTGCATTTGCTCATCGACAAACTTCTTTAACGCCCGACGCACGTGATATATGCTCTCAAACGAAAGCGTGAGATCGTCAACGACAAGTGCGATCGTCCGTCGAGTGGTCTCGGGCTTTGGCGGAGAAAGAGGGACCGGAACGGCGGGTAAGGCTGACGCTCCTTTTTCGTTTCCGGGAGTTTCGCGAATATTGGAAACAAACGAAAAGTTGGAGATATTTTGACGCTTGCCGTTCTCGAAGATCGAGATCTCATCGGGCCTCAGGTCTTTAATGATCTTGCCGTTTCTATCCGTAACCGTTACATCGATCTGGATCAGGTTTGTCGAGATTTTGACGACATCCTGTTCGTCTGGAGGTGTCGGGCTGGCAGACTGGCCGGAAAGGATGTTGTTGCCGGACAACGTCACGATCATCGCAAAAATTAGCCTGAAAGGTCTTATCATCATTGTTGATCTATCTGGAACCGGATAAACTGTCCAGCGCCATGGCTGTTTCAGAAAGTTCGGAGCCGACCCCTCATCAAAAATACAGTTTTATTCAATTATGTCGAACTGCACAAATTGCACAGCGACCTGCGTCTTGGATTTTGCGAAAATGTCTGTCACATCGATCTGCAGCAAATAATCACCCGCCGGCAAGTCCCTGCCTAGGCCGAGTGATCCACTCGAAGAAACGATCTGCGGCGCCAACTGATATCGATGGGCAATTGGACCCGGGTCAGACTCATAGACCGCCTTTCCGTCACGGTAGAGTCTTAGTTTTACGCGGAGATTTGTCTTTTGGTCGGGACCAACCTTCGGATTGAAGATCTGATATCCAAAATCAAGTACGGTGCCCGCCTTGAACTGTCTGAGCGAGGTGTCGCGCAGCATTTTACTCTCATTAGAACCTTCCTTGGAAGCTCCTGACCCCGTTGGAGTCGGACCAGCCGTTTCCCTTGCGTTTAAAACCAGTCCCGATATTGCAAGCTGTTTTTTTCCAAGATCAGGGATCTCCACGTACTGGTTTGCCGATCCGACCCGATTGCTCGCGAGGTCACGGATCGCCAACCTTACCTGGTAACCGCCCGGGCCGGGCATCGGAACAAGAAATGTCGAGACGAGGCCGTTAACGAGCAGATTCTCAAATTCTCGCTGGCCCAGCGTAAGAGTATAGTTTTTCGGCCTCTCATCCATTAGTCTCCCGCGTGAATCAACGGTGATGGCGACTATGTCAAATGACATTTTGTAGGTGTTGTTCGCCTGCTTTTCGACGGTGAGGTCAGAGGCGTTCACGTTGATAAACGTTTTTACGTACGGCTTCTGATTCTCGTCAGTTATATAGATAGCGTTCAATCGCACGAAAATATCGGATGTTTCGAAGGGTGACTGCAACGCCTCGACTAGTACCGAATTCGATGCAGCTCTAAACTTTCCCGGTTCTTCATCGGTAAAGCTGAAAAATCCGCTTCGCGAACGCACCTTTACGCCCGGGCGCGATATCTTTACCCTAAACTTGTTGAAACGTCGACTTTTCGGATCAAATGTATCTTCATCCGGCTCGTAAGCCACGAGGTAATAGCTCTGATCATCCAGGATGCGCCGGATACTGTGGTTGATGTCGTTCTCGACTATTCCCAAGCCGCCGGTACCCTCGGCCAGCTTGGTAAGCGGGCGCTGACGTTCACGAATGCCGCAAGAACGACCAGAAATGATCGTGTTGGTTATCTTTTCCCCTTCAGCTGCGGTTGTGCCTACAATGTTGTCTGACGCCGTTATGCCTGGATATTCTACACCGGCAGCGTTTATGGTGTTTATTACAACCGACGAACGATTCGCATAGTCAACTATATTCTGCAAGGCTCGATCAAAGTCCTTTACTGCCGGTCCAAACACTCTCGCTCCGCAGGCACCCGGCGAAGGAAATCCATCGGATAGTAAGGCTATCGATTTCCGGCCCGGCATTCGGCCCATTCCAGCTATTACATACGCGAGCGACTGAAACCGTCCGAATGAATAGTATTCGTCTCGAAAAGTACGCAATGCAGCTTCCTCGGCCGTTAGAGAATCTCCGAACAGATCCCATCTGCCCGGCAGGCCGGGGTAGAATTTTATATTTCGGACGGCGGCCTTTAGCAACCGTTTGTCGGTGGTGAACTGCTGGAGGGCACCGACGCCGCCGCTGCTGCGAACCAATGCCACAAGATCCCCATCCTGCACCTGTTCGTCCACGTATTTGTTCAAAGCTTGCTTCACCCAAAACGTGCTTGACCACGACAGACTGAAATCGTCAACAAGGATAGCCACCGTCCGCTGGATATCTTCGGGCCGAATGGGGGCGGCGGGAAGAATTGGTGCCCTGGAGGCGGTTCGTTTCTCCTGGGCTGTTCTCTTGGCCGTCCTCGTGCCTGGGACAAACGACAGATGTGAGATGGTCCGAATTTTGCCGTTCTCATAGATCTTGAATTCTTCGGGTCTTAGATCAGTGACGGGATTGCCTTTTTTGTCGGTAACCGTTACGTCGAGCTGTATCAGATTGGTCGAGATCCTCACGACTTCCTGGCCGGGCGGCGTAGGAGTTGGCAAAGGGACCGTTGTCTGAGCGTACGCCGACCAGGCGAGGAGAAAAAAGGCTGCGGGAAGGGGCCATAACTTCTTCATATCGGTTACTGAGGGAAAGGCTTGTCTCGTTTGATATAATATAACTTTTCAGGGTTGCCGGAAAGCCTTTTTTTGGGCGGACAAACAAGCCAATTATCGGAGCATCGTACAAGATGCCCAGCTCCAGGAAGAATTTACGAACACCATGATCAAGCTTTACACGTCTCTTTTATTATCAACCGCACTTTTTGTTATCAGTTGTTCAGCTCAGCAGACCGAGGAACAGGCGCTTCAGTCATTGAGAGAAATGACCCGCGGCGGCAAGCTTCCGGCCGAATCCGTTGTATCGAGCATCGAATCACGCTTTGCGAACCGGAAGACGGGCGCGCTCGCGAAATTGCTCAGGGCCCGGATCAAGTTCGAGAATAAAGATTTTACCGGCGCTGCGGCGATACTCGATTCGAACGTTTTTGAGACCAAGACTAAGGTTGGCGATCATGCGTTATGGCTTCGCGGGCGTTCGCTGCAGTCAGCCGGCCGGCACGGTGAGGCAATCGCGGTCTTTGACGAATTGGTGAGGAAATATCCCAATTTCGTGCATAAAGCCTGGGCTCGCAGGGCGTGGGCCGAATCGGCCTTGAGCTCCGGCCGAGCTGTCGACGTTCCCGGGTTTCTCGTCGAATTGAGCGAGGCCCATGACGCCGATGCCCTTTTAATGACCGCAAAAGCGTACGAGTCTCAGGGTTCCCGGCCCGAGGCTGTCAGATATTACCGACGTACCTATTTCTTCGCAGCCGGTTCGGCGGCGGCAAAGGAGGCCGAGGCAAAATTAACTTCAATGGCCGAAGCCCTCGTCCCGCAAAATGGTGAGGAGCAATTGGCACGGGCCGACAATCTCTTTGGGGTAGACAAGTATAGTGACGCTGCCGCGGCATATTCGGAATTGGCCAGCCGTTTTCCCGCCGAGACTACGCCGCGAGTTCAGGCCAGACGGATAACGTCCCTTTCTCAATCAGGCAAAATGGCCGAGGCACAAGTGATCTTGAATTCCCTGCCTGCTAACAACCAGGCCGACGCATTTCGTCAGATCGCTCTAGGATACGCCAAGGCGCGTAACTGGACGATGGCCCGCAATATCGCCGACGAATTTCGGCAAAAGCACCCCGCTAGCCCGCTCGTTCCTAAGACAATGATGGAGGTGGGCCTGGCCGCAAGAGCAGCGAAATATCGGGCCGATGATTTTTATTATTTCAACGGACTGGTCGCCGCTTATCCCAATGCTATCGAGGCCGCAGGGGCACAGTTTGAAATGGCATGGGGGCATCACGAGAACAAGAATTTTGCTTTATCGTCGCAGATGCTGACAGAGCATCTCGAAAGGTACGTGGATAAAGACACGACCAACCGGGGAAAGGCCGGATACTGGGCCGCCCGCGACTCGGAGCGTGCGGGCAAAGCAGCA
The DNA here is from genome assembly GCA_041749555.1 of Pyrinomonadaceae bacterium. Classification (GTDB taxonomy): domain Bacteria; phylum Acidobacteriota; class Blastocatellia; order Pyrinomonadales; family Pyrinomonadaceae; genus OLB17. Next base: position 1,638 of record JBGTBC010000207.1, on the reverse strand, counting down.
GAGGCCTGCGCTCTATATGAAGCGGTGATCTATCGCTACGCTGCGAACTGGTACGGTTATATCGCCAGCGACCGTCTCGCCAATATGAAAAAACAGGGTAGGTGTGCGTCAACCACGCCGCGCAATTCGCAGATCGCGAAAGCCGTGGCGAACCTAAAGGTCGTGACCGTCGCCGCCGAAACATCGACAGAAAAGGAACTTGAGCGGGCCGAGAAAAGCGAAGAACTCAGCACGGTCGGCTTGTTCGATTGGGCGATCGACGAGCTGCAGGAGGCCAAAAAGACCGCTGCTAACAGCCCGAAGATCAATCTCGCACTTGCCAAACATTACCGGCTGAAAGGCGACAACGTTAATGCCCTGCTCGCGCTCGCCAAGAGCTATCCTGATTACGCACAGATGTTTCCCGAAGAGATGGGCCGCGAGGAATGGGACATATTCTACCCGCTCGTCAATTGGAACGAGATCAAGCATTGGGGCCGCGAACGACGTCTCGATCCTTACCTGATAGCGGGCTTGATCCGGCAGGAATCCGTTTTTAATCCGGTCGCCAGATCGCATGCAAACGCTCACGGGCTGATGCAGCTTCTGGTGCCAACCGCCCAATCGATGGCGCGAAAATATGTTTCCAAGACATCTATGGTTACGGCGTCCGCCCTGTACCAGCCGCCGCTCAATATTGAGCTCGGCACCGCATATATGCGGGACCAGCTCGATAAATTCGGCCGCGTAGAGTTTATGGCCGTCGCGTACAATGCCGGGCCCGGCCGAGTGCCCCAATGGCAGCGTACCTTGCCGGCGGAGATGGATGAATTTGTCGAGGAAATACCGTTTCGCGAAACCAAAGGATACGTCCAGGGCGTGATCCGAAATTCAGCCCAGTATCGGCGGCTCTATGAGGAAGACGGCAGATTCAAAGCAAATGTCGGCAGCCGGCCGCTAAGGGGCGACATCGACTCGAAACCCCGGGACCAGTTCATCGCCGAAAACCCCGAGATCCGGCTGGATGGGACGCGGGGCTGTTGCTGACGATAGATTATTATCAGTTCCGTGAGATTTTCTCCTTACATGCGAAAAATCTCACAGTCAAACCGACGATCATGGCGTCAGACGAGTTGATCTTCTGCGACCTAGTAGATCTCAATCTCGTCGAGATGGAACCAAGTCTTCTCGGTGAGCTGCAGCTTGACATACCTAGCCGAACTGCCGACGACATTTATTACCAGCGGTTTAGTACCTACGCCGCCAAATACCACCCCTTTATTGTCGAAGACCTTCCGCCAGCTTTTGCCATCGTTAGACACGTAGACCTGCAGGGTACGTGAGCGCTCGGGGTTGTGGTCAGTTCGATTAAATATCTGAATTTCAAAAAGCGCTTTTACCTCGCCAAGGTCGACCTCCCACCAGGGGTTTACCTCCTCATCCGTGTGAAAGCCGAAAGATCCGTTCTTCACGCCGTCAACGGCTCCCTGTGGATCGTTTGGCTTTGACCATGGCGAACGACTGCTCTGTGCCGCCGGACGATTTAGGGCGAGATTTAGTTTCGTCTCGGCCGTCGTCCATCTACCGTGCTTGCTCTCCGGCGCTTCCTTGCCCGGGAAATCAAAGATGTGCCACTCGCCCGTGGCGGTGCCATCCGGG
>JBGTBC010000206.1:0-3175 GCA_041749555.1 Pyrinomonadaceae bacterium | reverse complement strand
GATCTGGCTGCGAAGAATGCCGGGCAAACTGTTGACGGTATCGAACACGAAGCAAGCCTGGCTGCCATGAAAGAGTTTAGCGACGTGTCTGACTCTGCGGATATTGAGAACCTTTATCAACGGAGCTTTGCCGACACTGCAGAGATCGAGGAGTTTCAAACTGTTGATGATCTCCTGACAGATTTTGGAATGGATGATGAACTCATCGATACCAGTTACAAGACCGACCCAGCAATAGGATCAACGTTGTCTGACACCAAGGCTGCTGACATAAATGTTGAGTCAAAAGAGTTTGATTGGTCGCCGGCAGCAATTGTTGAAGCTCCGCGAACGGCCGTAATTGATCCGGGTTTCGAAACAGTAGAGCACGAGGCCGCAAGTCCAGATGAGGTTTTTTCTTCTCAATCTGAAGCAATTACCTCGGCGGAGCCGTCAGGATCCGTTACAGCAAATGCCGAACCTTCTAACGAATTTATTGCGCTAGTTGCTCAACGGGTGGTCGAGCGGCTCTCAGACCGGGCAATTCGTGAGATCGCCAGGGAGGTTGTGCCGCGAATAGCCGAGAAACTGATTCGCGAGGCCCTTGTCGAAGAGAAAAAGAGCTAAAGCTCTCAAGCATATTTTGCGTATGCGGCGGTTTTCATTTCGGTAAATGAAAGCTCGCCGCAATTGTTTTATAATTATCCTTTTTTCGTGACTCATTATGGAATTAGACAAGGCCTACGATCCTAAGGCGGCGGAAGAAAATCATTACAAACGGTGGGAGGAGAATGGGTATTTCTCTCCCGAGATAAATCAGTTGTCTGATGCCCCGAAATATTCGATCGTCATCCCGCCGCCCAATGTAACGGGCAGCCTGCATATGGGCCACGCCCTTCAGCACACGATCATGGATGTGCTTACACGGTGGAAGCGAATGCAGGGCTATCGCACATTGTGGCTGCCGGGAACGGACCACGCAGGTATCTCCGTCCAGAGAAAGGTCGTCGAACAGCTCAAGAAAGAGGAGCATAAGAAACCTACTGATATCGGCCGGGAAGAATTTGTACGGCGAGCATGGGCGTGGAAGGAAGAGTACGGCAATACGATCACTGAACAGATGCGTCGCGAAGGCGTGTCGGTCGATTGGTCGCGACATCGATTTACGATGGACGAGAGTCTTTCGCTTGCCGTTCGTAGCGTTTTTTGCACGCTCTATGAAGAAGGATCGATCTATCGCGGCTTACGAATTGTAAATTGGTGTCCTAAGGATAAGACCGTGCTTTCGGACCTCGAGGTGAAGGACGAGGTCAAGAAAGACGGTAAGCTCACCTATCTTAAATATCCTATAACCGGAACCGATCGAACGATAACGGTCGCGACTACGCGGCCGGAAACGATGCTCGGAGATACCGCCGTTGCGGTCAATCCATCGGACGACCGATACAAAGACCTTATTGGAAAGACTGTCTCGCTTCCACTCACCGACCGCGAGATCCCGATCGTTGCCGATGAGTATGTCGATGCCGAGTTCGGCACCGGCGCGGTAAAGGTCACTCCGGCACATGATCCTAACGATTATCAAATAGGCCAGCGCCATAACCTTCATCAGCTGCTGATAATGAATGACGACGGGTCGATGAACTCGGCCGCCGGTTCCGAATTTGAAGGGCTCGACCGTTTCGTTGCCCGCGAGAAGGTCGTCGAACGATTCGAGGAACTAGGATTACTGGAAAAGGTCGATGATTATGAAGTAACGCTTCCGATATGTGAACGATGCAAGACAATCGTCGAGCCGATCCTTTCCGAGCAATGGTTCGTCAAAATGGAAGAGATGCGGGACATGGCGCTTGCCCTGATGAGGAATGAGGGCGTCCCCCATTTTTCTCCCCGAATTCCGCACGAAAAAGTTTATACTGCCTGGCTCGAGAACCTGAAAGACTGGACGATCTCGCGGCAGCTCTGGTGGGGGCATCAGATACCCGCATGGTATGACATTGAGGGAAATGTCTATGTCGCCCGCACGGAAGCAGAAGCTTACGAAAAGGCGGGCACTCGCTCTCTCATTCAGGACCAGGATGTGCTCGACACGTGGTTTTCTTCGGGCCTATGGGCGTTTTCGACCTTCGGGTGGATCGACGACACTACCTCGACCGATGACCTCGAAAGGTATTTGCCAACAGACGTTTTAGTGACGGGCCGCGATATCATTTTTTTATGGGTTTCGCGAATGATAATGCTAACGCGAAAGTTTACGGGCAAGAAAGCGTTTGAAGATGTCGTGATAACCGGCACAGTGCTTGGGAAAGACGGCAAGCCGATGTCGAAATCGCGAAATAATGGAGTGGATCCCATCGAGATGTTTGATAAGTTCGGCGTGGACGCGACGCGTGTTTATCTCGCTTCGATTGCCACTGGCGCCGACATAAAGTGGAATGATCTCCTGATCGAAACGTACCGCAATTTTGCGAATAAGATCTGGAATGCGACTCGGTTCTGTTTGATGAATTCTGAGGGAGCGGTGGTTGATCATGCTTCGCTGATGGAGCGCGGAGGTTTGTCGCTGCCGGATAGATGGATCATTTCGCGGCTGAACCAGACGGCGATCGAGGTGAACCGCGCCCTCGATAAATACGAATTCCATATTGCGGTGTCGCTGCTCTACCACTTCTTTTGGGATGAATTCTGCGATTGGTACATCGAGCTAAAAAAGGATGAGATCAATGCGGGCGATGTGGAAGCGACAACTCGGATCCTTACGATCCTTGAGATCGCACTGAGAATGCTTCATCCGTTCATGCCGTACCTTACCGAGGAACTGTGGCTGAAGCTGCCAGGAGTTTCCGCTGAGCTTCACCACGCAGCGTACAAACAAGCCGATGGCACGATAATGCTGACCTCTTTCCCTCCGGGCGATCCGTCGGCCTTCGACGAGCAGGCCGATAGGGAAATGACCTCAATAATTGACGTTATCAAAAAGGTGCGTAATATTCGTGCGGAGATGAATATTTCGCCGTCGATAAAGTTCGACTTACATATCGCCGCCGATGAGGCCTTCCAGAATGTTTTTCGCTCGAATGAAGCCCAGATATTGAAACTCGCGCGGGCTGACAGGGTTGTCATTGCGAAAGAGCTTGAGGTTCCAAAGGCTTCCGCTAAGGCAGTCACCTCTCATGCCTCAGTCGCTGTCCCGCTG
>JBGTBC010000205.1:0-7169 GCA_041749555.1 Pyrinomonadaceae bacterium | reverse complement strand
AATGGAGAAACAGTCATGATGTTCGTATGCGAAACGCTGAAAGAGAAAGAGAAAAACGGCAACCTCCGCGCGGTCGGCGTCCGTTGGAGCGAGGCGCGGATATTCTGGGATAGGCTGCTGAACATTTTCGCAAATCTGGCCCTGTTCGTGGGTGTTCCTATCACGCTGTTCGGTGTCGCATGTCTTGGGCTCGGCGAACGCGGTGCCGCGATGATTGTGCCGGGCGGGCTGTTGATCGGCGTAGGTTACGGGCTGTCACGCTTTGTGGCGAACATGGCGGGTGTTTCTCGCGAGTTATGGTTTCGCCGCGACGGTACGATGCCCGCCCCATTCGGTCTGGCGGCTTATTCATCGCGCTATCGTTCGGTAAGCGGCAAGCCCTCGGATGTCGCATCTATTGAGGCGGCGCAGGTGGTGTTTCCGCAGCCTCCGGCAGTTGCGTTTCATGGACATGGGGTGAAGCTTTACAAACGCTGTGGGCAGATCACCTTGATTGCAAAACATCTGGACGCGGAACAGGCCCACATGCTGGCGGTGAAACTCACCGATGCCCTCGCCACAATGCGGGCCGATGCGGTCGCATCCACGATCCGGAATGCGGCCGCACGTGGTGATAAGTATGCCGACGTGCTTATAGACTAGGAAAAATATAAGGGCTGGCGGCTACGGCGCATTGTGGGTGCGCGCCGCTGGCTTATAGGTTCGGCTTGACCAAAGGGTAGTGTTTGAATATCTAGTAAAAACTAGAAGTAAAAGATCGTTGTAGTTTCGGAACTTCGGGAGCCTCGGATGAACCGAATTTTTTTTATGATGACCGTCCTTTATTCAGGTTTAGTTATTGCGCAGACTGGTGCTGAGCTTGAAAAGCCGCCTGAAGAGATGACGAAGAGCGAAGCGCGAGACTGGCAGAAAGAAAAACTAGCTAATGCTTGTAGTTCCGGACACACTGGATCGTGCAGAAAACTTGAGGAAATGGTTATAGACGACCTTGACGATAGTAACGATGACAGTAGCGGCAGTTCGTCTTGGGATAGCAAGGATTAATGCCCAAGAACGTTTGAACGTTTATTTTTCAAATGTAAAAAACCGTTTACGCATCTAATGCCTCGCTCAGCGTTTGGTTCCCACAAAATATAATGCTTACATGTGGCTGGTTTAATTTGGGATTATTGAGGAGCTAAGACCAGAATGCGTATTTTTTGTTTCATTGCTCTATTAATTTTTAGTTTAAACGTTTATGCCGATGAAAACATAGAATACTGTGCAAAATTATCGCAACCTTGGAAAGATACTGAGGCTCGCATAGATAATGGCTCATTTAATATTAAAAATAAATGTAACTTTCCAATAACCGTCACGTGGTGCGTTCTGAATCATCCTTCTACAGATTACTCATGCGGTAAGGCTTTTGGAGGATACCGTTTCACGGCGTCCGGCGGGGGCGATGCAGAATATAGTTTTCATGCAACAAATTCTAAAGCGGGTCCTTTAAAATTTTTACGCTACCGAGTTTGTAGAGGCGAGCTTTATGCTGTTAGGCGAGATGGGTCGTATTTCGACGGGGGTGGTTCTAAGTGTGTTTCGGACCCGGGCTTTGGGCTCGACCGTTGTCCCGGAGGATTTAACTGCTGGCGCCACCGCCATTAGTAAACCTCACTCGGGGGACGGTGAGGGGCCTTATGGCCCGCTTCCGCGGCCATAAGGCCGGGGTGCGAAAGCCATTATGGACGACTTTTCTGAAAAGCTTGCTTCGATGCCGAAGGTTTCGTTGATCCCGTTCGTCCTTCGGAAAGCTGTCTTGCCGTCCAGTTCCTACAAATCGTCCGCGCGTTAAATGGCAGTGCCGATAAACAAATCGAATGTGTCTTCGGCGTGCGGGTTGAAGAGTACGGGAGTTATTGTGCACCCCCTTGAGCATCGGCGTCGATATCGGTTCCGGTGTGCTTTGCTCGGTGATCTCGCGAAGGATGAAGTGTACTTTCAGCGGCATGGCGTCGAATATGAGACGTGCGCCATTCAGGTCTTTGTGCATCCAGGCGGCACCGACGCGGGTCCATCGCGCTTTGTCGCCGTAGCCCTGCACTTGCCAGATGGCGTGTGATGGCCGGTTGGTTTCACTGAATTTCTCGCTCATGGTTAGCCCAGTTATTTCGGGTTTCGGCCAATCCAGAGAGCATTGCTGTGCGTCAAAGGAACAAGCAACGGCACTGCTACGGTGCAGTGTGGGGTGCCGCCGATAGTTGAAAGCATTCTAGAGTTTACTTGCCGAAGGCTTCCGATGGCCGTTGATAAATACTATTTCGGAACTTTTCTCTCCTCTGATTGCTGCTGCATTCTTAACATCTATCAATTTACTGTCTTTTTTGCCCATTCCTCCAACGTCTACCATTACGTAATATCCGATCTGCGTTTCTTCAGCAGTTTTATAGGTTTCCAGTTGCTTGGTGTATCCGCTTACAACCTTGTTATTGGTGGAAAGCTTGATTTCGACTAAAACTCGCCCTTTAAAACCACTTGCTACCTTGAAGTCGACGGGACCGTTGCCAGTATCGGCTTCAGGGGTCAGGTCAAGGTCATGCGCTTTGCAGAAAGCATAGGCGACAGCGAAGAAAAGGCGTTGTGCGGACCGTTCCGGTCTCGGCGATCCATCAGGTGCATATAGCTCTTCAGAGAAGCGTCGATCTTCGATCAAAAACCGAAATTCATCGATTATGAGTCTGACGATCTCATTAACAGCTTCGATGTCGAGTTTCGCCTGCGCGAGTTCGACCTTGCGGAGTGAGTCGATTAGCTCGGGAGTGAGCCTTCGCCATGTGAGTTCGCCTTTAGGGTCAGCAGTGAAATCGTACCATACCGGCTTCGCTCCATGAAGTATGTCTAAGAGAACTTGAAAATTACCACCGTTCTGCAGAGCCCATGCTTTGAGTTCCCCCTTGGCTTCAAGGCTTTTTCTTTTCCATATATCACCCAACTGTTCATTAATCTGTTGTCGATGCACCGCGTTTTGCGCTGCTACGTCTCCGACGCTATCCCAGTCGGAAGCCATTGGTAAATGGCGCAAAATATCACGAGGCACGAGGATAATAGGTGCTGGCTTTCTTGTAATGCATGGATTGGTAGGAAGGTGGGCCGTATAGGCCTTCCCGTTCTTAAGCCGAATAGTGTGGAGTTGTGTTTCGATCTTCAACTCGACCAAGATGCGTGCATTAAATCCGATCAAGTCCGGCATAACAACGTTGGTTGTCATATCACTTATGCGATCCGGACCGACACCTTCCTCAAAAAGGGACATTGCTACGAAAAGGTCGGGATCGTCGATCCCAAGGGCTACAATTTCGCGAGCGGTTGCAATATAACTCGCCGTTGCTTCTGTTCCTGAACCGCTGCCGGAGACGGACTCGGCACCATAACCTAGACAAGTGCCTTTCACCTCTGGAAAGCGGAGGAGACGCTCTGCTGCTTTCCAGGCGGGGTCGCCAATCTGCTTCGATGCTAATAGGAGCTTTATCACCGTGGCAAAATGTTGCTGGTAAGTCGCCTGCGCTCCTTGAGATATTTCTTTGTGACGACTGTGTTCAATCAACAGCGGATCGATGAACAGATTCGTGTCAACGTTTAACGTAGGATTGAGCACGTCAAGGCGGTCGAGTTCGGCGGGGTCTAGGCCAAAGTGGTCTGAAAACAATATTGGTTCGGAAAAACGTGCCATAGCAATTTATAGTGCGATTCGATCTTAAAGATTACACCATTACCCCCCGGCTTGTGGTCAAGCTAAGGTTCGAAAAGTGTTGCGAGATAACATGACGTGAATGACCGACACCCGCACCCCTGAGCAACGACGACGCATTATGCAATCCGTGGGGATAGCGGATACTGGCCCGGAACTAACGGTGCGGCGCATTCTGTTCAGGGAAGGCTATCGATACCGGGTTCACCCGAAAACGTTACCCGGAAAGCCCGATATGGCGTTTACAAAGCGCAAAAAAGCGATCTTCGTCCACGGGTGTTTCTGGCACGGGCACGGTTGCGAAAAGGGGAAGTTGCCAAAATCGAAGCTCGATTATTGGCACCCGAAAATCGAAAGCAACCGGTTGCGCGACCACCAGAAAAAACTCGAACTCGAAAAGCTGGGATGGGCGGATTTGGAAGTGTGGCAATGCGAGCTAAAAGACGCTGTAAGCTTGCGGGGCAAGCTCCTAGGCTTCTTAGGCCCCGCAAAATAGGCGATCGACAAGCTATCGATTTTCCGATAGGCTCGATTCGTTAAGGGAGATTGACGTGCGTCCTATCGCTATCGATTTGTTTGCTGGGGCAGGGGGAATGAGCTTGGGCTTCGAACAAGCCGGGTTCGATGTAGTTGCCGCTATTGAAATCGATCCGATCCATGCCGCGACGCATAAGTATAATTTCCCGAACTGCGCTGTCATCCCTCGATCAATCGTCGGGCTGACGGGAACCGACATTCGATCGGCTGCGAACATTGGAAAGCGACGGGTCGATGTCGTTTTCGGGGGCGCGCCTTGCCAAGGGTTCTCATTAATCGGCCATCGTGTCCTGGACGACCCACGAAACGCATTGGTTAAAGATTTCGTTCGCATTGTAAGCGAACTCGACGCCAAGTATTTCGTATTTGAAAACGTAAAAGGTCTAACTCTCGGCAAACATCGCCGATTTTTAGAAGAATTGATCCAGGCATTCGATGACGCCGATTATGCGATTGCCGCGCCTTGGCAAGTCCTGAACGCGGCGACGTTTGGCGTACCACAAAATCGCGAACGTTTTTTTCTCGTCGGAGCGAAAAAAAGTCTCAACGTTCCACGCTATCCCTTGCCGAAATTTTGTAAGCCTGGAAGTGGACCCTCACAAAAGGGCTTGCCGATCGGGCCGACTTGCCGCGACGCATTGGACGATTTACCCGATGCCGAAAACTTTCAGGGTCTGAACCATTCGGATGAAGTGCGAACGAGAGGCTATCGAAAACCGTCGGCGTATAGTGCGTCGCTACGATGCCTGACAAAAGAAGACTGGCATTTCGGTTTTCGACGGATTTGGGATTCTGGCAGTCTAACATCGAGCGCAAGAACGGAACATACGGATATATCGCGCAGGCGTTTCCAGGAAACGGAGTGCGGAAGCGTCGAGCCGGTATCGAGGTTTTATAAACTTTCCCCCGACGGAGTATCTAATACGTTACGGGCTGGAACCGATGCGGCAAGGGGTGCTTTCACAAGCCCTCGGCCTATACACTACGCTTACCCGCGCTGCGTCACGGTTCGGGAAATGGCAAGACTGCACGGTTTCCCGGATTGGTTTCGTTTCCATGCCACGAAATGGCATGGTGCGAGACAGATAGGCAATGCGGTACCCCCTCCATTGGCAAGAGCTGTAGCGGAGGAAGTAATTCGTTCTCTTGGAGTGAAACCCGCTCGGCCTCGCAAGGAGTTACTTTTAAACGATCCTGAGTTACTTCGTATGGATATGGGGCAAGCCGCTGCGCATTTTGGAGTACCCGTTGCAATCGGGCGTCGCGATCAGAAAAGCGGGGCAACAAAACGCAAGCAAGTCGATATTGAAGCACAACGCCAGAAACAAACCCCTACCTTTGTCGAAACCGTTCCGGCGCACCCAAGAGTACGCCAACAAAAAGCTGCTAAGCCATCTATAGAACGAACTGCGAGAGTCGCAGCATGACCGATTTACCCGGTAACGGGCGCAGCACGATTTCGGCGAAGGCTCTCAATCGATACAAAGCGATAATGGAGAGAATATTCTTATCTCGCTATACTACGGATGCGACCCACGTGGAGTTTAAGCGAGAAGACATTGTGTCGACCGCTGACGAACTCGGCATCGAATTGCCGAAAAATCTAGGCGATGTAGTATATTCCGTTCGATATAGAACGCCGCTCCCGGACAGCATACTTGCAACGCAGCCCGAGGGTATGACTTGGATTATCGACGGAATCGCTCGTTCGGTTTACGCCTTCCGCCTCGTCAAACTAAATTTGATTTTGCCAAGGGCCGATTTAGCGACCGTCAAGATACCGAACGCTACGCCCGAACTGATTTCGACTTACGCGCTTAACGACGAGCAAGCCCTACTCGCGATCGTCCGTTACAATCGTCTCATCGATATTTTTCTAAGCATCACAACTTATTCGCTACAAAATCATCTGCGAACAACGCTCGGCAACGGCTCGCAAATCGAGATCGACGAAATTTACATCGGGATCGACAAATACGGTTGTCATTACGTTATTCCCGTTCAAGCAAAGGGCGGGAACGACAAAATTTCCGTCGTCCAAACCCGCCAGGACATACAATGCTGTTCCGAGAAATTTCCCGGCATTAAGTGCAGAGCGATCTCGACACAATTTATGTCCGACGATCGGATTGCCATATTCGAACTGACCGTCGAGGACGATCAGGTAAAGGTCGTCGAAGAAAAACACTACCGGCTCGTTCCTGCCGATCAATTAGATCAAGGCGCAATACGAGATTACAGAGCCTAACTATGCGGGGCTGCCTTATTAGAAAACAACAAAAGTTAAGCCGGTTTCGCTTTGCGGATCGGCGGTATGCCCAGATCGAGGGCTTTTGCCCGGCGATCCATGACTTGCGCCGGTGTTGCCGATGACAGCAATGTGCCCGCACGGGTTTCGACCTTCGCTCTAAAGGTCTGGTTGAGCGTGTAATCATCGCTCTTCAAACGTTCTGCATCGTCCTTCGTGAATGCTTCCGCGCCCGTGATATTTGCGGCGGGGACGTATCGCTCTGCGCCTACATTCACAAGCCCGATACCTTGCTTTTCGATGGCCTCTACGGTTTCACGCGCCAGTTTTGAGGATTTGTCGGCAAACTCGATGCGGACGCTCAAACGGTCGGTATCGATATCTATACCGCGCTTTTCCTTCAAGCTTGCCTGCGCTTTTGCCTTATCATCGTCTGTCAACGGCCTGATTAGCCGGACAGTATCGAGAGGAACAATTTTAGAAACACCTTCGTGTGTTGTGAATTTCAAAGCATTTGTGGCCATATCGATCGTAAGCGTCCGGTGATGCAGGCTTTGGGATTTCCGCTGGTCGGCTGAAGTTACGTCGCTAACTCGTACTTAGCGACGGAGCGAAGTTGCCGATGGCACGGATAGAGATTGTGACGGGACGCGAGCG
>JBGTBC010000204.1:0-2786 GCA_041749555.1 Pyrinomonadaceae bacterium | reverse complement strand
CGACATTATCGCCCTGGATGGCGAAACTCTTTGTTTTGTTGAGGTAAAGACGCGGCGTTCGGATGAATCCACGCCGGTCATTACAAATGTCAACCTTAGGAAGCAACGCCAGATCATTCGCACGGCAAAAATTTACCGCCGCACCTTTAGCGTGTGGGAAACGCCGCACAGGTTTGATGTGGTAACTGTTTTAATGCCGAAACACGCAGAACCGACGATCGAATTGACCAAAGGGTTCTGGAATGAAGGCAAATTTCGAAAAAGAAAGTGGGCCTATGAGGGGTGGCACGAATTTGCGTGAACTCTTACCGCCCCGTGTTCGTAACCATCGGAGCAATCAAAATATTATGAAAATCTACAAAATACTTTTCACGCTTGTTCTCTCGTTTATGGCCTTTTCCGCCGCTTCGGCCCAACCGCCGCCATTGATCGACCGTGAGGTCCTTTTCGGCAATCCCGAATATGCCGGCGCCCAGATCTCGCCCGACGGCAAATATATTTCCTTCGTAAAGCCTTACAAAGACACAATGAACGTTTGGGTCAAGGGCTTTAGCGAACCGTTCAATGCGGCGCGGCCGATGACGGCCGACACCAAAAGGCCGGTCCGAAACTATTTTTGGTCACACGACAGTAAATTCATCCTTTTCGTTCAGGACAAAGGCGGCGACGAGAATTTCAACGTCTATGCCGTAAATCCGGCTGATAAACCGGCTCCGGGTTCGGATGTGCCAATGGCCCGAAATATCACGGATGCTCAAGGCATTCGGGCAATGATCCAGGCCGTGCCAAGATCGGATCCGGACGCGATTTATGTCGGCCTCAATGATCGAGATAAGGCTTGGCACGATCTCTACAAAGTAAAGATCTCGACTGGCGAGCGCACGCTGATCAGCGAAAATCGTGACCGGCTGCAGCAAATGGTCTTTGACAATACCGACCGGCTGCGACTCGCTGTTCGTTCGGCTGAGAATGGCGACACCGAGATCTTAAAGGTCGCGGCCGACGGCAAGACCACCAAGTTATATGACTGCAACACATTCGAAACCTGCAACCCGGTTCGTTTTCATAAAGACAACAAGCTTGTGTATATGCAGACGAATAAAGGCGATCTCGACTTGATCGAACTCGTCCTGATGGACGCCGAAACCGGTTCGGTCACAAAGGTTGAAAGTGATCCACAGAAGAAAGTAGACTTCGGCGGCGCGACGTTTTCTGACCTCACCAACGAACTTATCGCTACGGTCTACCTGGACGATCGGGTTCGGATCAACTGGAAAGATAAGAAGTACGAGGCCGACTACAAATATCTAAAAAGTAAGCTCGGTGACCGCGACGTGAATTTCCAGTCTTCGACAAAAGATGAAACAAAGTTCATCGTTGTCTCATCCAGCGACGTCGATCCCGGCACGGTTTGGGCCTTTGACCGCAAAACTCGAAACCTTTCAACGCTATATCAGGTTCGCGAAAAGCTCGACCGTAACGCACTTTCGCCGATGAAGGCCATTCGATACAAATCGTCTGACGGCTTGGAAATACCTGCATATCTGACCATTCCAAAAGGCTCGAACGGAAAGAATCTGCCTGTAGTAGCCTTCATCCACGGCGGTCCGTGGGGACGGGATGTGTGGGGCTATCATTCATACGCTCAGTTCCTGGCGAATCGCGGTTATGCCGTTTTGCAGCCGAACTTCCGGGCATCGACCGGCTATGGTAAGAAATTTCTCAACGCGGGAAATAACCAGTGGGGCGAAAAGATGCAGGACGACATCACGTGGGGCATCAAGTACCTTATCGAGCAGGGTATCGCCGATCCGAAACGTGTCGGCATAATGGGCGGCAGTTATGGCGGATATGCGGCCCTCGCGGGTGTTACCTTTACGCCGGACCTGTATGCGGCGTCGGTCGCCATTGTTCCCCCCTCGAATCTGCAGACGCTCCTGGATTCGATCCCGCCGTATTGGGAAGCCGCCCGCGCCGTTTTCTATTCGCGAATGGGCGACCCGCGAACACCCGAGGGCCTCGCTCAGATGAAACGCCAGTCGCCGCACGCCCACGCCGACAAGATCAAGACGCCGCTTATGGTCGTTCAGGGAGCGAATGACCCGCGTGTAAAACAGCGTGAGTCGGATCAGATCGTCGTCGCACTTCGCGACCGTAACTATCCCGTCGAGTACATTCTCGCACCTGACGAAGGCCACGGATTTGCACGCCCGGTCAACAATATGGCGATGCTCGCCGCGGCTGAAAAATTCCTTGCCAAGCATCTTGGAGGGCGTTATCAGGAATCAATGACTCCTGAAGTCACCAAACGCCTCGGCGAGATCACGGTCGATCCGAAAACTGTGAAGATCATTGACCCAAATGCACCAAAGGCTGATGCCGGTGCCCCGGCTGACGTCTCGGGCAAATGGACATTTTCGGTTGACGCAGGAGGCCAGATCGTCGACCTGGATGTTGAACTAAAGCAAACCGGCTCCGAATTTACCGGCACGATGAACTCAATGGTTGGCGGCGGAGCGTTCCAGAACGGCAAGGTCGCGGGCAGTCAGGTTTCAGGCACACTCCAGGCCGATGTCCAGGGAAACCCGACAACAATAGCCGTCGAAGGCAAGGTCGATGGCACCAAAATGAGCGGCACGATGAATGTCCCGGGCATGGGCACACTTCCCTTTACAGCCACCAGAAGTCAATAGACCAGGTTGCAAAAACTAAAAGGGATGCGGCCGCCTGGCCGCATCCCTTTTTTTCGCTTGCTCCACGGTTGCCCGTGTGCCGCTAACTTCCGT
>JBGTBC010000203.1:0-2397 GCA_041749555.1 Pyrinomonadaceae bacterium | reverse complement strand
CAGGCGGTGAGGCGTGCTCCCTGCAGGTACGGGCGCGTTTCGTCGGCGATCACCGAGATATTTTTTCCCTGATCGACGGCACCGCGGATGACGCCGAGGGCTGTTCCCCAGACTCCGCCGGTCGCTAAAGCTCCCGCGTTACAATGCGTGAGAACATTCGAGTTGTCCTCGAGCAGTTCCCCGCCGAATTTTGCGATAAGCCGCTGCGATTCGATGTCTTCTTCATGGATCGCCTTGGCATCGTCGAGCAGGATCTGCTTGATCTCGCTTACGGAACGGCCGTCGCTTTTGGCCCGTTGAAATGTACGTTTCATCCTGTCGATCGCCCAAAAGAGGTTGACCGCGGTCGGGCGAGTGGCCCCGAGGACCTCGCAGACATATTCGAGGTCGTCCTCGAGATCTACGACGTTTGTTCCGACAAACTGTTTAGCTCCGAGGGCGATCCCGTAGGCGGCTGAGACTCCGATCGCGGGTGCACCGCGAACAACCATGTCCTTGATGCCGGCGGCGACGTCGTTATAGGTCCGCAATGTCAGCCATTTTTCTTCAGTCGGAAGCAGACGCTGATCGAGCATCAGAACGCCCTCGTCCGACCATTTTACAGGGATAATGTTGTATTTCATTTTTGCTTGTGATCTCACGAAACTGTCGATTATAGCTAATCGGGCAGCTAATGTGAATAAAAGCGAGTTAAGGAAAACTTTTTTGTTGTTCTCGTCGTTTTCGATTGCATGAAACTCGAAAACATTCTCGACGATCTCCACGTGGCTTTCACGCGGCGTTGGTGGACGCAGATTTTCACAGCGTTTACGCGCTGCTTGCTGGCGATCGGATTCATTCCTCCAAGCTACACAAAGATCATCCATCAACCGTTTACATCGCTGCCTGATTCAAACCCGGTTGGTCACTACTTCAATGCACTTTACCAGACCGGATTTTATTACGAGTTCTTGGGCTGGGGACAAATGATCGCCGCGATCTTGCTTCTGATACCGAGAACGGCCCATATAGGTGCCCTCATGTTTCTTCCGATCATCGTAAACATTGCCGTACTTACAGCTTCAGTTGGGTTCAAAGGAACCTGGGTCATCACGATATTGATGACCTTAGCAGCGACATATCTTGTCGCCTGGGAATATGACCGGCTCAAACCAATTGTATTTTTCACGCGTGAAGAGAAGCCTCGCCGTTTCAGATATCAATTTATCTTGATACCGGCGTTCTTTGCCATTGGCGGGGCTGGTATGGGGTTGTTGTGGTGGATCATCGGGCTTGGCAATTTTTCCGGTTATTTACGTGTCACAGCATTGCTTGTCGGGATCGGGCTCGTTTTCGGGATCTTCGTAGCGATCCATTACCGGTTTATGCCGGTCGGGCATTTGCGTGATACTGAGAGTCCACGCTAAATATTGATCATGAACGTAACTTTTTTTGACGGGCGAGTGATCGTCAAGACGGGTGATATTACTCTGTAACACGTCGATGCGATCGTGAATGCTGCGAATTCGACACTTCTCGGCGGCGGCGGTGTCGACGGAGCAATACACGACGCGGGCGGCTCGGCGATCCTAGACGAATGCAAGGAGATCCGGCGTTCGGATTATCCCGACGGCCTGCCCACGGGGCAGGCCGTGATAACAACGGCTGGAAGTCTTCCCGCGAGATATGTGATCCATACGGTTGGGCCGGTTTATGGTGCTAATAAGAAAGATCAGGCCGAACTCCTCGGAAATTGTTATAGAAATTCGATCAGGTTTGCCGCCGACAATTCTCTCGGATCGATCGCGTTTCCCTCAATTTCGACCGGGGCGTACTCATACCCTCGGGACGAAGCCGCGGCGATCTCGTCCGTTGCTATCCGGGAATCGATCGCGGAGACCGGCCTGTCGGAAGTAAGACTTGTGTTCCATTCGGCCGGGGATATGAAGGTCTTTTTAGATAACTGTAAGTTTTAACCGGCGTCCTCATCACCGCTTATTTGATAGTCCGGCAAGCATCGTTTATTATTCGTCAGGTAAGTCCGAAAATGACCGAGTGCATTATGACGGAGGCCTCGACTGATATCTCAACTCAACAAGCAGTAAGCCAACAACAGGAACCGAATTTCAGGTCCGATTTCGAATTAAAACGCACGTTACCCGAGGAACTCCAGCAATTGGATGCGATATCGGCGAATTATTTCTGGTCGTGGCGTCCGGACGGCGTAGCTTTATTCCGCGATCTCGATCCAAGGCTCTGGGACGAATACGAACAGAATCCGCGTCTTCTGCTGTCGCAAATAGATGAATTTCGCCTTAGGCAGAAGGCCTCGGTTCCGGCGTATGTTGAGCGGCTCGGTCGTTTTTACGATGAATTTACTGAGTATCTTAATCGCGATGATACTATCGCAAATGCTCC
>JBGTBC010000202.1:0-2301 GCA_041749555.1 Pyrinomonadaceae bacterium | reverse complement strand
ATTTCAGAATTGTCGGAATCTCGGCAATTGTAAATCTTTAAGCGTTAAGATGCGAGCTTTGACCCTGTAAGAGATGATCCGAGGTAAGCGGCATTGCCGAGGAGAGTAGGTTCTCCCGAACAAACCGCGGTTTGGCAAAATCATGATATCTTGATTGTGATATTTTGCCTTGCTGAATTATGAAACGCTGCCCTGAATGTAGACGAGATTATTACGACGATACGCTTCTGTATTGTCTCGACGACGGAAATGCGCTGCTCGAAGGCCCGGCGAGTGTATCGAGCACAGGAGATGAGCCGCAGACGGCGATATTGCATTCGACCGGCGGCACCGACGAGGCTGCGACGCGGCAGCAGTTACTTACGACCAGCGGAGCTCCCGGTGCATCGCCATCGACGGCTGCGGTCCATACAAGGCCGCTTAGCTTCACCCGAAATGCAGTTCTTGTGGTGATCTTGCTCCTTTGTGTTGCGGCGGCAGGCTTTTTCGGTTACCGATATCTATGGTCGAACGCGGTAAAACCGCAGCGGGCCGCGACTGATCTTAAGATCCAGAGGCTAACCGGTGACGGAAATACCGTAGGTGCGGTGATCTCACCGGACGGTAAGTTTCTCGCATTTACGCGTGCTGAAAATGAAAAAGTATCGCTCTGGGTAAAGCAGATCCAAACAAACAGCAATGTGCAGATCGTCGGCCCGGGCGAGTTTAGAGAGTTGTACGGGTTACTGTTTACTCCTGAAGGTAGCTTCATCTTTTTCCGCGGCATAACCGGGGACTCGACCGCTTCAGCCACTTATAAGGTTCCGGTTCTCGGAGGCAACCCAGTCAAGGTAATGGCGTCTATGCCCGCATTCTCATCCGACGGACGGCAGATGGCCTTTACACGATTCGACGAAGTGGCGAAGGAAGATTGGGTCATTATCGCGAATGCAGACGGTTCTAATGAACGAAAGCTCGTCGCTCGTTCGGGAAAACAATCCTTTGAGTCAAGGGCAACATGGTCGCGGGACGATAAATTTCTGGCGATCGTGGTCATCGACGAGGATCTGCCTCGGGATGCTCAAAGGTCGATCGCAATTATCTCTTTGGCTGACGGGGCCCTCTCGGAACTTGGTGATAAGTGGGCTGACGTTTTTAACCCCGTGTGGCACCCGTCAAATGATGCCGTAATGGTCGTGGGTCGGAAGGGTTCTGATGACAACCAGGATCAGCTCTGGGAGGTCGAATATCCGTCAGGCGTATCGAGGCGGATAACCAACAGTCTAACCCTTTATGCCGGGCTCTCTCTTACTGCGGATGGACAGTCGGCGGTATTGACCGAATACGATCCCAAATCGAGTGTTTGGGTTTCGCATAACACCGATCCAAATTTCGCTAAAGAGATAACACGGCCAACTGGCAGCAATCACTCAATTTCATGGACACCGGATAAAAAGATCGTCTATATTTCCAATGCGAGCGGTAATACTGAGATCTGGTCCATCGACGCTGACGGAAAGAACGCGAAACAACTGACAAATGATCGCCTCAGTAAACGGCGAACCGCGGTTTCGCCAGACGGACGGTACATAGCGTATGTTATCGACGGAAACCAACTGATCAGAATGGATATGAACGGGGGGAACCCGGGCGTGCTTGTACGCGGCCAATTTATAGAAGGTGTTGATTTCTCCGGTGACAGCAAATGGATCATTTACCCAAACTCTGTTGAAGGAGAAATCCGAATTTTCAGGATCCCGGTTGCGGGCGGAGATCCTCAATCATTGACTGGTGCTCTTTCGTGGGCCTTCCGGCCAAAATATTCGCCCGACGGACTATATTTCGCTTTTCCAACGTTTGACGAGGCTGTCAAACGCTGGCAGATCTCGATCTTCCCGGCCGAGGGCGGACAGGCGGTCAAGACAATAGATCTCAATTCGGATTACGCCAGTTTGGCCTGGACACCGGACGGTAAAGGCCTTACCTACAATGTCAATCGGGGTGCAAAAGGAGATCTTTGGTTTCAGCCGATCGGCGGCGGCGAGCCAAACCAACTAACGAATTTTGACCCACCGGAGGTGCATGAGAATGCATATTCCCTTGACGGAAAGCAGATCGCCCTTGTCCGCGTTGAACGGCACTCAAACGCGATAATGATAACGGATTTTCGCTAGAGATATGGAATTATGAAGCGCTGCCCTGAATGCGGACGAGGTTATAACGACGATTCGATGGGCTTTTGCCTCGATGACGGATCGGAGTTGCTTTTTGGCCCGGCGAGCGGCGGTTCCAGGTCAGAACCGGGAGCGGTAGCGACTGGGT
>JBGTBC010000201.1:0-20628 GCA_041749555.1 Pyrinomonadaceae bacterium | reverse complement strand
ACGTGGTGCACGCATGGCTGTTTGCGATAAAACCTTTCAGATCTATCGAAAAGAACCTTATGCATCGCAAATCATACCGGTTGAGCCGATCGATGAAGTTAGGTTCGAGGATGCCGCCGAATTTGATTGCCGCCGCACTGCGAAACGTCATCCGCGAGAAACGAAAGGGCTGGAATACAACGCGACCTCTATCACGGACGATAATTGTGGTGACGGCGGAGCCTGTTGTTAATGATCTCACTACTCTTATTCGTAATGGTGGTTTTCCTTGGGTATGCGAATGGCGCCAACGACAATTTCAAGGGAGTAGCCTCCATATACGGAAGCAAGACCGCATCGTATAGGGTTTCGTTGATCTGGGCGACCGCTACCACTGCGTTGGGTTCGGCCTTCTCATTCATCCTGGCAAATGGCCTGCTTCAGCAGTTTTCAGGAAAAGGAATAGTTCCTGACAACTTGTCAGGGTCGGAACATTTTTTGTTAGCGGTGGCAATAGGTGCCGGATCGACGGTAGGTATCGCAACGCTGGTGGGATTTCCGATCTCAACAACCCACGTCTCCGTCGGTTCACTTTTCGGTGTAGGCCTGGTTACCGGACAAGCCAATCCGGGCGTCGTTATTAGCATAGTGCTTGCGTGGGTGATCACGCTGCCTTGTGCAGCCTTTCTGGCTGGAATAGCATATTGGGCGGCAGGTGAGTTTTAGAAGCCTGTCTAAAAAAAGGGATCAGGCCGCCGGAAATTACGAAAATATGCATTATTACAACGAAGAGGATCTGGAAAGATTTGGCGACATAGCAAAGTTCCGGTCGGAATTGTTTGAAAAATTTCTCGCTTGGTATCAGGCGTGTCAGCAAGACGGTGCATTGCTAAAGCGGGAAAAGGCTTTGATCGGACTCGCCGTCGCTGTAACGGTCCAGTGCCCCTATTGCATCGACGCGTTTACCAATTCGTGTCTGGAAAGCGGCTCTAACATGGACCAAATGACAGAAGCGATACACCTCGCTTCGGCGATACGCGGGGGTGCGAGCCTTATACACGGCATTCAATCGCATAATGCTCACGACAAAGTTTCGATGTAGCGATCTATGACTCTAATGGACACTGGAACGTTCCAAATAACAAGAAACGAATGGCCAACGATTCCGATCCTATCGTCCGGCTTCAGTGAGCGGATCGGCCCTCGGGGGCTGAACGCCGAAGGTGTGGAAACGCTTCAGGTCAACGTCGGCAAGCTTTGCAACCAGGCATGCAAACATTGTCACGTAGATGCGGGACCAAAACGGACCGAGATAATGTCTCGCTCGGTCGTCGACGCCTGTCTTAAGGTGTTACGGACGTACGGCATTCCTACACTCGACATTACGGGCGGAGCCCCTGAACTCATTCCTGACTTTCGCTATCTCGTTGAAGAGGCCAGAACGACTGGCTCCAGGGTGATCGACCGTCATAACCTGACAGTCATTTTCGAAGAGGGCCAGCAGGACCTGCCCGAGTTTTTTGCGGCAAATGAGGTCGAGGTCGTCTGCAGCCTTCCCTACTTTCAGGAGAAACAGACCGACGCCCAGCGTGGAAGGGGTGTTTTTGATAAGTCGATCGACGCCCTGACTAGATTGAACTCGGTGGGCTATGGCCGTGATCCGCGCCTCGTGCTTAATCTGGTTTATAACCCTGTCGGGGCCTTTCTGCCGCCAGAGCAATCGTCGATCGAGGCCGATTTCAAACGTGAACTGGAAGATCGCTTTGGCATCATTTTCAACAATCTCTTCACGATCACGAATATGCCTATCGCCCGTTACCTTGACTGGCTCCGGAGGTCCGGCAATGAGGCGAGCTATATGGCCAAACTCGTAAATGCCTTTAATCCTGCAACTTTGCCGGGCCTAATGTGTCGAAGCATGATAAGCGTGGATTGGCGCGGACGTTTGTTTGATTGCGATTTTAATCAGATGCTTGAAATCCCGGTCGCACCTGACGACGCAGGGACTATTTTTGACTTTGACATTTCGGTCTTGGAAAACCGGCGCATCGAAACAGCCGACCATTGCTTCGGCTGTACGGCCGGATCCGGGTCATCGTGCGGAGGAGCTGTTTCGGTCTAGGTGAGTTGATCATTTATGGGTAAGTTCCTTCGAATTATGGCTTTTCCGTTAGCCGCCGGTGCTCTGGCTGCCGTGTACGCATTGGAAAAGAAGAGGCCGCTTCGGCCGTCTGTCGAATCGAAGCCTCAAAGAACGCGCCGGAATTTAGCTGTAGCTGCAACCGCTGGAACGGCTCTTTACTTTCTTGAAAAGCCGGTCGCCGATAGGGCCGCATCGCTCGTAGAACGCAGGGGCATAGGCATTTTAAAAATATGGCGGCTTCCGAAATGGCTGGAGGCCGTCGCTGCTGTAGTTCTGCTGGATTATACACTTTATCTATGGCACGTCCTTACACATAAGGTCCCGATTCTCTGGCGTTTTCATGTGGTTCACCATATTGACCTTGACCTCGACGCTTCGACTGCATTCAGATTTCATTTTGGCGAGATTGCGATCTCGGTCGCATGGCGGGCAGCCCAAATTATGGTCATTGGTGTTTCACCAGACGCGCTGCGGGTTTGGCAAAGATTCCTTTTGCCTGCGGTTATTTTTCATCACTCCAATTTGAGGCTGCCATATGGGGCTGAGAAGCTATTATGCAATGTGATAGTGACGCCCCGCATGCACGGCATACACCATTCGGCGGTGAGATCCGAAACCGATTCGAATTGGTCCAGCGGCCTAACAATATGGGACAAACTACACGGTACATATCGCGATATTGATGTCCATGAGGGAGTGACGATCGGTGTGCCCGCATTTCGCTTGCCCGAAGACACTGAACTTTTGCCTCTGATCGAATTGCCATTTACGCAGCAGCGGCCGAGTTGGGAACCCGAGAAGGTAGATGAACTGAATGGGCATTAAGATCTCGATCATCATTCCGGCCCTCAACGAAGAATCTGAGATCGCCGGAACGCTGGAAAAGCTTCAGTCATTAGAGGGGGCGTTCGAATTAATTGTAGCGGATGGCGGCAGTACCGACCGAACCTGCGAGTTAGCTGAAGCCGGAGGCGCGAGATTGATCAGAAGCGAACGCGGTCGCGGAATTCAGATGCACGCCGGGGCAGTCGCCGCGACCGGAGAGGTTTTGTGGTTTCTTCACGCCGATTCTGTCCCTCCGCTCGTTGCCTGCGACGAGATCCTCACAGCCATTTCTGTCACTAATGTCGTCGGAGGCAATTTCGCTCTTAGGTTTGAGGGTGATAGCAGAGCGGCAGTGTTTATGAACCGGTTCTACGAGGTGATCGGGCATTTCGGCCTCCTGTATGGAGACTCGGGGATTTTTGTCCGCAGCGACGTGTATCGGCAATTGGGCGGATTCAAGCCGCTCCCGCTTTTCGAAGACCTCGAGTTCATAGGCCGGCTAAGAAAGCGAGGATCCCTGGTTAAGATCGATACCCCGATAACGACATCTTCACGCCGCTTCGAGAACCGGCCCTTCCTTCCCGTATTCTTACGATGGGTATTGTTTCAGGGGCTGTATTGGATCGGCGTCAACCCCACTCGATTGGCCGGAGCTTATCGACCTGTCAGGCGCCAATGAAACGCACTATGTGAACAAGCTTCTGTTGTCAGCGATCCAAAGAGTTGTATTGGGAGCGGTTGAGAAAGCGTTCGCGCTGTCTTCAACTTCCGCAAATAGTCGCCTAAGATCGCGCGGAGTATCCACGTCATACCACATTGGCAATTCAACGATCCCCGTAACACCGGCCTGTTCCGCTCGCTTCAACGTCGTTGAAAAGACTTTGTCAGAGCTCCACGGAATGTCCTGAAATATCGCGGGAATGTTCTGCTTTAGACCCAAAACATAGTAGCCGCCGTCCTCTGTCCCCCCTAAAACGATCTGTGTCTCAGGCTCCTTAAGATGTCGCAGCGCATCCCTTATGACCTTCTGTGGAATTGTTGGGCTATCCGTTCCGATAATCAGGATCGGGCCGCAATCATTTGCTTCCGCAAAATCGATCGCGGAAACTAACCTTTCACCGAGATCATGACCATTTTGTTTAATGCAAGTAACAGTTTCCGGCAAAAGGTCAAAGATCGAGCCTTCATCGCCATCCGCGGCGTATGCGACGATCACATGCGGTGTAATATTAAGGCATTTATCTACGGCGTCTCTCAGAAAACACGATGAGATCTCGGCACACTGGTCATCAGAAAGAAACGGGCGAAGGCGCGTTTTGACCATGCCGGGATTCGGCACTTTTGTCATGATCAGGATCGCCGGCTTAGGATTATCCATCTTCTACGAGTCCGTTCTTATCGCCAGATCTTCAAGTAACGTTCGAACCATTTCTGGACAAACGGAGACCTGAGGTCTTCGAGCGTTGCTTCGGTGCTTACTGCCTGCGTGATCTTCGCCAGGGTCGGATATACCCGTATGATCTTGTTCAGATCGGTAATTTTCATCCGCTGTTTCACGGCCCAGACAAATTCGTGGATCAATTCGCCGGCATGCGAGCCAATGATCGTCGCTCCGATGATAACCTTCTTATCGGTGACAACCTTTGCGAACCCTTTCGTCGAACTTTCCGCCTGGGCCCGGTCATTGTCCTCAAATCCGACCTTGTAAACTTTGACGTCTGAACTGTGTAATTTTCGAGCTTCGGCTTCCGTCATCCCTACATGACCTACTTCCGGATCGGTAAATGTGGTCCACGGAACTACTCTAAAATCTGTTTTTTTCTTAAATGGCCACGGCACAAAGGCGTTCTGAATCACAACCTGAGCTTCGTAGTCCGCCATATGGGTAAACTGAAAGTGGGCCGTCACATCGCCGGCTGCAAAGATGTGCTTCGCAGAGGTTTGCAGGTATTCGTTTGTCTTGATCTTTTGCGGTTCGGTTTCGACGCCGGCCTTTTCCAGAGCGAGCCCGTCGAGATTTGGCCGGCGGCCGACAGCAACCATGATCTCATCGGCCTCGATATCGAGGCTTTCCCCGTTAGATTGTACGGTCAACACCTTGACGCCATCGTCGCGTCGATAGGTCTTGACCGCTTCAAATTTTGTCAGGACCTCAACCCCTTCTTTCTCGAGAACTGCGGTGATTAATTCTGAGGCCTCGATCTCTTCTTTAGACAATATTCGCTCGCCCATCTCAACGATGGTTACTTTTGACCCGAACTGTGCGAACGCCTGCCCCATTTCAACCCCGATGGCACCGCCCCCGAGAATTACCAGCCTTTGAGGCAGATCGGTAAGTTCAAAAACATTTTCGTTCGTGATAAAACCTGTCTCGGCGAGCCCGTCGAGAGGCGGAATGAATGGGTGCGAACCCGTAGATATGCAAAAGCGTTTGGCCCGCATCACCCGCGTGCTGCCGTCCGTCTTGAGGACCACTTCCACCTCGTTCGGATTCAGAAATCGCGGTGAGCCAAAGACGACCTCGACGCCCATATCTTCAAATACCTCGGGAGCGTCATGTTCTTCGACCGTCTTAATAATGCTCTGTACGCGACCGGTTATCGACGAGAACGAATCGTTGAGAAAAGTCGGCTCGGTCTTTTCGAAGCCGAAGGTTCGAGCATTCCTCATCTGATGGGCAAACCGGGCTGACTTGATCAAAGCCTTGGACGGGACGCAACCGGTATAAAGGCAGTCACCGCCAAGCAGGTTTCTTTCGATCAGTGCTACACGGGCTCCGAGAATTGCCGAGCCGCCGGCGGCTACGAGTCCTGCGGACCCTCCGCCGATCACGATCAGATCATATATTTCTTTCATTTATTGAAGAGGATAATCGCCAAATAAGAAGCGGGCTAACCGCCCGGCTGACTTGCATCTTTAAGTTGTTTTCTGATCTTTTGCAGGGTCGACGCTATTCCAAAGAGCACCATCAAGACAACTATGCCATAGACCCAGATAGGAACGTTCTTGCCCGCGAAGATCAAGTAGATATAGGCCGAGATGAAGAAAAACATTGCCGTAAACGCAGGAAGTACGATCGATTTGCCTCGCCGGTAATTTCGCACCAGCCAACCAATGCTTAACGAAAAAAAAGGGATCGCTCCCACGTAAATAGCACCAAAGATCAAGGGGTTGACCCCGTAGTTTTCGCCGAGGCTAAAAAACCAGTCGTAAATAGTATTCCATGCCATCATTTAATAAATGACAGGAGGAGCCAAAAGTATTCCCCAATAGGTGAAGGTGTTCGTACATTAGTAAAAAGGCCCTTATTTTCATAAGAGCCTTCCAAGAGGCAGGAAATTCAACTTGGCCTAAAATCCAAACCGAAATCCAAACCGAACCTGCCGCCCAGTCTGAAAGCTGAGCGGCTGCCCGTAACGGGCATCACGAGTGATGTTTTCGAATACGGGCTGGCCGTTTGCCGTCCCGATCTGCACCTGGTTATTTACCAGATTCAGTATCTGGGATTGAATGCCCCCGGCAAAGATCGCACGGATAGTATTCAGCTCATTACACACGCCTCCCGGGCAATTATTAAACAAATTGAACCCGCTTTCCTGCCCGGCCAAACTGCCAGCTGCAAGAACATTGAAAATGTCCGTCACATTATTCTCGTTGAAGAGGTTGGTAAAATTGGCCTCTAAAGCAATATGGAAACGGCTGTCAGTACCAAAACGATAGCGGTGGATCACGGCAAAATCCGTCTGCGTAAATGTATCGGTTCTGCCGAGATCGCCTCGGCCGAAGACGAAAGTATTTGCATTGAACAGCGAAGCCTGGGTCGACACCGGCGTCCCGCTTGTTCCGAGAAAAGCCGCTGTGAAGTCAGTAGAATTATTTCTATTAAACCAGTCAATTGTGTAGCCGCCGAAAAGCTTTACGGCGTGCGGCCTGTCTGTCGCCAGGCGTCCGTTGTCAGGATTACCGTTGACATCAAATCCGAGAAACGGCAGATCGAAAAATCTATTGACGTTCGGACTCGAGCGGCCGCGTTCGTCGGAACTCGCAAGGCCCGAAAAATTTCCCTTCAGGCGGCTGTATGTATATGTTCCGCTAAAATAGAAGTTATTCGAGTACCGTTTGTCCAGCCCGACCTCAAAGGCATCGTATTCTCGCTCAGCGTCGGGTGTCGCCGGAATTCCCGATGCAAAAGGCTGTCCGACAATACCGCGTCCAGGGTTGGCGATAAAGAAGTTTTCGTTTCCATCGTTGTCAAAGAACCCGACGTCCTCGATCGCTTCGTCGAGCTGCTTATGCGTATACCTTGCCCGCAGGACCGTGTCTCGAAAAAACCTGCCGAACGACGACATGTCCTGCTCAAAACCGACAGTAAATTCGCTCATTCGCTGAGCCTTCAGATCCGGGTCTATACGATTATCCGACGGGTCGTTCGAGGGAACCCGGAAATCCAGCGTTATGCCTCCCCTTTGATTGGCAGCATTCAGAAAGCTCTGAATGTCGGTAAAGGTATTTACTGTATCCGTCGGGAGGATCGGGATGAATGTCCTAAGGAACTGGTCGCCGCCAAACGAGCCGCGAGGCAGTTCGTACTTAAATCGATCATAAAACCAGCCGTAACTGGCGAAGATCTTTGACTTGCCGTCGCCAAACAGGTCATATGCTCCGCCGATCCGCGGTGCGACCTTGTCGTCCCAATCGAATTCGATCGGAACGCCGTTGGCCGAGAATGAGGGCACGTCCTCTTTTTCGATTCTAAGCCCAAGATTCAATGTCAGCCGTGAAAATGGCGACCAACTATCCTGAATGAAAAGGCCCTGGTTCTTGCTTGAGGTTTCGCCTACGGTCCCGAACCGTGTTAACTGTGCATTCCCCTGAGCGCTTCCGATGCCGAACGCGGTCTGACCGAAGAAATAGTCTATCCGTCCGGTATTAAAAAATCCTGAATCGACATTATTTTCGAGGCGGTTCAGCTGATAACCAAATTTCAGGATATGGCGACCGCCGAAATCGTTGATGAGGACCTGGGCGTCCGCATCGAACGTATTGCGGATAGATACATCGAAATTCGTTACCGAATTGTTACCGATATTATCGAATCCCACACTGTTTGAAGCTCCGCAGCCGAAATTGGGAAGACTCCCCAAAACCGTACCGCTGCCTAGACACCTGATCCTGGTAGCATTCGGAACACCATACGCTCCGTCCCTTTCATTAAGAAATCCTCTGCCGCCCCGGATACTCAAAACCCAGTTCTGCGTGGGTGTGTACGTTACGCCATAGGTAAAGTTTGTCGCATTGACCCTGCCTCCACGCTGGCTCTGATCGCCGATAGAGGATGTCGAACCAAACCCGAGAATGCCGCCATTGATCGTCTGTGGGCTGTATGAGTAGGTTCCCGTTGCTCTCAGCTTATCGGTTATCTGGCCGTCGAGCCGACCGAAATAATAGTCATTTCTTTGCTCCAACGAGTTTGTTTCGCGAGTGCCGTTAGGGAAAACCGTCGTTCTCTCGATATCGAAAAATTGCGGGGCCGCACTTGCGAAAAACCACAGCCGGTCCTTAATGATCGGCCCGCTCAGGTTCGCCGTCGGGAAAAAGTTGGTAAATTCATCATCCGGCGGATTCAAAAAGGTTCCCCTATTGGTCCTGCCGGGCCTCACGTATTCGACAGAGTTAGTAAGGCCGCGCAGGATCGGGCGCCTGTCGGCGTTCAAGCGGTCAACTTCAAGCTGAATACCGAAGTTGCCGTGAAACTGATTGTT
The DNA here is from genome assembly GCA_041749555.1 of Pyrinomonadaceae bacterium. Classification (GTDB taxonomy): domain Bacteria; phylum Acidobacteriota; class Blastocatellia; order Pyrinomonadales; family Pyrinomonadaceae; genus OLB17. The sequence goes on along the minus strand of JBGTBC010000201.1, from coordinate 11,919 downwards.
CCCGCCCTTTGTAACCACGTTTACAACTCCGCCGGTGGCGCCGCTATACTCGGCTTCAAAACCACTTGTCTTGACCTGCACCTCGCTGACGATCTCGTTTGAGACATTCTGCACATTCCGAAGCTGGCCGGTGCGAAAATTGGTCACTTCGAGGCCGTCGACGATAAAGGTATTTTCCGCCCCCGATGAGCCATCGATGTTAAATCCAGCACCCAGCGGCTCGTCACGCACCGCCGGCGAAACCTTTAGCACGCCCGAGAAGTTTAAATTGGCCTTCGGCGTAAGCTCTATTCGCCGGTCGCTGATATTTGTCTGTATTTTATTGCTCTCAGCATCGATGACGGCAATGTCACCACCGGCCACGTCAACAGTCACATCAGTCGTGATCTGCAGATTAAAGGCCACCGCCGCTGTCTGTCCGAGATTTACCGTAATTTCCGAGGTGGCGCTTTTAAATCCGGACGAGCTGACCGTCACGCGGTAACGCCCCGGGGGCACCTGTAACAGCGTAAATGCACCACTTTCGTTGGTCCTCAAATTTCGGCTAAACCCGATATCCAGGCCAGTCACCGATACCTCTGCTCCGGGCAGCAATGCGTTGTTCGGGTCACTGACGCTCCCCTCGATATTTCCTGTTCTTTCCTGGCCGATAGCAAATGACACTAAGCCTGCCATCAATACCACTAGCAAAGCGAGACGCTTGTTTTTCATGTTTAATTACTCCTCAAGATCATAAAACTTCTGACTCAAAAATTGGCACACTTCTACCCCAAAAATAAGGGGACTGCATTTGGGGACTGATCAGGGACTAGCGGGACTTGGGGGGACTGCTGAGGTTATAAATGCCCGGTCGAAATGTTTCTAAATTCGGCTTTCAGACATAAACCTCTTTCTGTCGTAGTTATGGCTATTTTTTTGGAGAATATTCCATTGACTGAATTTAAAAGACAAATTAATTTCCGAAAGAATTCAGGTCTTTTATTTTTTTGTTCATTGGGTGCGGATATAAGGGGCGATTTCGATCGCAAAAAAAGCCGCCCCGGCGGGCATCACCAGGGCGGAAAGGTAGGGAGTTAATTTTTGGCGTTAGATCAGGCGGCCGCCCTGCAAAGCGACGGTCACCGGGTAATTGGCAAAGTAGTTGCCAAAGGGGACGTTGTTCTTGAGATAGATGGCGCGGACCTGTCCATTCGCAGGCTGGCCGGGGTTGGCGGGCACGACGGTGAACGAAGCCGCCGTGTGTTGGTAAAAATGCAACAAGCTGAGAGCTGCCGCCCTGCGGAGCGTATTCGACCCGCATCTGCGCCATGCCCTGCATGCTGCCCGACAAGTTTACCGTGTAGTTCTGCGACGAACTCAGCAACCTCGCAACTTCGATTCTTCGTACTTATAATCGGACTTCTCCGCGCCTTATGAGAACTTTACCGCCGCACGATCTTTTTCTGAGTTCAGTCAGAGAAACTTTTCCGTCGCACGGTTTTGCACTGCACGATTTATTAGGACTCGTCTACTGGGCCGATGGTTTTGACTATCTGGCGTATGGCGGTTTCGACAGGTTTCATGATCGGCAGATCATCATTAGTTGATGTACCACCGATCTCTTTTATTTTTGCGAGCTGGGTAATGACTCTTGATTCCATCGAACCGACGGCGCTGTTATAGCTGTTTACGGCCGATGCCAGGCCGGTCCCAACTCTTGAGAAATGATCGAGCATTGTCGATGTCCTCTTATATAGCTCGATGCCTGCGTTTTGCATTTCGACCACGCTTTGGGCCATCTTTTCCTGCTGCCACATATAGCCGACGGTACGCAGGATGGCCAGAAGCGTCGACGGAGTGGCAAAAACGATCTTCTTTTCGATGCCCTCTTCTATGAGATCAGGTTCAGTCATGAGTGCCGCTCCATACGAAGACTCGATATGCATATACATGATCACAAAGTCGGGTGCGTCGGCGAACGCCTCCCAATAAGATTTCTTGCTAAGCTTTACGAAGTGATCGCGAACAGCGGCCGCGTGCCTTTTGAAATGCCCGAGCCTTTCACTCTCGTCCTCAGTCTCAAACGCTTGCAGGTAAGCGTTTAGAGGCACCTTTGAATCGAGTATCAATTGACGATGCCCGGGCAGGTTGACGGTGCAGTCAGGCCGGAGCCGCCCTTCCTCTGTCGTAACTGACGGTTGATCCGTGTAATCACAGTAGTTTGTAAGCCCGGCGCTTTCGATCAAACGCTTTAAGCTGATCTCGCCATACTTACCGCGAGTATGCGAAGTCTTTAGGGCTCCAACTAGCGACCTCGTGCCGGTTTCCAGACGCTCAGTCGTTCCCTTCATTGCCTCGACCAGCGTTTTCATTCCCTCGTAAGCACCTTCGCGTTTGATCTCGATATCGTTTAGCTTGCCGTCAAAGTTCTTAAGGCTTTCGCTCCGAGGAACTGACCGATCTAAACGGCTATCGAAAATACTCTCCGCAACGCCATGCCGCAATGATCGAGCACCTGGCATTTCGCTGCAAAGGGCTGCTAAAGACAAAGCTCTTCAAACTTTTGTTCTACGCCGATTTTTGGTATTACATCCAAAGTGGCCAAAGTATGTCGGGTGCCGTATATCTCAAACTGCCACACGGACCCGTGTCCGAAACAGCTCGGAGCGCCGTATCGTATTTGTCACGACGGCGAAAACTAAGACCGTACCGGATCAAAACAAAAAAAGTTGAGACCGAGGTGCTCAGGCCGAAGAAGACCTACAATCCAATAAAGTCTGTCCTTAGGGCAGAAGAGTTACAATTGCTTGATGCAGTCGCAGCAAAACTAGGACATCTAAACTCCGAGGAGATCAGCGATCTCTCTCATAAAGAGCTTGGTTGGAGGAGTTTGAAGATCGGCGAAGCGATCAGCTATTTGTACTCTCGAACACTTAAGATCAGACCTGACAATCGTTAACCAACTGGTCAACAAGATTACGGCATATTTGCGTCCACTCTTCTTAAATCTGTACCCGCTGCGTCTCTTACGGATGTTTCAGTAATCCTCCGACTGCCAGGCGGTACAGTTTAGGACAGACATAAACTACAGCACGTCCTGCCATGCTTCGTAGATCGTTACCATTGCTAGGGTGTCGAGTTCGCAGTATTTAAGAAGGGCCGTATTAAGGCGGTCGCGTTCGAGGTCGGTCATATCTTCATACTGCAGCTTGCCGTGAGCCTGTCGATCAGCGATCGACAGGCTTTCTCCTGCCCCCTTGAAATAGGACTGTTGATCCTACATCCCGATCCCAATATTATTTCTCTGTATAGATCTCGGTTTTTGGTTTAAAGACGAGCCAGGCAAAGGCGAAGTAGTCGCCATGACGGATCTGTTTAAGCTGTTTGCCTTTGAGTTTTCCTTCGATCGCGTGACCAAAGACGTTCCATCGAGATTTTGTTTGCTCATCCACAAATTCGTTGCTGTTGTAAACGAAGGTCAGCTTTTGGCCGTCAATTTCCGGGATAAAGACACCTGTGGAGCCAGCATCTTTCGATTCGCTAATCTTTTCCTTGTCGAGCGCAGACGCGGCTCCATCGGCGTGGAATATAACGATCTCGGTTTTGCCGATCCGGTCGTAGAGGACCCTTTTCTTCCTGGTTAATGTGTGCGGATAGGCTATTGAAATGGAATCGAGTTCGATGGCGATAACCTTTTCCATCGGCCTCAAACGCTCGTCGGGCTTGCCGCGAAACAGTCGGGGCGTTTTGGTAAGATCGTCATAGCCGCGATATGGGTTACTTCCATACGCCCGGTTATGGCCTGTCTCGCGTGAGAGCACCTTGCCCTCAGGGAAAGCCTTGGTGAACTGGCCAAAACTCACTATCTGGCTTGGGAGCTGAGAGAGGGTCTTTCCAGTCAGGTCCCCCACCAGAGCCTCGCCCGATATCTGCTGCCACCAGCTTTCGGTCTGCCGGTCGTACATCACCATGTCGGAATGGCGGAGCATTCCGGACACGCCAAAATCCAGTACCTTGCCATCGAGCCTGCGGTCAAACGCGATCGCTGTGTAGCACAATGGACAAAACGTGACGGTCACCGGCTGGCCCTTAATATCGTCATTTACTATTTCATGCCACATCAGGATCTGAAGCGGATAGGCCCGAGCTTCGTTACCGACCTTCAGCGAAATTACCGGCTCATTCGAATTGAGCCATTTAGTCGCTTCGCTCACCCCGACAAACTTCGGCGAATCTATCGCCGGGATTCCATCCTTTGGCGGCCCGCCTGACATGAGTTCGCTCAAATCGATCGAACGCTTTTCTAAATTAGTTTTCCAGCCCTTTGTAATCTGGCTTCCCGGCGCATCGGCCGGCGGAACCTGCGAGCACACGTTGCCCGCCAAACCAAGAAGAATGACGGTGAACGTCAGTACTATTTTTGTGAAAAGAAAATGCATAGTTTTATCCCCGGTTGTTACTAGAAGTAATATTCATTGCGGGGGGTTTTATTCCCACTCAGGTATTTTCAGGATCCGGTGACGGCTATTACCTTCTTTATCTTGCCGACTGTCATATAGGACTGCTTCGCGGCGGGCGTTATCCAGACCATACGAGTGTGCAAAGTTGAGTTGCGTTCCGACGGAATACGAGTATGCAAGTCTGGCTGAGATAAAGCCGAGAGTTTCTAAGGAAAAGATTTCGCTTGACTCTCGACTTAACTCAAGGGTGTAGAATCGATAAAGTATGGGAAATTCCTCATTGCAAATCGGTGAAATTGCCACTGGATCAGGGGTAACGGTTGATACGGTGCGCTACTACGAACGGCAAAAACTGCTGCCGAAAGCCCCGCGAACGAGCGGCGGTTACCGTGTTTTTTCGCCGAAAACCATCGAGCAGATCAAGTTTATCAAGCAGGCGCAGGATCTCGGTTTTTCGCTTGAGGAAATCAAAGGTCTCGTCAGGACCGGCGGCTCGGAAGAATGCCGACAGGTGAGAGATCTGCTTCGTCAAAAACTCGTTGAAATGGACGAGCAGATCAAGAAAATGAAGGCCTTCCGGAGAACTCTGGCCCGCCATTACTCGGTATGCAATGAAGAATATGAGAAGAATGGTCCGAAAGCTCACTGTCCGGTGCTTTTTGAGATCGAGAAATAATAAATATGAGAACGGAGATCATGAATAAAGAACCAGGTGAAAGGGTAATCCTAGGCGGTGCGGTGGTCGCGGCGTTGGCTGCAAGTCTTTGCTGTATTCTGCCGGTTATAGCGGTCGTTTTCGGATTGGGAGCATTTGGCATAGCGGCCGTTTTCGAATCGCTTCGCCCATATATGCTCGTTGTCGTTTTTGCGGCATTGGCGTACAGCTTTTACCGCATCTATCTTCGCCGCGAGGAATGCGGCGAGGGGGCAGCGTGTTCAACAAAGCCTATCGGCCGTATCAATCAACTCGTATTTTGGGCCGTTGCTGCGATGGTCGCTGTCTTGGCGGCGTTCCCATACTATTCAGGTTCCATCGTGGCGGCGATTGATACTTCCAACCCAACGCATCAGGAAGAGGTCTCATTGGCCGCAGACAGCGCTCCCTCGTATCAGGCCGAAGAGAGCGATGACTCGCCGCCGGCAGTAGCAGAGCCGGAATCACAGAACCGACAGACAGTTGTCATTGCGGTCGAAGGGATGACCTGCGAAGGCTGCGCGGCACAGCTCAATGTCGCCCTGAAAAGATTAAAAGGCGTGATTTCAGCAGAAGCCAATTATCCGCAGAAAAACGTCAAGGTCGTCTATAACCCGAAACTGGTAACGGTCGAACGAATTAAGAAGGCGATTTACGACGCGGGCTATACGCCGAAATAAAACATTTTAGTTATTTTGAAAAAAACATTGCGGCTACGCTTGACCTTGCACCATAGTGCAGGGATTAAGGTTGATAATGTGAGGTTGTTTTGATGAATCGATTGACGAGAGGAAAACTGGCAGGAGAGAGCGGCGTGAACATAGCAACGATTCGATATTATGAAAAATTGGAATTATTGCCTGAGCCGCCGCGTTCGAATGCCGGTTACCGAATGTTTTCACCCGAAAGCGTAAATCGTGTTCGATTTATAAAACACGCTCAAGAACTGGGATTTTCACTCAAGGAAATAAAGGAGTTGCTCGATCTACGGGTAACGCCGGATGCCAAATCAACAGATGTCCGAGGGCGGACAACCGAAAAAATCGCCAATATTGGCGAAAAGATTCGACGCCTGAGTGCAATGAAAAAAGCACTGGAACTTCTAGTGAATAGTTGCTGCGGCATCGGTTCCGTGAGCGAATGCCCAATACTTGAGAGCCTCGATTCGGAAGAAAATTAAAATTAAGGGAGATAATAATATGAATAAGAAAAGAAAAGTTGAAGTTTTTACCGCCGGCTGCCTGGTATGCGATGACACCGTTAATTTGGTTAATCAAATTGCCTGTGGATCGTGCGATGTCGAGGTTTTGGATACGCGTCAAGCGGATGTTGCCAAGAGGGCAAAGGGATATGGCATCCAAACAGTTCCGTCGATAGTCATTGACGGGAAGCTGGCTGGCTGTTGTGTTAGCCAGCATATTGACGAGAAAACGCTCAGGGCAGAAGGCTTGGGTGTGTCGTTGGCATAATTGGATTTCGATAGTCTCAAAAAAGCATTTGAGTTTGCCGTTACTCAAATAGGTAGTAAGCAAGGGGAGCAGCAAGAGTCGGGCGGACGGCAACCCGATTCAAACTGCATGGACTAACATGGAGAATAATATGGCTTTACAAACTGGTGAACGATATCGCTGTCCTGACGCAGAGTGTGGATGTGAAATCGAAGTGACAAAAGGTGCAGCTTCAGGCAAAGGGGGCAACCAAGCTCCCCGATGTTGCTGCGGAAAAGAAATGCAGAAGGCTAGTTAATTGACAAAACCTGTTGCAATAACAAACGGGGGATTTCTAAAAATCGCCCTGTTTGTTAATAAGAGATCTTAATGAAAACAAAATCACAAAATAAACTTGGCAAGGTTCTATTAGGTGCGGGCGGCGTGAGCGCGTTTCTCGCTCTGATTTGCTGCGGCTTCACCTGGATTTTAGCGGGGCTTTTTGCAGCGTTCGGACTGAGTTTTTTGCTTCAAGACAGTGTGCTAATTACCGTCATTCTACTTGGGATGATCATTGCTTTTATCGGATGGCGAATGCTTAAAAGATGAAAGCCGAAATTATGTCGGAAAATAAATCAGACCTTGTAATTTTCAGTTCTGGTTCGACGGCGTTTGCCGCCGCGCTTCGGGCGCGGGAATTTAGCAAGATTTCGGGGATGACCGAAGAAGGAATTGGCTAAGGATGGAAAAGAAATTTGATCTCGTTGTTATTGGTACCGGTGCCGGCGGGTCAACGGTGGCGCATAAATGCAGAAAGGCTGGCTGGGACGTTGCCATCATTGATTCAAGGCCATTTGGCGGAACATGCGCATTGCGTGGCTGCGATCCGAAGAAAGTGCTGGTCGGCGCCGCCGAATTGATCGATTGGAATCACCGCATGAAGGGGAAAGGCGTTTCCGCAAAGAGTGCGGAGATCGACTGGCAGGAACTCATGCAGTTTAAGAAGACGTTCACCGATCCCGTTCCTGAGAATAGAGAAAAGGGCTATGCTAAAGCCGGCATCGCCGTGTTTCATGGCCGCGCCCATTTTCTTGACAAGACAACCGTTGAAGTCGGTGACGATACATTAACCGGGCGATACCTTCACATTGCCGCAGGAGCGAGACCGGCTGACTTGGGCATACCGGGTGAAGAATATCTCACGACAAGTACGCAGTTTCTGGAGATGGAAAAACTGCCGGAGCGAATCATTTTCGTCGGCGGCGGTTACATCGCTTTTGAGTTTGCACACATTGCTTCCCGCGCGGGAGCACAAATTCAAATCCTTCACCGCGGTCCTCGGCCGTTGGAAGGCTTTGACCCTGATCTGGTGGACAGCCTGGTGGAAGCAACACGCGACTTAGGTATTGATCTTAAATTAAATACAACCGTGGAATCTGTCGAAAAAGACGGCGGCCAATTTATCGTAAACGCTTCCGCTAAAGATTCACTACAAGCTTTTGAGGCTGATATGGCGGTTCACAGCGCGGGGCGTGTGCCGGACATCGACGACATGAATCTGGAAAAAGCGGGCATTGAGCGCGGCAGAAAAGGAATACTGGTCAATGAATATCTTCAGAGCGTTTCGAATCCGATGATCTACGCCGCCGGCGACGGCGCGGACACCGGCGGACTGCCGCTTACGCCCGTAGCGACGATGGAAGGACACGCTGCGGCAAGCAATATGCTGAAGGGCAATCATCGTCAACCGAATCACTCAGGTGTCCCGACTGTCGTGTTTACTCTGCCGCCGCTAACGTCCGTCGGGTTGCGGGAAGATGAAGCGGAGAAGCAGGGATTAAAGTTCAAGGTCAAACACGGAGACACGTCCGGTTGGTATGCCTCGCGAAGAATTGGTTTGAAATATTCGGGTTATAAGACATTGGTGGAAGAAGACACGAATCGAATTTTGGGAGCTCATCTTTTAGGCGCGCACGCCGAGGAAGTCATCAATATCTTTGCTCTTGCCATCCGCAGCGGGCTGAAAGCAAAAGACCTGAAAACGATGATTTACGCTTACCCGACTAGCTCCTCCGACATCAGTTATATGGTGTAGAAAAATTTTAAGAGTGAATCGGCGAAATCTTCGCGTTGCGCCGAATAGTGCAATTCATGATTTAACAGGAGTGCAAATGAAAAACATCGAGAGCAATATCGTTCTGGAATCCGAAATAACCTGTCCCGATTGCGGGCATCGTGAGCAGGAGACTATGCCGACAGATTCGTGCGTTTTCTTCTATGAATGTGCGGGCTGTAAATCGACCCTCCGGCCTAAAGCAGGCGACTGCTGCGTTTTTTGCAGCTACGGGAATGTAAAGTGTCCGCCGATGCAGGATCGAAGGTAGCTGGGGCAGTCTGTCGGAGCAGCGGGAAATCTACAAATTCATTTCTTGGGCCGGAGTCCGACGTACACCGCCCCCAACACTATGCCGAACAATATGTGAGCCACTGTCATCGGCACCAGTTCGGAGCGCTCAACCATTAAGGGATTGGCCCGCGTTAAAATAAAAGCAAAAACAAAGGGGTACGAGCCGACAGCATAGGCGATACTGACGAGGATCGTCCTTCTCAACGACAGATCCCGGATAAAAGGAACCGCGACAATCCCCATCAGACCGCTCGTCGCCCCGTGAGTCAGAAAACCGACTATCGTGGCAGTCGAGAGCGAACCACCGGCTACACCGTCCCCGAACCACATGGCGGCAATTAGATTAGGATTTGTCCAGACGCTTCTTCCGGTCAGATACATATACGCCATCATGGCCATCGCCATAACAAGTCCGGCGATAAAGCCTGCCGTCGCGCCTGCCGCAAACCTGTTTTTCATTTTCCTTCCTCAAGAAATGCTGAAACGTGTGCGGCGACCGCTTCCGGCTGGTCTATCATTACGAAATGCCGCGCGTTTTCTATTTCGATCAGTCTGGCGTTCGGAATGTCGTCAGCCAGTCTTTTGCCGAATTTTAGAAGCTGAAATTTATCGTCAACGCCCCATAAAATTAAAGTTTCAGCCTCGATTTTATGGAGAAGATGCGTAATTTCAGTCGTCAGATTCGTGTTTAAAGCCGTCGCATTGCGAATCAAGGAAAGTTTGCCGACTTCGGTTGTGTAGGGAGCGAAAATTCCGTCTAGAATTTCATCGTCGGGCGTTTCACTGAAGCCTTGTTTGAGCATCTGCCTTAAGGTTGCAATTGTCGTCGAAGCCGAAGCAAACTTGTATGCGCCCGGATGCCCGAGTTGAATCATCGCCTCGATCGCCCACGAATCATAACTGACGCAGTTCATCAGGCAAAGCCGTTTAACGCGGTGCGGGAAGAGCGTCGCCAGTCTTAAAGCCGTGCCGCCGCCGATGTCGTGCGCGACGATGTTTGCTTTTTCGATTCCGATCTTTTCCATCCACGCATCAATCATTTCTGCCTGTCGCCCAATCGACCGGTCAAAATTATCCCGTTTGTCCGAATAACCGAAACCGATGAGATCGGGCGCGAGAACTCTGTTTTGTTTTGCTAACACCGGAATCAGCTTGTGCCACTGATAGCCCCATGTCGGAATGCCGTGAATAAGAATGACCGGATCGCCCTCGCCCTCGTCAACATAGCTGACAAATCGTTCTCCGACCTCCGCCACTTTCTGCTTTGCCTGAAAATCTTTCCAATTCATCAGCGTGAACCTCCCTGTATATATTTTCTTGTTTCGGCGGGAAACGGTGATTCAAAAAGTTCCTGAGCCTCTTTCCAATCGAGCGATAAAAGCGAAACGTTGATAATCAGCGACGGCAGAAGCCGCTCGAATGCTTCTGTTGTTTCCAAGATTTTGTCCGCGTCTTCGCCTGCGTCTTCAACCTGCTGCCTTGATAATTGCACTGCCGGAAGTCTGCTTGCTAAATCACGCGCCGTTTCGCGCAAACTGCCGGAGGCCGTTTTATATTCGTCGCTCTGCACAATCGGCTTGAGCTGTTTCCACGCCGCTTCGAGATAATCCGCCCACAACCCCAAGGTGCGGTAATCGCTGTTGATCGAAGAAAGTGAAAGCGTTTCCTTGATGTCTTCAAAAATTGCGGCAAGCCGCTCATCATCGGGTTCATCCGCGACCATTTCCATCGGATACATCCTGACGGGAATGCCGCGTTCGATCAGTTCCGTATTTAGTTCGGGTTGATCGGCTTGTGTTGTTTCGCCTTCGAGCGCCTGTTTTACTTTCGCGGTAAAAACCAGCAGTTTCGGGTTAATGTAGTGATAAAGCCTGAGCGCTTTCTGGATCTGATACTGCTGACTTTCGCCAAGCTCAATTTTATTTCGCACATCCATTTTACCGAGCTTTTCGGCTAAACTAACAGACTCGCGGCGAATCTTGTCCCCGGCATTTTCAAACGCTCTGGTTTCGACCAGCGGGCGCATCGCATCCCACATCAGCGGGAAAAAGTTTTCAAAACCAGCCCAAGTGCGAAAGTTCAGGTTAATCCCGCTTACGCGCATACTCTGTTTTATTCCGTGATAGACACGCTCGATTTCGCCGTCGGCTTCCGTTTCCTTGACGGGTGACGGTTTTCCGAATCCAAATACCATAAATCCTCCTTGTTTATAACTAATCCTTTCAAATCAACCGGCTTTTACGTCTCCGGTTTGCACCAAATCGCCGATTCTGTCAGCCGTCCGCGCGGCGATCGCCTGAATTGTCAGCGACGGATTGACGGCAAACGAAGTAGGAAAAATCGAGCCGTCGCAGACGAACAAATTCGGAATGTCGTGCGAGCGGCAATCTTTGTCAACCACCGAGTTATCAGCATTTGTTCCCATCCGGCACGTTCCTAAAATATGCGCCGTTCGCTCTGCTGTCCAAACGCCCGTGCCGCCGGCGGCCTCGAGAATTTCCTTCATTTGTGTCCGCGCGTGTTCGACGATTTTCTGATCGTTTTCATGATGGCTGAATACGACGTGCGGAACGGGCAAGCCGTATCGGTCTTTTTCCGTGGCGTGAAGTTTTACTTCATTTTTTATTTGCGGCAGAACCTCGCCGACAATTCCGACACCCGAATAATAATTGTAATCGAGCATTGTTTGTCTTAATTCCGCTCCCCAGATTCCGACCGAAGTCGCCAGCCGCGCGGCAAAACCCGCCGGATGTGCTCCGACTACTTCAATCGTATAGCCGCATATGAAATCCGTATCCTTCATCGTGCGGTTGAAATGCTCGGTGATCGAGCCTCCGGGCGGCGGCGCCTTGTATTGATTGATGCGTTTCGGGAATTTCGCAAACGCCTGCTCGCCCGTGTGAACCATAAAGTATTTCCCGACCAAGCCGGAAGAATTCGCCAAACCGTCGG
>JBGTBC010000200.1:0-4270 GCA_041749555.1 Pyrinomonadaceae bacterium | reverse complement strand
ATAAAAGACTATCTTTTCTTCGTCGGGCGACCATTTCGGCTTCAGACCTGATGGGAATAGCTGGAGGCCTGTTCCGCTGGGGTTGTTGCTAGATCCATCTTCATCTTCGCCGAAGTCAATGGCCAATCGTTCGCCCCCCGGTGACCAGTGCGGCGATCGATTTTGACAATACACACTACATGCCGTAATTTGTCGTACGCTGCCGCCGTCTGCATTCATGATGTAGATCTGCGGGTAAAATCCATGAGAGTGAATGGAACGAGCAAAGGCTATCTGAGAACCGTCCGGGGACCATGTGGGTTCGTAGTTGAAAAACTCACCGTGGGTTAAGTTGGTTCGATTGCTGCCATCGACGCCGATGGTGAAAATATCTGTCGAATCTTGAAAAGCGATCCTCGATCCGTCCGGCGACCAACTCATCGAAAATCGCTCATAAGGATAGGCTTGGTCGCTGGCGATTTCAAATGCCGTGAGCTGAGTCTGATCCGAGCCGTCGGAGTCCATTAGATAAATGAATGAGCCGCTTTCATTTTGTTTGACGAAGGCGATCTTGCGTCCGTCGGGCGACCATGTCGGATAGTCCTCGCGGTCCGGACTATTGGTAAGCCGCGCCTGTCCCGTACCGTCCGCGTTCATTAAATAGATCTCGGAATTTCCGTCGCGGTCGCTCGTAAACGCGATCTTTCCGTTTGCGCTAAATGTCGATTTTGCTTCTAGGTGAGTTATCGATACTAACGACAACAAGAGAAAAGCATTGAGAAGTGTCGCGATTCTTTGAGCTGGCAGTGTCATTTTTTTTAGTCTCCAAGTTTGCATCAAATCCGAATGCAAGGTGATGTATAATGCGGGCGAAGCTGCTTGGCGTTTTGTTACGCCGTATAAGCAACGTGCGATATTTTCTTGGTAAACAAATTACTCGTTATTTGCGTGTACTGTCTTTGCAATAACTTCCTAGTTTTCTCCTAAATTTCTCCGAGAGCGATATGGGCGGCGAAAACAGTCATATTTATGAATTCGGATCGTTTCGGATGGATCTTACCGAACGCCAGTTGCTTAAGGATGCAAGGATGGTTTCTCTAACCCCCAAAGCATTCGATGTGCTTTCAATCCTTGTCGAACGCGCCGGGCACCTCGTCGAAAAGGAAACCTTGATGCAGTTGGTCTGGCCGGATTCATTTGTCGAAGAGGCAAATGTTGCGAGGATCATTCATACACTTCGGAGAGTTCTCGGTGATGATCAAAACGGAATAAAATTCATCGAAACCGTCGCAAAGAAAGGCTATCGTTTTATCGCGGATGCGAAGGAGATAGGAGGCAGGAGATCGGGCCAACCGTTCAGGGCGCCGGAGAGTGATGAAGAAATAGCTCCCGGGTCGACTTTGCCCCGAAAACGGCGAAATCCCGCCACCCCTATCCTAATAGCGGCAACAGTTATGCTGGCGACCATTTCACTTGGGGGATACTATTTGCTCTTTCGAAACTCTGCCCGGGGATCGATCGTCAATAGATTAGCTGCTGAGACCCTCAGTGGCGAAGCTCTGCAAAACTATCGTCAGGGCAGGCTCTTGGTAGAGCGAAGACATGACGGCGACTATGAAAAAGGTCTCGAACTGTTTGAAAAGGCAATCCAGCTCGATCCCAATTACTCAAACGCGTACGCTGGAAAAGCAGATGCGAAGGTCGTTTTGTTCTGGAGATCCGGCAAACTCGATGACATCAGCGCGGCTCGAAGCGCGGTCAAGAAATCGCTCGAACTAGATCCATCAAATTCTTATGCGCACACGGTCCATTGCCGCATCCGAACGACCTACGACTGGGATCACGTGGAAGCAGAGAAAGAATGTCGAAAGGCTATCGAACTGGACCCGCAAGATCACGAAGCTCATAAGGAACTAGCTTTTCTTTTGCACTCTTTAGGTAGAGAGTCTGAGGCTTTGGCCGCAATAGACAGGGCCATCGCCATTGATCCGACTTCTTTTAACAAAAGGTCGCGGGGATTGATTCTCTATCAGTCGCGTCATTATGACGAGGCGATCGCCCAACTTGAACAGGTTGCACAAACAGATCCCCTTTACAAGGAAACCACAAGATGGCTTTTACGGTGCTTCGAAATGAAAGGGGATCATACGCGCGCTCTTGAGTATTATCTGAACCTGAAGTCGCAATCGGGGTCTCGGCCCGAAGAGATCGATGCGATACGGGAAGCTTTCGCTCAAGGCGGCTGGCCTGCGGTACTAAGAACGATGACCGACGGTCAGAACACCGCGACGATATTTCAAGCTGGAATCTTTGCAGAGTTAGGCGACCGGGATAAAGCGTTCGAGGTTCTCGACGAAATGTTAAAAAAGCCAGCGGTCATGTTGGTCACGATCGCCCGTGAACCGACCTTGGACTCTCTTAGAGATGACCCGCGGTTCGAGAACATCTTGAAGCGGATCAGACTCGAATAATTTGAGGCGATAAGGAGAAACTCACCCCGTCCACTCCACTATCGACGCCTGAGCGAAGAATAAGCCAGTCCCAGAAGACCCGCATTATCGACCAGAGAGGATCGCACCAGAACTGCTCGTTATGCCGGTGCTTCAAATGCTCGAGATTCAATCTCTGATTTTATGGTTTGATGAATGAGCTCCATCCGGCTGCAACTCCGCCCCCCCTATCACCATTTCGAGGTAGAAGACACAACGAATTCCTCCACGTGACATAATGTCGGTTATAATAAGCGTTAACTGACGGCCGTCGCGCTTTTGCTTTTTTCTTAATGGCTGAGATCCGGAAAACTTCGCCTCGTGACAAGGTTGCGGTGTGGCACATTATAAGGTCCGTGCTGGAGGGCGGCGATACGTATGTTTTCCCCCCGGATTCGACCGAGGAGGAGATGATGGCGTATTGGTTCAGCCCCGAAAAGCACAATTATGTGGCGATCCTCGACGGCCGGGTGGTGGGCACTTTTTGGCTGAAACCAAACTATCCCGGACTCGGCTCGCATGTTGCGAATGCGGCATACATGGTTTCGCCGCGTGCCGCCGGCCGAGGGGTCGGGCGCCGAATGGCGGAATTCTCGATCGAAGAGGCGCGGAGGCTGGGGTTTACGGCGATGCAGTTCAATTTTGTTGTGAAAAGCAACACCGTGGCCGTCGAGCTTTGGAAAAGCGTCGGTTTCGAGATAATCGGCGAGATACCAGATGCTTTCAACCACATTGAAAACGGCCTGACTAACGCTTACATTATGTATCGTACGTTATGATCGCCGTTTTCATATGACCATAGACGAACAGCTCACACACCTCCGAAAAGGCACTGTCGACTTCATACGCGAAGATGACCTCCGGGCCAAACTCGAGCACTCGGCACGCGCGGGCAAGCCGCTGCGCATAAAACTTGGGCTCGACCCGACCGCTCCTGACATACATGTGGGGCATACGGTTGTGATCCGTAAGTTGAAGGCATTTCAGGACCTTGGGCATACTGTTATTTTTTTGATCGGCGATTTTACGGGGACCATCGGGGATCCTTCCGGAAAAAATGTCACGCGGCCGCCGCTTTCTCGTGAAGAGATCGATGCCAACGCCGAAACTTACAAGAGGCAGATGTTCAAGCTGCTCGACCCTCAAAAGACAGAGCTGCGATTTAATGGCGAGTAGATGGATAAATTCACGGCTGCCGATTTTGTGAAGCTGTGCGCCAAAACGACCGTGAAACAGATCCTTGAACGCGACGATTTTACCAAGCGAATGGCTGAAGAAAAGCCGATCTCGCTTCATGAACTTTTGTACCCTCTGGTTCAGGGATACGATTCCGTCGCACTTGAATCCGACGTCGAGCTAGGCGGCACCGACCAGAAATTCAATCTTCTCATGGGCCGAAATCTGCAGCGGGAGTTTGGGCAGGAGCCGCAGGTGATCATCACAACTCCCCTGCTCGAGGGCCTCGACGGCGTCGAAAAAATGTCGAAGTCGCTCAATAATTATATCGGCATCGAAGAGCCGGCCAATGAGATGTTTGGAAAGGTAATGTCCATTTCCGATGACCTGATGTGGAGATACTACGAACTGTTGACCGACCTGAGTGCGTCAGAGATCGCGGGATTGAAGGCGAAATGCGATGGCGGTGACGAAAATCCCCGGAACGCAAAGATCCAACTCGCAAAGCGTATTATTACCGATTTTCACTCGCAAGACGCGGCAGATAATGCGGAAGAAGAATTTGAACGCAGATTTGTAAGGAAAGAGATACCGGACGAGGTCGAGGAGAAATTTGTGCCCCTGGG
>JBGTBC010000199.1:0-4297 GCA_041749555.1 Pyrinomonadaceae bacterium | reverse complement strand
GCCATTCCCGGTGGGAACATTACCGGCAACAATCTCGTTCTCAGAAAGCTCACTTTTAGCCCGATCACCACATCGAGGATCAGGGTGGTAGTTAACTCAGCACATGATGGCTACAGCAGGATCGTGGAACTAGAAGCTTGGTCCGGATCAAGCGGCTCCTCTTCCCCGGATTCGTCCCCACGAACCAACTATGCTGCGTTGGCGTCAGGATCCACAGCATCCGCGTCCAGTCAGTTGGGAGCCGCTTCGGCCGCCATCGACGGCAGTCTCGTTTGGGCCCTCGGCGGTTCATGGAAAGACGATTCTCCTAATGTTTACCCGGATTGGTTGGAGGTGAATTTCGATGGTGAAAAAACCATCGACGAGATCAATGTTTATGGGGTCATGGATGATTTCCAGAGTACAGTGCCGCCCAACATTGATACGACCTCTAGTTTATACGGCCTGACAGACTTCGAGATCCAGTATTGGAACGGTTCTGGATGGAGCATGATTCCGAACGGAAACATAATGGGAAATAATAGAGTCCTGAGGAAATTTACCTTCTCGCCCATTACGACATCCAGGATCCGGGTTGTAGTTAGTGGTGCTCAGGATGGCTTTAGTCGTATTGTCGAACTTGAGGCTTGGGGCGGAGGTTCATCAGGCGGCTCATCTGAGGAAGAAGTTGATGGTACCCGTTCGACCAGACTGTTTAGGCGTTTGTGAGCCAGCAGCCCCAGAAGTTTCGATTCGATAGCAGCCTTATTTGGGGCTTTAAGATAAGGTCCGTTGTACACTGCTTATCGCCGCGGGTTCTAATCGATGGAACCCGCGGTTTTTTTATCGATCCGATCGCCTTAAATAGGTCGATCGAAGTAACGAAGACACTGTTCAATATACCTTTTTCTATAAGGAGCTTTTCCTTCAGATCCACTTCAAGTTCTCGGATTCCAGTCATTTGCTCAACGCAACTGTGCTGCCAGATGTCAACATCGGCTCTAATGGACCTTCGGAAGTTTCGCAAGGAATGAATCCTTATCTAAGGATCTGTCCGGCGTTTGAAATTTCCCGTTCTGATGCAGTACTACGATTAAGTTAAAAATGAAGAAGCCGCCCTTGCAGGCGGCCTCTTCTTTAATCGCTGTAATGAAAGGTTATTCCATTCCCACGAAGTCTACGTTACTGAGGCCATCCGAAACCTGTATCACTTTTGCTTCAAAGCGATACCGTTTAGCAGACGCGGCTATCACATATGTGTCACCCGCCTTAACTTCATCGATCTGGTAATATCCCAGCGAACTGGTTGTTACCGACCGGCGATTGCCCTGTTGATCAGTAATGATCACCGAGGCATTGCGAAGGCCGATTCCGTCTTGCGACATCACGCGACCCGTAACGGTTACGCTTGTCGAAGTTAGGCATTCCGGCCCACCGATCGAGACATTACCTTCGCCGGGCACCGATTCCATTACGCCGCCTAGAGTATTTGTTAGCGTTTGCGTTGGGCCACCGAAGCTTATCAAGGCGTCTCCGCTAGACAGGAGCTGGGCAAGAAAGTCGATCACGACCAATTCTCTGAGTCCAGATGGGAAAGGCCCAGTCGGATTGGTCAGAGAAATACCTATTTGTCCGCTAGCCACATTTGAATAATCGACAGTCAAGGTAAAGCCCTGGGCTAGTGCGTCCGCGCCAAGCTCTACCACCGGGTTAGCAAGTTTCGTCTGATCGAATTGAACGACGAAATTGGCTGAAACCTCATCACCCAGTGATAACAGATCTATCGATACCTGTGTTATGTTTCCGGCGCATACATCGTCCGTCCTCGCACTAAGTACTCGAGGCTGCAAACTCGGATCTGTGGGGGGCGTGTCCCGGTTGGTAAATACCAGCTCATTAAAGCCGCCCGGATTAACAAGTGTAAGAGACGCCCGACGGTTACCAAGGTCGACTATCGGCGTCCCTGTTGGTGACGTGATCGATACGATCTGGGTGCCAATGACCGCCCCCTCAGTGACCGTTATGGTAGACCCGACGTCGAAGGTGCCCTTGACAGGGATGTCATTGGGATCCATCGATTCGTACGGTCCGCTGACGATCACACAGTTTCCCTGGCCGCTGGGGCCCGGATCACCGGCGGGAATCGTGACATCAGCAACCGTGATCGGTTCATTGGTCTGCCCCGGTACAAGTCCGTTCTCATTATCAATGGTGATACCAAAGGTGAAGTTCCTGCCGACCAGTGTGGGCGATGCCGCGACTTTACAGAGCTTGAGTCGGGTCGGACGGAATAGACGGTTGACATAATCAACCACCGTTTCTCCACGGTTCACTCTGAAGATCACAGATCGTCTATAAAGGATGGCATTCGCAGACTGATCGGACCAAAGGTTCGGATTTGTATTGCCCGCACCAGCAGCTGCCTGGGTTCCAAGGTCGATGCCTTGGACAGTTCCGTTAGCAAAAGTGCCGCCCACACCATTGACTCTGATACGCGATACGCGTACCTCACTTGGAGGGGTGGTAGCCTGCGGTCCGGATGCGTTTGTATCGCCAAATCCGCCCGCTTGAACTCCCGGTACGTCATCGAGAACAGCTATCTCCTGGACAAAAGCCTGAGTGCCAACGATGAAGCGTGTTGCGGGGCCGCCTTCAGGCAGATTCCCTACCGGGTCGGTTACTATCGAGCAGAAACCGCCCTGATCTGCTGGTCCGGCAGCAACGACCAAGTTCCGAACAACATTCTGTCCGGGAAGGATCGGGCCGACCGCTGGGCCGGCTTCTCTTCCACGAACCTCAAAACGGAATCTTGTTCCGATCGGAACACCGCGGCCCGCGATCTTGCAGACCTTGATGATTCCCGGGTTGCTGCGGTTGAAGAAATTGAAGATCGTCTGGTCTTGGGGTGTGGACGCCTCATAAACCTTGGCCCATTGGTACCCGCCACCTGTATTAGGCGTGTCTACGCATCCGGGAAGAGGATTATAGTATTCGTTGTAAAATGCGCAAAGCTGGGAATTCGGAAATGCCCGGTTGAACACTTCATCACCCACACCCTTGCGGCCCGCCGGCGAAGTGGTCATACTCTCGAGCGTAAAGCCCGGCTCTGCCAATTCGGTGACATAGACGCTCGCATCGGCAGTCGTTCCTGGAGGTGCTCCCGGCAATGCTGCCTGGGGGATCGTCGCGGCAAGCACCTGGATCGGGCCTGTGCAGACTCCGACAGGGATCGTGTATGTTACACCTACATTCGTGTTGACCGTGAAATCAAAGAATCCCGAAACCTCCGTGTCGTCGATCACTTCTGGATGATCTTGAGCCGCGATAAGATCATTGGTTCGGTTAACTATTTCCGTTGGCGGCACCCGGTACTTACAGATCTCGATGACAGCGGGGATCGCGAACGTATTTGTGAACGTCAGGATCAGCGGATTGGTCGAGGGTGAAGGGGCAACGTTAACATTGACTCTCCTCGTCGTGTAGTCTGTCGACGTAATTCCCGTGCCCGGAGGTGCTCCGCTGGAAGGCAGGTAGCCTGCTGCTGACACATTGACTAGGCGGAAACGGTTGAACCAGTTACCGGAAGCGACTGTACGATCCGGACGGTTCGTATAGAATCCGTCGAGAAGCTCCTGAATAGTATTGTTCCCGTCCACCACGAGGATCGGGTTTGAGCAGCTGCCTGTCGGAACTTCGACGATCGCTCCACCATTGATCTGGAACTGGAAGATCTTGTATCGAAGGCTGTTCTGATCATCGGATAAGTCTGAACTCAAGGTGAGGGGGTCAAATCCGGAGGTTCCGGTAGTAGCGATGCCGTCGTGCAGCGCACGCTTACAGATCTGGATGTATGCGTCGGCAAGTGCAACGTTTGAAGCGTCGCCAAGGATGACCTCTCCTTCCTTCGAAAACGCACGTCCCTTGATGCTTGCACCGTCTCCAACGCCAACCGTGCCGCGTGCGATCACGCTGCCAATAACTGACGTCCACGGAGCCAGCGATGCCGTGTCGGCAACGAAGAATACGTTACCCGGCTTTGCACCGTTCGTGAGGTCCATCTGGAACGATTCGGCCGACTTCATTGCTCCCGAAATACGGAAGACAAATGAACCGGTCGCATCGCCGCCAGCGTCCAAAACCATCTGTCCTGCCAGATCTGCTGACGGTGCACAGTAAACGCCCGGCTTGAATGTGCCGCCCGTAATTGCATCGTCCATGTCCTGGCATGGAAGCTGGTTGATCATTGAAATTGCTTTGGTGACGCCGCTGCGTGCCTTCAGGCCGCTGCCGTCCTCACCAAGCGTGGCTTCGTCAGCCG
>JBGTBC010000198.1:0-3508 GCA_041749555.1 Pyrinomonadaceae bacterium | reverse complement strand
TCTGATCCAGTCTGACGACGGAAAAATTGTCCTTACCGGTAATTTGAACAGCAATTATGGTCTGGTCCGATACAACTACGACGGAACGCTCGACTCCACGTTTGGCAACGGTGGAATGGTGAGTGAGGATGTCAATGGGACGGATCTTGTAAACGCCTGGGCGATGCAAATGGATCCGGCGTGTGCCTGCACCAAGATCGTCATGTCCTCGAACACGGCTGGTGCAACACCCATTTCGTTCGCAAGATTCACCCTTCAATAACCTCGATCGGGGAATGATTCCCATGTGGCTGCCTTAATTTGTAGGGATGGGTAATCGCGAGCTCGGTCTTGGGGTTAGAATGCTGGGCTGACTACTCCACGATATCCAGATCGAGGCGGATGACGCCCCAGGTGTTGGGTTCGTCGGGGATTAGGGTGGCGGAGTCGCGGGTTTTGGTGCCGGATTGTTTTAGGAGGCGTTCGAGGGTGGATTGGGGGCGGCGGCTGGCGGACTCAGCTCGCTCGCTTGCTTCATCCTTCCATTCATGGACGAAAGCGATCGCGTTGTTTCGTATCTCGGCTTGGGAAAGGCGCGGCATATTATTGACGGGGAATTATAACAGCAAAGGTCGACCCCCTCCCATCGCCGAGAGAAACATTTCGATTTGGGCTTTGAGAGGGACTAGCTCTGCCGCAGTCTGCGACAGCTCGGTGAATCTCTATTACCCGCCTCCCCGGGCTCGCACCCGGGGCTTTATACTTTCGCCGTCTTCGACGGTTTGGGGGCCGTTACACCAAGAAGGATGGGGCCGGAACCTTAGGCACTTGCTCTAACAGGGGCGAAAGATACTCTTGCCTGAAATCCGAGCGAATAGAGTATTCTCAGCAAAAGGTCGCTAGACACGCCTGATGTGTTGCCATTGAGTATTGCCGTTATTTTTGTCCGCGAGGTACCCGAGAGTTTTGCCACTTGTTGGTGTGTTAGCTTTTTTGTCGTTACAACGGCTTTGATCTTGTCCTTCAGCTTCGATCTAAATTCGAGTTCTATTGCATCTTGCGGTGTCAGGTCGATAATGTCGCAAAGCTCAAAAACGTCCTTTGCCACATAAACCTCGGTTTTGCCCATCTTTATCGGTTTAACATTTCCCATAACCTTTTCCTTGCCGTTTCAATTTCATTCTGTGGGGTCGTTTGCGTTTTCTTCGTGAAAGCGTGAAAGGCGTTATACCGTAACTTCGACCGTGTTGATGGCTTTGGTTAGGGAGCGGAAGATGTCTAGGCCGTCGGAGGAGCCTAGGGAGTCTTCGCAGGCGCGTTCGGGGTGGGGCATCATGCCGAGGATGTTTCGGTCGAGATTGCAGATGCCGGCGATGTTTGAGCGGGCACCGTTGGGATTTGATGCGGGGGTAACTTCGCCGTTTTCGTCGCAGTAACGAAAAACGATCTGGCCGTTCTCTTCCAACGACTGAAGCGTGGCGTCATCGCACTGATAATTCCCCTCGGCATGGGCGATCGGGAGCGACAGCACCTTTTCCGGATCAAGCTCGGTGGTGAATGGGGTGTGTCGATTTTCGAGCTTAACGTTGACGTGACGGCATATGAAATGGAGCCCGGCATTTCGGATCAACGCTCCGGGCAAAAGGCCGGCCTCGCACAGGATCTGGAACCCGTTACAGATGCCAAAGACGAACTTCCCTTCGTCGGCAAATCTCTTGATCCCGCCCATCACGGGCGAGAATCGGGCGAGCGCCCCGGCACGAAGATAATCCCCATACGAGAACCCTCCGGGTATGATAATAGCATCATACCCGCTCAGATCGGTCTGCTGGTGCCAGATAAAATCGACCGGCTGGCCGACGTGTTTAGACACGACGTGATAAGCGTCGTGATCGCAATTTGAACCGGGAAATACAACTACGCCAAATTTCATAGGTTTGTTGGTTGATCGTTGATGGTTGGTCGTTGATCACTGATAATTGATCGTTGGTTGACGTTTGATGGTTGAGTCTTTTCCGTTTAACAACCATCTACGATCCACCATCAATGATCAACCATCTATCTCCACCCTATAATCTTCGATGACCGGATTTGCCAATACGTCTTTAGCGATCTGCTCGGCGGCTTCGCGGGCCGCGCTCTCAGGCAGGTCCTCGGCCAACGTTATCTCGAAATATTTGCCTTGCCGGATGTCCTCAATACCCTTATGGCCGAGCAATTCTACCGAGTGATGAATGGCCTTGCCCTGGGGGTCAAGCACGCTTGGTTTGAGAGTTACATATACCTTTGCTTTCATTTAGGACTCCTGAAATAAATTGTAGATTCTGACGCACTTTCTTGTATTTATCAAAGTCTTGTGTTAGATTTCACGTGAAATTCAACTCTAGCAATTGTTCAAATCAAAAACTCACTCGGGAGAACTTTAGAAGAATATGGAAAACTCTGGAAAGTCGGCCCTCGGACTGGATACCAACGTCGCTGCCGGACTCGCTTACCTACCGATTTGCTTTGTTAATTTGATAATGAGCATCATCATTGTCGCGACCGACAAAACAAACAAGCTAGCCCGCTTTTCCGCGTTTCAATCGCTGATGCTGGTCGCACTGATGATAGTCGGCTACGTCCTAACAATGGTAGTAGCCGTCGCAGGAGCGGCGGCCGATTCGACGATATTATCGCTCTTTAGTTTGGTGATCTGGCTGGTATTGATCATTGGGCCATTTATATTATCAGTGGTCGGATGCATCATGGCCTTTATGGGCAAGCAGTTTAAGCTGCCGATTATCGGCGATATGGCCGACAATTGGTCGAACTAATTGAAGACTCGATCAAAAACCTTATCGACATTGCGCAGGTAATGTCTGAGATCAAAGACGCGGGCAATTTCATCCTCTGTAAGGTGTGATGAGATGTCCGCGTCTCTCGTTACCAATTCAAGATAGTCACCGCCTTCATCCCATACCTTCATCGCGTTCCGCTGTGTCCATGCGTATGCGTCCTCGCGTGTAACGCCTTTTTGCGTCAAAGCAAGCATTAGCTGCCCGCTGAAGATCAGCCCACGCGTCAAGCCAAGGTTTTTAAGCATGTTCTCCGGGTAAACAACGAGCGTTTCGAGGAGGTTTGTCGTTTTGGCGAGGATGTAATCCAAGGTTGCGCTGGAATCTGGCAGGACAATGCGTTCGGCTGAAGAGTGCGAGATATCGCGTTCGTGCCATAGGGCGACGTTCTCAAGTCCGACGATCGAGTTGGCACGTACGGTGCGGGCCATTCCGCATATCCTTTCCGACAGAATAGGATTTCGTTTATGCGGCATCGACGAAGATCCCTTTTGGCCTTTCTTGAACGCCTCCTGCGCCTCTCGGACCTCCGTTCGCTGCCAGTGCCTTACTTGCAAAGCCATTTTTTCCAGCGTTGAGGCGATGATGCCTAGTGTGCATAGATATTCTGCATATCGGTCACGCTGGATGACCTGCGTCGATACGTCGGCCGCACCGAGGCCAAGCTTCTCACAGACGCGTTCTTCCACGTT
>JBGTBC010000197.1:0-6098 GCA_041749555.1 Pyrinomonadaceae bacterium | reverse complement strand
CAAAATACGAACAGTCGCGCGGTGAGATGTGGAACCAGGGCGAACGAATTCGGGTTGTGATCGTTGACGTTTCCAAGGAGCAGAAAGGGCAGCAGATAAAATGTTCGCGAGCATCTTCAGAGCTTCTCAAACGGCTATTTGAGATGGAGGTGCCCGAAATATATGACGAGACCGTTGTAATTAAATCCGCGGTCCGTGAGCCTGGCGATCGTGCGAAAATCGCTGTCACGTCGAATGAAAAAGACGTCGATCCAGTGGGCGCGTGCGTTGGAATGAAGGGCTCGCGTGTTCAAGCAATTATTAAGGAACTTCGTGGTGAAAAGATAGACATAATTGAGTGGTCGGATGAACCCTCAGTGTTTGCTGCCAATGCACTTTCACCGGCCAAAGTGTCGCAGGTCCGCATTACTGACATCAACAACAGGTTGATGGAGGTGATCGTCGGCGAGGATCAGTTAAGCCTTGCTATCGGTAAGAAGGGCCAGAATGTTCGCCTTGCAACCCGTCTTGTCGGTTGGGAGATCAAAATAGTGAGCGAAGAACTCCTTAAGAAGGAGATCGCTAAACAGATGGGCAAGATGATGGCCTCCGGCGAAGCCGTGCCGATCACTGCCCTTGAAGGTGTTAATACGACCCAGGCCGAAATACTAGCAGAGAAGGGTATCAAGGATGTAGAGTCGCTTGCCGCTGCTTCAGTCGACGACCTTGTGGAATTCCTCGACGTCAGTATGGATGAAGCAGAATCGATCCGGGCCGCGGCTAACATTATTGTTGAAGCCAGAAATGCTGAGATCGGCGGCGACGAACCTGCTGGTGACGCTGAAGAAACCACGGAAGCCCAGCCTGCAGAAAAGGCTGAGGCCGATGCTTCGACCGTAGATGCGGAATCAGCCGAGGTGGAGGCTAGTCCCGAGACAGAAGAGGCACCTGAACCGGACGAACCTGAAGGCGGCGAGCCCCAAGCTTCCTTAGGATCCGATGACGTTGACGATGCCAGTAACGTCGAAGTGCAGGAAGCGGAGGCGGAAAAAGATACTGCTGAAAGCGATGAGCCTACGGACGATGTCACGGAGAGTCCGGCTGAGGATAAAGAGAAGTAACCTCTGCCTGGCGTCACGACGATCCGATGATGGTTGGGTTTTGATACTTCGGTACATTTGAGTTAATAAATATGGCGATTGGCAAGAGCATTAGAATTTACGATCTCGCACGCGAGTTGAAACAGGATACAAAGCGCGTGATGGAAGATCTGCGGCGTGAGGGTGCAGACATTAGCGTCGCGTCGAATTCCGTCAGCTACGATATCGCTGAAAAGGTCAGGAACAAATATTTTCCCAAAACTGAGGTCGCACCAAAACGTGCGATCAAGGTGATCAAGGCCGCCAAGATCGAGAAGCCCGCGGTCGAGACGGAAGAAGTGTCCGCACCTGTCGAAGTCAAAACTGAAGAATCGCCTCAGCCTATCCCTGTAGAGGCTACGTCGCCGGCAGTTCCTAAAACGGCAACAGAAGATGAGAAAGTTGCCGTCCCGCGGCAGGTCAAGAAACTAACAAAGAAGCTGGTTGCCGAACCCGAAGCCGAGACGCCGCCGCCCGTCAAGGAAGTCAAGCGGGTGACCAAGCCCAAAGTCAAAACGGAGGAACCCGAGCCCGAGATCCAGGAATCCGAACCAGCTCCCTCCGAGGCGGAACCGGCTGCAATCGAAGAAGAAACGCCATCTGCTCCTGAGGCTCAGGCGGTTGGTCCGTCCGGCACACGGATCAAAAAAATGATCCTTACTACGGATGCTTTGAAGCAGGGCATTAAACCCGGCGAACGGGTCGTAAGTGAAGCACCGACGAAAACAGGCAGCCTCATTTCGGAAAGGCCGAGGTCTGGTGACCCGCGACGTCCTGAATTTCGCGGCACACCGGGCGAGACTGCCGCACCGCAGATGACCTATACGCCACCTGCGGACAATCGCCGTCGTCCGGGACGTTCCGGAGGACGAAAAGGCAGAGACGACAAGGGCGGACGATTTGCGGAACGCGACCTCGATACACCGCAGAAACGCTCGATCGAGGAACGTGTGTTGGACCAGGTAGGCAAGGTCGATCTGGAACATCTAAAATCGGTACGCCTTATCGAGGGCGCGACGATCAGAGAATTTGCAGAGGCTTTGGGTATTACGCCTAGGGATATCGTCCAGCTTTTGATCAAGCGGGGAGTTTTCGCAACGCTCAATCAGCCCATCGGCGAGAAGATGGCGGCTGAAATGGGGCAGAATTTCGGTTTTGATGTCAGCTTCGTTCCGTTCGAGGAAATGGTCATCGAACAGGAGTTTGAAGAACTGATCGCGGCAGATGCCGATGACGTTGAAGAGCCGCGAGCTCCCGTTATCACCGTTATGGGCCACGTCGACCATGGTAAAACTTCACTTCTCGATGCTATTCGTTCCGAGAATGTGGCAGAGGGCGAAGCCGGCGGCATTACTCAGCACATCGGGGCATATAGCGTGATGGTGCCAAACGCGGACAATCCTGATCTGCCTCGACGAGTGGTGTTCTTGGATACTCCCGGCCATGAAGCATTTACAATGATGCGTGCTCGTGGTGCCAAAGCTACCGATATTGTCGTTTTGGTAGTTGCTGCCGACGACGGCGTGATGCCTCAAACGATCGAGGCTGTCGAGCATTCCAAGGCGGCTGGCGTTCCGATCATCGTTGCTATCAATAAGATAGATCGTCCGGATGCAAATCCCGACAAGGTCAAACAGGGACTCGCTGGCCTTGGCCTTCAGCCGACGGATTGGGGCGGTGAAACCGAGATGGTAGCCGTTTCGGCGAAGAACCGTGAGGGCCTCGACACATTGTTGGAAACGGTGTTGCTGCAGGCAGACATGTTGGAGCTCAAGGCGAGCCCTACTCGCCGAGCGTCAGGAGTGGTTCTGGAAGCAAAGCTTGATAAGGGCAGGGGGGCTGTCGCGACCGCTCTGGTACAACAGGGCACACTTCGCGTGGGCGATCCGTTCATAGTTGGACAGTTTTCCGGCAAGATCCGTGCGATGTTTTCGGACCGCGGTGAATCCGTGACTGAGGCACAACCTGCAACGCCGGTCGAAATACTAGGCCTTCAGGGCGTGCCGCAGGCTGGAGACACGTTCCAGGTTGTATCCGACGTCGACCGGGCACAGACGATCGCGGGTCAGCGTCAAATGCATGCACGTCAGGCTGCGATGCTCAAGACCACAAAACGCGGTATCGAGTCACTCGGCCAGGCAGAGATCAAGGAACTGCTGGTTATTCTCAAAGCCGATGTGCAAGGTTCGGTCGAGGTTCTTAAAGGGACTCTCGAGAAACTGTCGACCGAAAAGGTCAAGGTCCGCGTCATACGTGCCGGGGTTGGAGCCATTGCAGAATCCGACGTTCTGCTCGCTTCTGCAACGCAAGCAGATGATGTGTCGACTGCCGTAGTTATTATTGGATTTAACGTCAGGCCCGAAGCCCGTGTCTCCGATATCGCCAAGCACGAAGATGTCGACATTCGTCTGCATTCGATCATCTATAAGGTCGAGGAAGAGATCAAGGCGGCAATGATCGGCATGCTCGACGCAATAGAAAAGGAAACGATCCTTGGAAAGGCACAGGTCCAGGAGATCTTCAAGGTTTCCAAGATCGGCACAATCGCTGGCTGTCGAGTTACGGACGGCTTGATCCGGCGTCAGGCGAAGGCCCGTCTTATCCGGGACGGCGTCGTAGCGTGGGAAGGCGATATTGCCTCGCTCAAGCGATTTAAGGAAGATACCAATGAGGTTAAGAACGGCTTTGAATGCGGTATCAGTCTCGTTAACTTTAATGACATCAAAGTGGGCGATGAGATCGAGGCGTATGTGATCGAAAGGATCGCCGCTACCGAGTTGTAGGTTTTATGCGACGGCCTGAGCGCTTAGGCGAAGCGTTAAAAATTGAGATATCTGAGGTTGTTGGTTTCGAACTCAACGATCCTCGACTCGAGATGGTTACCGTAACCGATGTTGAAGTGGCAAGCGATCTGCGTGACGCTAAAGTGTACGTGTTGATCCGCGGCAGCCAGGATGAAATAGATAAAGCTTTGAAAACCCTGAGGCACGCTGCCACATACGTAAGGCAGCAAGTGGCGATGAATCTGGATCTTCGCCATGCCCCGCACGTTCATTTTGTGCGTGACACCGCCGAGGAAAATGCCTCGCGTGTTTCAGAGATCTTACAAGATCTCGAGATCAAGGGGGAAATTAATGAAGGATGAAGGACAGACGCATGGAGGCATTGCCTCAGGTTTAATTTTACGCGGTCCTGCTAATAAGTGTTAAGCCAAGTAGTAGAGTTAATTGAAAATAAGAATAAGTTTGCGATCACCACTCACATTAAGCCTGACGGCGATGGTGTGGGATCGTCTCTCGGGCTTTTCTGGCTCCTAAGATCGCTCGGCAAGGAAGCCGAGGTCCTCGTACACGGTGAAGTTCCACCGGCCTACCGCAGCCTTCCCGGCGCAGGCCAGATCCGAGATATAAAATCTATTGACGAACCTTATGATGCGGTCTTTGTGATTGAGTGCTCGGATGTTATGAGGCCCGGAATTGAAGGTCTCGAAAACGAATTCACCGTCAACATCGACCACCATTCAACCAGCGAGCATTTCGGCACGATTAACTGGATCGATTCCACTGCCTCAGCGGTAGGTGAAATGATCTACAATCTCTGCAAGGCCATCGGCGGGCGCATTACCAAGGATATAGCGGAATGCGTTTATATGGCGCTCGTCACGGATACAGGCTCGTTTCATTTTTCGAACACATCCGAACGCACCTTGAAAGTCGCATCGGAACTCGTTAAAGCCGGCGCCAAACCCTCCAAGATCGGCGAAGCTGTTTACAACAACTATCCCTGGTCGAGGATCGAGTTGATGAGGCAAGTGCTCGATACAGTAAAACGAGATAAGACAGTTCGGGTAGCTTCCCTCCGGCAAACCCTTGAAATGAGGCAGATCGCCGGTGCTATTGACGGCGATAATAACGGATTTGTAAACATCCCTCTTGCCGCTCGTGATGTACTGGCCGTTGTGTATATGCGGGAGATCGGGCCGAATCAATACCGAGCGAGCCTTAGGTCGAAGGGAGATGTCAATGTGGCAAAGGTAGCCGAAAGGTTCGGCGGCGGAGGCCACAAGAATGCCGCCGGCCTTAGCATCGACGGCGATTGGGATCAGAAAGAACGCGAATTGATGGACGCACTTATCGAGGCGATCGACGAACGCAGACCGCAATAGGTACAGGCAATTACAATCTCCTGGACAATCAATGACTCATTTCGAACGGGAAGTGCCGCCGATCGTCCGTATGGAATGGCCCCCGAACCTGGCAAGCATTTCGGTTGACGCCTAATGACCAAAGCTAAGGAAAAAAGATATAAATGGCGGCGTGGTAATTATCGTGAAAACACGAAGGGATTGCTGATGCTTAATACCGGTGACGGCAAAGGCAAAACTACGGCCGCTATCGGTGTAATGGTGCGCGCGGCCGGCCGCGGGATGGAGTGCTGCATGGTCCAGTTCATGAAATCCAAAACCGACCGTTACGGTGAGCACGAATCCTTTGAAAAGCTCGGCATCGAGATCCATACGATGGGGGCTGGTTTCACATGGGATACTAATGACAGATCAACTGATATCAAAACGTCGGAAGAAACGTGGGCCTTGTGTGTAGAAAAGATGCGCAGCGGCGAATATGACCTTTTGGTCTTCGACGAGCTACTGTATGTTCTCAGCTATGGTTTCCTCGACTTGGACGCGGTCATTGCGGAAATCCGCAAGGTAAGGGAATCACAGCCGCATCTACACCTTATCCTTACCGGACGGAATGTCGACGATGTCCTTCAGAAAATGCTCGACGAGGCCGACCTCGTAACTGAAATGCGTGAGATCAAGCACCCTTTCAACGCCGGTATTTACGCTCAGCAGGGAATTGAGTTTTAGAATCGGATGCGTCCGAAATAACTAATAACTGAGAACTAAAAACTGATAATTATCAGTTATTACTTATCAGTTCTCAGTTATTCCGGGAAAGAAAAAATTGGATATGAAGA
>JBGTBC010000196.1:0-2484 GCA_041749555.1 Pyrinomonadaceae bacterium | reverse complement strand
AATAGGATAGATACGGCGATTTCCTTGTCCCGGCCTGGTACAAAAACAGGTGTTTTTGGAGTGGAAGGGCGAGGATGGAGAGAAGACCAAGGGGAGTGCGGATTGCGGAATGCGGAGTGCGGAATTCGGATTGCGGCGGGTTACTGTTCCCGGCTTTCTCATCACTGCCCACTGCCCACTGACCACTGACCACTGACCACAAAAAAGGCCGCCCTTTTAGGCAGCCAGTCTTTTATCACTTATGGAAAACGTCTTAGAGTGAAAAGCCGCCGCGTGTGAGCATGGTTTCAAAACCTGTCTTATCGACGGCTTTTACATAGGCGTCTCGCGGTTCGACCGTGCCGTTCTGCACATGGGCAAAGAGTGCGTCATTTAGCATGACCATTCCATGGTTTTTGCCGGTCTGCATCGCAGAGGGGATCTGGAATGTCTTGCCCTCGCGGATGAGGTTAGAGATGGCGGGGGTGACGATCAGGACCTCGAGGGCCGCTACACGGCCGCCGCCTTTTTTCGGGAGGAGGGTCTGGGCGATGACGCCTTTCAGGGATTCTGAGAGCATCACGCGGATCTGCTGCTGTCGGTCGGCAGGGAACTGGTCGATGATGCGGTCGACGGTAGACGGGGCGGTTGTGGTATGAAGCGTGCCGAAAACCAGGTGGCCCGTTTCGGCGGTTTCGATAGCGATCGAGATTGTCTCGAGATCACGCATTTCGCCGACGAGCAGTATGTCGGGGTCTTCACGCAACGCAGCCCTCAGAGCATCTTTGAACGAATCGGTATGGTTATGCACTTCGCGTTGATTGACCAGACATTTTTGATTGTCGTGGACAAATTCGATCGGGTCTTCGATCGTGATTAT
The DNA here is from genome assembly GCA_041749555.1 of Pyrinomonadaceae bacterium. Lineage (GTDB taxonomy): Bacteria > Acidobacteriota > Blastocatellia > Pyrinomonadales > Pyrinomonadaceae > OLB17. The sequence continues at coordinate 1,625 of JBGTBC010000196.1, read as the reverse complement.
GTGGTCCTCACGCGATTTGTTGATCGAATCGACCATAGCGCAAAGTGTTGTGGATTTTCCCGATCCAGTCGGGCCGGTGACAACAACGAGGCCTTTGGATAGCGAGCAAAGGTCCATTATGGCCTTTGAAAGGCCAAGCTGCTCGGCGGTGAGGATCTTTGTAGGGATGATTCGGAAAACACCGCCCATGCCTTTGCGGTCCAGGAAGATGTTGCAGCGGAACCGGGCCAGCCCCGGGATCTCGTATGCAAAGTCAGTATCGTGCCTCGCGGCAAATTCTTCCTGGTTCTTCGGCGGCATGATCGAGGTTAGCAGCGATCGCATTGCTTCGGCTGACAGCGGCTCCTGGCTGCCCTCGAGCGGCTTGATCTTGCCATCGGCCCGGACCAACGGCGGCATACTGGTGGAAAGATGCAGGTCCGATGCTCCCATTTCGGCCATTTTGGCGAATAGCGAATCCATTCTTGCGGCCTCGCCGGGGTTCGCTTGTGCGGGAACATACGCGGGCTCAACAGGCGGCGGCGGCGGAGAATATGCCGGTGGCGAGGCAGGCGCGGGCTCGGATGCGGGTGAGGTATTCATAAAGGTGTTTTCTACCGGAGGCGGCTGATATTCGCCATACGATAGGTCGTCGCGACGGCCGGGCGGCTCGTATTCAGCGGTTTGCGAGAAAACGGTCTGATATACCGGATCATTTGACGAGATCAGATCGAGGGGGTCCTCGCTGGTGGGCACGTATTCCTGGGCGGTCCTCTCCTCAAAAAGAAGGTCCGAAAGCGTCGCGTTATTCACCGATTCATCAGCCGTCAGGTCATACGCGGCCGATGTGCTCTCGAGCTCATACGAATCCACGGTGTACTGGGCTTCCGTGGGAGCTGTTGGCTCCGGATATATTATGTCTTCCAAAACTGGCGGGGCTTCGGGTAGGGGCGGCAGAGCGGGTGTAAATCCACCGGAATCGCCGATCATCGGACGGATCGTTACGACAAACCCCGCCGGCGACTTTTGAACAGTGAAATTGAAATTTCCGAGTGTATTCGGATGCACAAACTCGACCTCGGGATTATTGGGCAAGGCCGATTTAGCCTCAGCGGGGATCAGTGGAAAGATCATCGTGCCGATCTGGGTGCCGAGCAGCGGAACGTTGGCAACATCGGTCGTTCCGCCGTGCGACACAAGGTAAGGGTTTTTGTCCGGCTCGAGGCGAAGCTCTTCACTGCACGACGAGAGAAGCCGCTGTAAATACTCGTTAAGTTTGTCCATATATAAGGTGGGATTCCGGAAATGACAGTTCTGTCGAAGGGCGCAAGCCGAAACGGCCTACCCGAAAATGATAGCATAGTTAAACTTTGTTTGTCAGTATTTTTATGCCGTTCCGAATAAACTTAGCGGTAGGCTTCGCTGCGGTGGCGAATGCGTAACACGAGCACGATCAACCGGTCATCAATGATCTCGTAGATGATCCGATACGCCCCCGTTCTGATTCGGTATAGGATGTCATCGGTCTCGAGCTGGATATATCCATAAGGCCTCGGATCGTGTTCGAGAGCATCGATAGCAGCGGCGATCCGCCGTTGGACGGGTCGTGGAAGGCGGGCGAGTTCTTTCTGTGCCGAACGTTTGAA
>JBGTBC010000195.1:0-2631 GCA_041749555.1 Pyrinomonadaceae bacterium | reverse complement strand
CGCGGCGTCGCGTTTCAGGCAAAACGCCAACAGCGATGCGGCCTCGCGTCGCGGCTGGTCAATGCCCGCGCGGCCAAGCTGGTCAGATGCGGAAATAAGCGCCGAGCTGATATTCATATGATCCTACGGCCCTTTCCGCTGAAGTACCTTTATAAAGAACTGCGGTCCGCCGATCTTTGGGTCCGAGTCGCCGGGACTGCCAAATGCCGCGACTGTTTCGTAGTTCTTGTCTATAAAACTGCCGAGGATCGTATAAAAATCTTCCCCGAACGCCGTGGCTCCGAATTCTCTCATCGGCCTGTTGGTAATAAAGATATATCGCACATTTCCGTTTTTAAGGGCTTCGATAGCATCTTTTTCGTCCTGTTCGCCCAAAAAGCCCGGGATCAGGACCTGGTGCCGAAGATTGATCCGCCGTCCGGTGAGAAAAGCAACGTCGTTGCCTTCGGGCAGCACAGCGATCACTTCATATTCGGCCGTGTTTGCCTCGATAAATTCTAATGCCGCATCGATCGTCGGGCCCGAGCCGCGCTCGGCGACCAGCGTGCCCCTTTGAGCTGATATTTCGTAACCAAACCGGGCCCGGTACCTGAAAGAAAAAGATACGGCCGTTCCGATGATGGCCAATATACACAACGTCCGCGTGATCGCGACCGCCCCTGAATACGAGTTTTGATCGCCGCTCCACCTTTTCACCGCCAGCGGCAACGCCGTCAAAAGGGCATAAACCAAAAGTATCAGCGAAGGAGGCACATAAAAACTTCCCGAAAACCCGCCGCTCGGGACCCGAAGCACCACCCGAAATATGAGGGCCAGACTAAAGATGGCTACGATGAACAGGAAGTGCGGCGAGGCCGTGCCATTTAGATCATCGGCATCTTCCGTCGTGTTACCTGGCCCTCCACGCCATGTATAAACAATGATCGCCAGCAGTAAGAACGGCACGGCCCTCAGCGGACTGCCGTCCCACTGGTCACGATACAAAAACAGGATCGGAATGGCCACCGCGAGCGAACCCGTGAACCAATACGCCAGCCTCGCTCGAAATTGGCCCCGGCGATCGCTGAAAAAAACGATCAAAACCACGAACACCGTGCTGATCGCTGCGGCCCCGATCATCTGCAGAAATGAGCCAAGCGGGTCATTCAACCCTGACCTGAACCTGTTATAAAAGTTAAGTGATTCCGGAATGTTCGTGTAAAAAAGATGACAGTCGTTGATCAATATGCGCCAGTCGATCGAGGCAAACAGCCACCCAAATACCGGCACAGCGATGGCCATCGCAGGGATCGCCGCGAGCGAAATATCGCGCAGTATGAGCCTAACGTTTGTCCTATGAAGATAGATCGAATACGCGGACACAGCCACCGCCGCCGCGAATGCAAATTCCTGCTTGGTGATCGCAGCCAGACCGATAAAAATGCCCGTGATCAGCAAGTCTCCTCGCTTTCGGTTTTTGGCATAGCGTAATGTGAACAAAATCGCTGCCAGTGCAAAGACCGCCGCGTGCAGCCCCGCAAACGAATATGGCAGCACCAAACTGCCCGCTGGCTTGAACGACATCACGACAATGAGCGCCGCCGCGATGGACGCACCAACCGGCGGCATCAGCTTCCTGGCGATCTTGTAGCAAATAAAAATAAGCAGGGCCGTGAACACGATCCCGCTAAAAGCCAGCGTATCCAGGTGTACCCCGAATACCTTATAAAGCAGGGCATTGAAATACGGCGAGAATGGAGGGTAAAGATAGTGAATATCGCGATAGAGCAATTCACCGTTCATCAGACGCAGCGGCAGGTCCGTTTCCCGCCCAAGGTCCACGATCATCGAAGTCCACCGCCGCCACGAAACCGCCAACATCGCGATAAATGCCACCACCACAAAAAGCTGCGGACGAAGCAAGTAATTAAGCCTGGTGTTAGAGATCATCGAGTAGCTGCAACGGTTGAAATTCCATCCATCGTCGCACAATAACAAGCCCCCCGTCACGCCATCCCTGTGTCCCCGAGTCTCCGAGTCTCCCTTGCTCTTCCTTTGCGTCTTAGCGTCTTTGCGGGAAACTCTCTCCCCCTCTCCCCCTCCCCGCGTCTCCTAGTCTTCCCCCCTCTGTGATACCCTTTTGTTTTCGCTCGAAGATGCAGGAAGCTGAATCATCTACATCCACGCCAACGCCAGAATGCCCCTGCCTCTCTGTCGTTATGCCCGCGTACAACGAAGAGGCGACTCTCACGGCGATCGTCGAAAGGGTAATGAAGGTCCCGCACCTGCTCGAACTGATAATCGTCGATGATTTCTCGACCGACCGAACCCCTGCCATCGCACAGCAGCTTGCGGATCGTCACCCGCAGATCCGGTACATCCGTCACGAACAAAACGGCGGCAAGACCGAGGCTCTCAAGACAGGATTCGCGTTGACACGCGGCGAAGTCGTGATCGTCCAGGACGCCGACCTCGAATACGACCCGACCGAGATCGCCGATGTCATCGCCCCGATCATCCAGGGCCACGCTGACGTCTGTTTCGGCTCGCGTTTCATCGTCAAAAAGACCGCCCGCATTCTCTATTTCACCCATTACCTGGCAAATAAGACGCTCACCTTCATCTCCAATTGCCTCACGAATCTCAACATGA
>JBGTBC010000194.1:0-5664 GCA_041749555.1 Pyrinomonadaceae bacterium | reverse complement strand
AATAGATGATGGCATTCGCCAACTTAAGGCGAGCGATATTTGAAATAGACTAACTACTTAAAAGGAGGCCGGGTTTGTTTATTGTCAGAGCAACTTCAGCCCAATCATTTGCACCAGAAACGGTGCGAGAGCTAGAAGTGCGCTTGACATCAAGGGATAACTTCATAGATGACCCCGAATCAATTTCTTATTTATTCAGGAAGGCGCTTCTTTTTGCATAGTCGAGCATCTGCAACACGGCTGGGTTATGCCTACTGCCACCGATTCGTCTTACATCTCTGATCGGTTGCGATGGCTCCTCGAAAGAAGATCATCATTTCAAATGAAGGTCGCCAGATCTTTCTCGACGGGCGAATTTTCAATCATAACCAATCGCCATCCCTCCCTCAGCTTTGCCTCTGCGTTTGGTCCGATAAAGACGCCGTTAACTTTTTTAAATTTCTTCTTTAGTAATGACAAAAAAGTTTTGTACACTGAAGTCGAAAACGCGTCATTTGAAGTTAGCGCCGCGCGACCTGCCACAATCACGTTGGCTTTTTTTGTGTAAATTCCTTTAACCGTAAGCTCCATGTTGACCGGATTTTTCATCGCATCGATGATAAATCTTATGCCTCCTTTTTCTTGTTCGACCTCTCGAATCTGGATGGTAAGACCTTTCGGAATAACCATGAATCGATGGCCAGAAGCTGCCCAGTCACCCTTATCTGTGTAACCTAGGTGCGGAATATCCGAAAATGTCGCATATCGAATGAAACCATTCTCATCAAAGCTTCCCATTTCAACATATTCAATTTCGAAATCCCTTTCGACTTCGCATAGTGTTGAATACAGGTCATCAAATATAGCGAAGAAGACAATTTGTTTTCCTTTCATACTATCTCTTAGGAATCAGCAGTAGGTGATTGCGCGGACCTAACTGATTCCTTATTCTGCCAGCATTTCGGAGTTCTCTCGCCGTCGGCGTTACGCCGTTTTTAAGCGTATCAACCGTATTTATTCTTAACATTCCGAATCTTGGATGCTCGGCCGTTATATCAACATAGGCCCCCCCTCGGCGACCTCCGGTGAGCGGCTTTAGGTACTCTTCAGCCAAGTTCCGCTGTCCGCCACCAGTAATCGTATACCCTCGACGTTCCAATATACTTGCAATATCGTCTATTTGGCTCCTAGTGGTTGCACTTCCTAAACGACCTCCAGTAACCGCAGCGTCGCCTGCAACATTGACTGCCGTGCCCAATTTTGCCAACTTAGCAAATGGAATCATCATGGCCATATTCGTCCCTGCCCCGGTGAAATCACCCTGGCCGAACCGAACTACTCCAGCGCCGATACTTGCGGGCACGCTGAGTATCGGCACTGCGGACATCGCTTCGAAGGCCAACGCGATCCCTTCCACTGATTTTAGCGGCGGGGCGTTTGCGATGTCGAGGTCTGGAGCCCTGACTCCTCGAAGGGTTATCGATGTCATTATTTGAGTCGAGCCTGAGGTCGAAATTAGTTCTTCCGGCAGGCCTGACAAGCTTACGGTAACTCTTGCGATCTCTGCACGGTCAGAGCCATTCACCGATACATCTAATGTCGGACACTCCGGCGGACAATCGTCGACGGCCATTCCCGTTGAATCCGTGAGTGTGCAAGGACTATTCAATACATAAGCGTATCGGTTGAAGGATTGCGGGTCGCCGGGGCTGGCTGATGCTGCCAGGGGGTCGGTGGCCGTGAATCGTCCTAGGGATCTGCTGTAGTACCTCGCCTGTGCAAAATCCAGATCAGTCTCTCCTTCACGTTCGTAGCCGGTGAATTGTTTTCTTACAGTGTCGCCCAAATAGTTCAAGCCAACTGTTCGTTGGGCGGTGGCAATCTCATCGCCGAACGGGTGGTAGTCGTGTCTTGCGGTGACGGCACCGTTCTGGTCGGTGTTGATCCTTGGACTACCCAGATGATCCGCGGTCAGGTATGCGACCTTCGCATCATTCGCCGAAGCAACAACCGTCGAATACTCCGCGATCTGCTTGCCGGTAGCGTCATAGACGAAGACTGTCACCTCACCGGTTCCCGGCACGACTTTTTTCACCCTACGGCCATCGCCGTCGTAGAAATATTCACCAAGTGTCCCGCCGCCGTTTGAGGCTTTAACCTGCTTACTTTCACCATCGTAAACGTAAGTTTGGGTGTTTGCATCAGTCAGCGTGTTTCCGGCGGCATCGTAGGTGTAGTCCTGTCCGGAATTGATCCGGTTATTGTTACCGCTGTTGATGCCTGGATTTAGCTGCTTTCTAAGCGTCGAACACAATTCCGTATTACCATTGCAGAGCTTATCAAACCCTGCAAACGACGTATTAGCCTCGACAAAGTTACGATTACCATAACGGTCATAGCTAAAATCCTGCCGCCATGTCTGAGTGCCGTTATATGTTTCGTTGGAATCATCTAAGCGATTGAGAGAATCGTATGTGTAAGTTTGAATGAACGGGTGAGCAAGACCTGAGAAATTGATCGTCTGCGTCAGAACATTCCCATTATTCTCGGTTGATCCGTAAGTGAAATCGAGATCGAGTTTGTCCGTTGCTCCCGGCGTCGTCCCCAACGCGATCTGCGTCGGCTGTAATCTGGAATTGAACGTGGCGGATTCCCATCTACCATTCCCCAACTGCATCGAAGTGACCGCCCCAGCGGCGTTGTAGCTAAAACTGTTTGCATAGGTGTGGAGCCCATAATTCGAATTCTTGCTGCTCTGCACCATCGCCAGATCGCCATTCGTGTCGAGGACGTTTTTCACAACTCTTCCGCTCGGATACGTTTCTTCGATCATTGCCCCGCTCAGGTTGTAGCTATACCCGGTTGTGTAATCAACCCCATCAGTTGTCTGCTTATGCCCCGTCACTCTACCTAAAATGTCAAAGCTAGTGTACTCGGTTGTAGAAACGCTCGATTCGACCTTGGTCAAAATACCGACTTTGGGAGCAGTAGTGCCGTAAGTATATGTCACCGTCGGCGTAGTCTGATACTGAGCGGGCGATGGCGAAGGACTAGGCGTGCCATAAGCTCTTTCTGTAACCCGGTTCAGAGCATCGTACGTGTAATTCGTCTCGACATTTCGAGCATCCGTTTTCTTTGTCAGGTTCCCATTGTTGTCGTAAACATAAGCGATAGTCCCGCTCTCGGGATTGGCGGCAGTCAGTAGTCTAGAAAGAGAACTGTATGTAAACGATCTTGTCTGTGATCCTTGCGTGACCGTAATCAGATTATTCAGCGTGTCATATGCATAACTCGTCTCCTGATTAGGACTGCCGACCGCTCCCAGTTGATTGCTTGAATTGGGCTCGTCCACGCGGATAAGCTGGCCCAGTCCATTCGTTATTGAACGGCGGAGCTTTCCAGTCTGATCCGTGACGGTAGCGGTATTGGCGTCAATGTCTGTAACAACTTTTCCCGTCGATGTCGAATTGCTGCCCCACGGCGCCGGTAGGCCCGCTCCCGAAAACGTCTCGACTTCTTGCTTGATTCCGGTATGCCAGCTTTTCGAACGCGACCAACCCATCGTCGCCTCGGATGAAGCTGCCGACGATGTTGCCGCACGGTATGGATTAGAATTGAGTTGATAGGTATATCCGTTCGGACTACTATAGGCGACGGCATACCGAGTCTGCACCTTTATGCCGTGCTGTTCGTTCGTCGGGTCTTCGGTAGCGGCGTTCTCAAGCGTTCGCGCAAGGCGCACCCGTCCAAGTTGATCGAAGTGCTGGATCGCGACCTTCTTTGCATCACCGATGGTCTCAAGATCGCTCTTTACGATTACACGGCGGTTAACGTCGTCATAGATCGTCTGCGTCCACGATTCAAGAGCCGTTCCCTCTGCCGTGATTGCCTTTAAGGGGCGGCCGAGATCGTCGTATTCCGTTGCGTTTGTAACGTCATTGTCTTCATCAGTCGCAGAAGTAACCAATCCTGTGTAGAAGTCATAAATTGCGGTCGATGTCCGAGCCAAATTCGTGCCGTAAGCTGCGATCGTTTGAGTCGGATAGAGACTTGTGACATTTCCATTCGGCCCCGCAACGTTTCCATAAGTGATCTGAGTGACCGTGCCATTAGCGTCGGTTGTAGTCAGCGGCATTCCGTAGCTGTTGTAAGTCGACTGTGTCTTTACGGAGTTGCCGTCCGTCAGTGGCGTAGAAATCGATCCCTTCGCCGAATCCCACGTACGCGTTAGCGTCGGATTGGCCGTTGTTGAGTAGTTGTCGTATGTGATCTCGTTCTTTGCCACTGTCTGGCCCGCCGCACTCTTTACTTCCGTCGCTGCTGTTACGCCCTTTACGGCTCCGAAGTTCCAGTATGCATAGGTCGCATTTGAGGTATCAGTCGAGTCGGGGGCCGCATTGTTGTAAGTTGTCAGGGTCGACCTCGCCGGACAGATCTTGCCGTTGCATGAACCGCTCGGCAAGCCAGTCGGGAAACCGTTCGTCCTCGGAACATCGCCGTAAGGAACGTATTCATATTCCTTGACCAATGTTGAGTTCCCGTTCTTGTCCTGATCGAATTCCTTTATCGCAGTTAGGGTGTAATTTCCATTTGCATCCTTAATTGAAGTGAACTCCATCTTGACCCAGGGGTTGATCTGTGCCGAGGTCCCTCCCCATGGGGTCCGATTGAACGCCCAGATCTTTTCGATCTTTGTACCATTTGCGTTCTCGATCTTTAACACAAGGCCATTGTGAGTGTTGTCAAACGACGTATCGCCGTGCGTCTGAGTCATTTGGCTTCCGTCGGGTGACAAAACGGCTGACCCGGTTTTCCCGATGCCGTAGAGCCACACATCCTCTGTAAGGGTGCTCCCACCATCGTACTCCGCATAGTATTTCAGAGTTTTCTTCTTAATCGAGTTTTCCAGAATATGATCGGTGGTAATAAGGTCCTGCTGGATTGAAGTATCCTTCTCATATTCGTAACTGGCGATTGCCCCCGAGGGGAGCTTAACCGATTTTAACTCGCCCCAGCCTTCGGAATACTCGGTCGATCCTGGCGGGGTGTCGCTGCCGTAATATTCGAATTCGTATTTCTGCCCGCCAAGCTGTTGCGGCATTTCGATCTCATAGATCACATCGAGGTCCCACACACCGGTCTGGTAGGATGTTCCGCCTCGCTCCATTAAGTGGCCGGCGCCCGTCGTCGTATATTTGCCTCGTACATAGATCGTTTTCGAACGGGTTATCCACCGTATAAGCTCGCCCTCAACCCCAAGTTGGTAGATGTACTTCTCGCTAGCATTACTGCCAACAGTTGAAAAAACCATTCGCCCGGCTTCGTCCTGAGCCCCATGCGCGATCTTTCCGTCAAATGTAAACTCGATGCCCTCGACGTAATTGCCGTAGCGGTCCGTTTGTCTTTTGGTCGAACTCTCGTAATAACTTCCATCCGGAAAATGCATTGTGAAAGGGTTGCCGGAACCTTGTTCGACTTCTAGCCGGATGTAAGAACCGTCGGTACTGTAATAGACCATTGGGTTCGAATTTCCAGGGGGTGTGGTTCCGCTATTGCAAGTATGGCTATCTCCTATTTGGGAGTAAGTGGTCCAATATTCGGTTCCATTAGGGGTAACATTGAAGAAGCCATCCTCAAAAAGGTCGGTCAGGCCATGCGGACGAAATTCCTTCCTGCTTCCATCCG
>JBGTBC010000193.1:0-5965 GCA_041749555.1 Pyrinomonadaceae bacterium | reverse complement strand
CAAATCCCGACGAACTTCTTTAGCTTCTCCTCGGAAACGTTGGCTGCTGTAGGTTGAGACGAGGAGGAGGCCGGATACGGCCCGAAGATCTCATCCGTTACGGCTGCAGCAAGGCCACCCGCGCTCGGGCTGGTGCCATTGCACAATACGGCAACGGAAACCTTCTGGTCGGGATAACGGGCAAGGAATGTTTGATAGCCTGCGGTCGATCCGCCGTGCGAAACGTCGCGCAATCCTCTGTAAGTAGCAACCTGAAGCCCTAGTGCGTAGGTGATCTTACGGCCGTCGTTCAAGATCCCCTGAGTTTCGAGTGCATCGACCAATGGCCCGCCCATCGAGCGCGAATCGAGCATCGCATTCCATTTCAGCCAGTCACCGACCGTCGTGAGCATGCCTCCGTTGCCGTAGACGTTCATAAGAGGCATAGTCAACCGCCATGGAGCGTTCGCACCTTGCCGTGCATAGCCCTGCGCCCGGCCCGGAACGAGCCGTTGATAATCATCTCGCCACGACGTTTTCGTCATACCGAGCGGCTTGAAGAACCGCTCCTCAGTGAATGCGGCGAACTTCTGCTTCGAGACCCGTTCAACGATTTCGGCGGCAAGTTGGTAGCCGCTGTTAGAGTATGAATATTCATCACCCGGCTTGAAGTCGAGTGCTCTTTGACGATAGATCACGTCCAAAGCCAGTTCCTGAGTGATAACCCGATTGCCGCGACCCGCTCCGGTTAGCCCCATGACCGACCCCCAATCACGCAATCCGGCCGTGTGAGTCAGCAGGTGCCTGATTGTCAGCGGAGCACCATAATCCGGCAATTCTGGAATGTACTTTCGCACCGGATCGTCGAGCTTAAGTTTGCCATCTTGCTCGAGCAAAAACAGAGCCGCCGCGGTAAACTGCTTCGCCACCGAACCGGATTCAAAGATCGTCTGCGGCGTGTTCGGGATGCTATGCTCCATCTCCGCGAGGCCAAACGCTTTTTCAAAGACTGATGCGCCATTGAGCGAAACGCCGATCGCACATCCTGGAGCCGGCATCGTCACGGCCTTTGCTGCCTTGTCGAAAGCACGCTCAACTCCCGCTATGACCTTTTCCTTGTCAGGAACCTGAGAAACGACGCTGCCGGCGAGCAGAGATGTCGCGGCGACAAAATGAACCAGCAACCGGATATTAGTTTTCATAGTTTAAAAAGATGCACGCGCAAGGTGAATTGTTAGCACAATGCAAGGCCCGTATCGAGAGCCTTGGTCAGCTTGTCAATCGAATCGGTCGTCGAGTTTGAGTATTACGCCCGTTCGGACAAAAGTTGCTCTTAAGGTCGGCTTTGTTACGGCAGCAATATCACATCAAAACCGACGTCGTCCGCCCCGTCGTCAGCGGTATTCTGTCGAAAACTTTGTCCATAACTTACAAAGTCCGGAATCCCGCATCCAACGCTTCGATTAGCTTATCTATCGAGTCAGTCGTGGAGTTGAGCATTACACCGGTGCGGATCACATTGCCGTAGAGGCCGCCTTTGCCGATCAGCACGCCCTGGCGTTTTGTCTCCTCGAATATCTTCAGGACTGATTGTGGGTCGGGCTCTTTGGTTTTGGGATCTTTTACGAGCTCGATCGCCTGCATGATGCCCATGCCGCGGACGTCGCCAATGATCGGATATTTCTGCTGCAGCTCGAGCAGGCGTTCGTGGAAGTAATCTCCGACAACCCGGCAATTTGTACGTAGGTCGTCCTCTTCGATTACCTTAATCACCGCGAGGCCAACGGCCATGGAAACAGGGTTACCGCCAAACGTCGAAAATGTCAGCCCCGGGAATGCATCCGCGACCTCGGGTGTCGCGATCGTCCAACCGATCGGTACGCCATTGCCCATGCCCTTAGCGGACGTGATGATATCCGGCTCAACGCCATAATGCTCGATGCCGAACCATTTATCGCCCGTCCGGCCCCACGCAGTCTGGACTTCGTCGGAAATAAAGAGCCCGCCGTGGTTCTTTGTGATCTCGTGGACCCGCTTAAAATAATCCTTTGGCGGTACGATAAATCCGCCGACGCCGAGGATCGTTTCCGACATAAAGGCGGCGATCTCTCCCGTGGTCGTGGTCTGGATCAGTTCCTCAACATCGTTCGCACACGCGAGGCCGCAATTTTCCGGAGTAGCGTTGAACGGACAGCGATAACAGTACGGTGCATGAGCATGGACAAAGCCGGCAACCTGCGAAGCGATCGGCTTCCAGGTCGAATGGCCAATGGTCGACAATGCTGTCGCCGAGCGCCCGGCGTAGCTGTGTCGAAGCACAACGACCTCATTATTGCCCGTCGCGAGTTTGGCGGCCAGGATCGCTGTATCATCGGCCTCGGTTCCGCTATTCGTGAAAAATGATTTCTTCAATCGTCCGGGGGAGATCTCAGCCAATTTCTCCGCCAGATCCCCCTGCGGGCCGTTCGCATACAGCGTCGATGTGTGAGCGATAGTATTCACCTGATCGATCCAGGCCTTATTGACCCGCGGTTCCGCGTGGCCCACACTGACCGTCAGCACTCCGCCAAAACAATCGAGATAACGGTTCCCCTGATCGTCCCAGACGTGCTCGCCCTCGCCTCGGACCAGAGCCAGCGGCTCCTGATAATAGGTGGCAACGGCCGGGAATAGAAATTCCTTATGTTTTCGAACGGCATCGGAAACGCTTGATCTTTGTTCTTGTGGATTCATAATTTTCTTTCCAGATGATCTCTCGCCAAACTTTCTGACCGATCAATTGCAAACCGCGTCACGAAATTCCAGCAAAACAATTTGAGTAGGCACTGCGGATAATAGCAAAAAAGCCCGTTAATTAGAAGAAGTTAGCCAAAGGCCCATATCCCGGCATAGGATGTCGCTAACGAATTTGATGATTTTTATGGAATCATGCGCAACATAAGCTATAATACTGTCGTTTCGACGATCCACTTCACAATTTTCTCAATCTCACACTTGGAGGCCTCAATGTTTACACATTTTTCCCGCATTCTCTCATTTCCATTGCGCTCGATCTTTCTCATTTTTATTCTTGTTTCGATATGCCCGGCTCAAGCCGTTCTGTCTGGACGTGATGTTTACGACAGTATCAAAGCCTTTGAGCTTAGCGGGGGAAAGATCGATGTTACGAATCTCACAATAAAGCGGGATCGTGCCGTTATGACTTTCACAGGGTCCTTCTATCTAAGCGGGGCGACCGATGGAAAGACAACGGGGGCCGTTTTTATCGGCAGCGGCACCTTCAAGGCAGATCCTCCGCCCAACGAATTTGAAAAAGCCAATTTAAAGAGACTCTTGAGAGTCGAGAGTCTTTCAATGGAATTCTCAAACGCTTTTTTCCGCTTTACGGATGATACCGCGGCGATGATCGGCGCGGATCCACAGCCGGGGGCCGCGATACCGCAAGCCGTAAAGATAGCATCCGAAGCAAATGCCAAGACACTAAAAGAAACAGGCGCGAATATCGCGGCGCGTATCGCGATATCGCTTCTGAATAAAGAGAATCCGGGGTTCTTTTTTGCGACCTTCGACGGAGGCAAGTCCGGCCGTTTCAGCTATGTCCTGGATCATCAGAATCGCATTCCAACGTCATATTTCGGTATTAACGGAGGCGAAAAGGGCCTTATTTATTCGTACAATTCGAACATCCTCAGCACAGAAGTAGCACTCGCCTTTTATTCCGAAAGCGACTATTCACAGTCCATCGCTGCGTATTCGGACATGCACGATCTGATCGATGTCGAGCATTACAGCATGGACGTCGATCTTAGGTCGCCGAAAAGCAAATTGGGGCTTCGTTCCAAACTAAGAATGAAGTCACTGGCAAACGGGCTAACGGCGATCCCATTCGTTATTGGTGAAACACTGAGCGAATACGAAAACGCCCGGCTCAAAAGACAGATGCGGGTGAAGTCTGTTCGCATGGGACAAACTGAGATCCCATTTGTTCAGGAGGATTGGGAAGGCGGTCTGACGGTGTTTCTTCCAGGGGCCGCAGCATTAAATGAGTCTGTTGAGCTTGAATTTGATGGCGAGGGTGATTTTCTTCGCGATGGGCAAGGCATCCGGAACTGTTCGTATCCGATCTCTAACACATCGTGGTACCCGCGGCATGGTTATCTGGACAGATCGACATACGATCTACGGTTCTTGCATTCCAAGAACGTTAAGGTAGCGACAGTCGGTGTGCGAACCAGCGAGGGCGAATGGCCCGAAGACAAGAATGTGATCTCAACCGAATACAAAATGACCCAGCCGGTGGCGCTTGTGACATTTGCCCTGGGGCCGTGGCAGCGTCATTCCGAACCCGTTAAGTTCGAAGGCACGGACAAGTCGATCCCGTTGGAATTCAATTCTGTTATGGGAGAGGTGCTTCCGATCAAAGAGAGCTTCATTCTTGCCGAATTGAACAATAGTGTTCGCTATTTTAACGCCATATTCGGCGCATATCCGTACGACGCGTACTCGGCAACTTTTCATCCCTTCGGATTCGGGCAGGGTTTTCCATCGATGCTGATGATCCCGCCGGCGGACCGTGCCAGCAAATACACTTTTGCTTTTATTTCACATGAGACCGTACATCAATGGTGGGGTAACATAGTCGCCTGGCGTTCATATCGGGACCAATGGCTGAGCGAAGGCTTTGCGGAATACTCGGGCGCACTTTATACAGGACTTCGCGACAGTAAAGGTTCCGGGCGGTCGCTTATCGACGAGATGCGAACGTCTCTTAAAGACAACCCTCGTACCCTTACCGGAATTGGGTCCGGAAAACTAAACGATGTTGGCCCGATCATTCTCGGCCACCGGCTCAATACTTCTAAAACCCTCGGTGCGTATCAGACGCTGATATACAACAAAGGAGCGCTCGTATTGCGAATGATGCATTTTCTTCTTAGCGATCCGGCAACCGGAGACGATAAGGCGTTTTTTGAAATGATGAAGGATTTCGTCGAGAAACATAGGAACAGGTCAGCATCGACCGACGATTTCCGCATCGTCGCCAATACGCATTTCGCCAATTCGCCAATTGGAAAAAAATACGGACTTTCCGATCTGAACTGGTTTTTTCTCCAATGGGTCTATTCCACGGAAATGCCTTCGTATAAGATCGAGTATTCGGTTAAGAACAATCCAGACGGGTCCTTCCAGCTCACCGGAAACGTAACGCAGTCAAATGTTACCGACCGGTTTTTTATGCCGATACCTATCCGGTTTAGCTTCGGCGGCAGTCGGTTCGCAAGCGGAACTATACCGGCGTTTGGCCCGACAACGCCGATCCAGCTTAAACTCCCGATGAAGCCGGAAAAAATAGAGATCGATCCGGACAAATGGATATTGGCAGACAAGATCTCCGTGAATTAGCCGCTTATATGATCTCGTAACACTCAACGCGGCAAAATGATCAGAGGTCGTCGACGGTTAGTTTAATATCGGCATATTTCCATGCGTCCAGAAACTGCTTTTCCACTTTTCGGGCCTCGTCTTTCTTACCCTGGGAATTGAGAGCGGTCATAAGCCCGAAGAGCGAACGTCCGCTGCCAGGATTGCGGCGGAGATCTTCGCGAAAGGTCTTTTCCGCCTCGACGAACTGACCATCGCGGAGCAATGCCCCGCCAAGATTTTCTCTTACGGGCGAGATCGAGAGCGGGGGCTCGGAATATGGGAGCGTGTCTTCCGCATCGACAGCATCTCTCAAAATGTCGATCTCCTCCGGCTTGTCGCCTTTTTGGCGGGCGATCGCCGCGTCGATGCGTGCATCATCGATCTTTTGCAGCGGAGACGGGTCGGTCGTATCTTTCGACCGTTCCGCCTGAGCTTTGTCGACGTCGCCTGTCGCAATGAGCGCCATTGCTCGCGCCCACGTCCAGCCTCTTAGCGTCTCGGGACGACTATCGGCAGGTGGAGTCGGAGCCTTTAGAATGTCGTCCCAACGCTTGAATCGTAC
>JBGTBC010000192.1:0-5518 GCA_041749555.1 Pyrinomonadaceae bacterium | reverse complement strand
GTCCTCGATCATCAGCATCAGGAGTTTTGACCCAATGAGCCCGCCGACCAAGGTCCACAATCCCAGATCGTAAATGCGCTCACGCGGAATGCCGTCACGAGCTCCCAAACGTGACGCTGCAAAAAGCGCAAGCAGCATCCCCACCGCCAAAAAAATGCCGTAGGTGGTTATCGGAAATGTGCCGATGCGGAATAATTCAGGATACATATCTTCGGAACGGAGAAATCAGAATTCAGAAATCAGAATTTCAGAGATCACTCCTAATCTTTTGCATATAGCTGGTAAGCATTTTGCTGACCTCTTCTAAATTGCTTCGCATAAGATCCGTATCTCCGTAACCCAGATCTTTTGAGAGCCGCAGATAATAACGACATTCTTCTAAAGATCCTTGGGCCATATTATAGAACCTTAGTTTATCCGGTCTGCTCGCCTTCCTAAACCCCTCGGCAAAATTTGCTGGTATTGAGATCGCGGCGCGTCTGAGTTGCGACGTTAAACCGAAAAGCTCGTGTTTTGGAAAATTTTCAGTCAAACGATAAACATCCAAAACAAATTGGTGAGCTTTCTGCCATATCACTATGTCCTCGAAACTTTTTGCGGTTTCCATCAATTAGTCTCGATTCTTCCTCTGGCCTCTGTGTTCTGATTTCTGACTTCTGAATTCTGATTTCCCTTAGAACGAATCATATCAATGATCAGCAATCCTGCCCCGACACATATCGCCATATCCGCCACATTGAATGTAGGATAATGCCAATTTCCAAACTGAACGTCGATAAAATCGATAACGTACCCAAGCCGCATCCGATCGGTCACATTTCCGACTATGCCAGCTAGCAGCAGGGCGAGGGCTCCCATTACGCGGTCGTCCGTTCTTGGCGTTCTCCAGAAGAAATACAGAACGAGCGTAGACGCAACGAAGGCAACAGCCGAAAGGCCCCACCTCCCTGTGTCGCCATGATCGTCCAGCATCGAAAAGGCAATACCCGTATTCTGTGCATACGCAAAATTCAGAAAGCCGCTGATTATCGGCATATCCCCGCCATAGCGCAGGACCTTCATCGCCCAGGCCTTCGTGGTCTGGTCGATCATGAAGACGCCGCCGGCGAGGCCGAGGTAGGCTATTTTCCAAAGTATATCTTTTCTGGTCAATTCACTTCGGTCTCGCGTGCACGACCGTCCTCCACCGATTGCCACAATTCTAAATATTTCGAGCGAACAAATTCATCGAGCTTTTCGGCAAACGACGAATTTAGTTCCTTTATCTTGATCATTTCCTGGACGTCGGCCAGGTCTTTAAGACGATCGCCGGCCGTCATTCCCGATGCAAGTTTTAGCTCGATCAATTTTTCGAGCGAGATAGTTTTGACACCATCGATGACAACCGAAGCTCCGGCGGGTTGAGGAAACTGCACAGCCTTAGGTTCGCCAGCCAAAATGATCTCGACAGGAACATTCGAATCGGTGGTTCTAAACTTTTTCTTCGCTCCCTCAAATGCTGGCCGATAGCCGAGCCCAATCAGTTTCTCTCTGAACGTCTGAAGCCCGTCCCTCGTCATTAGCACGTCAATATCGTGAGTAAATCGTTGGTACCCATGTTGATTCAGGGCGACGGCTCCAATGACAGCGTATTCGATCTGATTTTTGTCCAGATCGCTGACGAGTCGATCGAGAGCTTCATTCAACATACCTTCTCCACTGAAGAATCTAAGACCCTCAGCGTACGCCGCTGTGGGTGAAGAGATCAAAGCTTGAAAATCAATCGCCATCACTACTCAGTATACGGAAAAACCGCCTTTGGGGCTTTATACCTACGCCACCAGTCCGCATAGCAGACGTCGGTGCAGCCAATAGCGTATGTTATAACCTTCCACTTTCCTCCTGACTTTCGCAGCAGGGCAAAGATATTATTGTCGAACATATCGGCGTCCTTTGCTTCCTGATAGCGTGTTCCGCGGTAATTCGGTTGGCCACCTGATCGGTTCTGAGGATCACCGCCCAAAAAAGCCCAGCTGCCGACAACATTAAAATGCTCAAGGTTGAAAACTATTTTCTGCTTCAGGTCTTTCTCAACCGGAACTCGAAGCGTGTTGAGAATGGCCGTTCGTTCCGCTGAGCCTTTTTCGGGTGTACGAACGGCCTGACCGACGGCCAGTGCGGAGAGTAGAAATAAAAAGGTCAACAAAATCAGAGTCTTATTCACCATATCAGGCCTCCATGAGGATCTTATCCAGCGCCTCAGCGCACCGCTCGCACACGGTCGGGTATTTTTCGAAATCGCCGACGTGTGTTGAATAATTCCAGCAGCGTTCACATTTCTTCCCGTCAGCTTTCGCGATCTCTACGCCGAACTTGTCTCCTTCGTGGACCTCGACCTGCGAGACGATAAATATATAGCGAAGCTGCTGGTAATAATCGAGCAGCAGCCTCGTCGTAGCGGCGTCGGTCGTTAGAATGACCTTTGCCTCGAGCGACGAGCCGATCTGCTTGTCGTTTCGAGCAGCTTCGAGAGCTCTGAGCACTTCGTCACGAAGCGAAAATATCTTTTCCCACACTGCCGCCAAGCCTGAATTATCAGCCTCCTCGATGGCTGGAAATACGGCGATGTGTACGGATGATTCCTTTCGGTCCGGCAGATTCTCCCACGCTTCGTCGGCGGTGAAAACCAGGATCGGTGCCATCAGACGACACAATGAATCAGCGATCTGGTATAGAGCCGTCTGGGCAGACCGCCTTTCCAGTGACTTTGGTGCGAGGATATAGAGCCTATCCTTAATAATGTCAAAATATCGGGCAGACAGTGTCACTGTGCAGAAATTATAGAGTGCATTGTAAGCCGCCTGAAAATCATAGGCATCGTATGCCGCCAGCACCTTGACGGTAACGTCATTCAGCCCCGCAAGCGCCCATAGATCTATGTCGAGCATCTCGTTAGGCCCGACTGAATCAGTATCAGGATCGAAATTGTCCAGGTTGCCGAGCGCGTATCTGAGTGTATTTCGCATTTTGCGATAAGCATCGACGATCCTGGATAGGATCTCGTCCGAACAACGCATATCCTCGGTGTAATCCACAGCGGCGGCCCATAGCCGAAGAATCTCGGCTCCGGATTTATTTATGATCTCGTCAGGCGCGGTGACGTTTCCGATCGATTTGCTTTGTTTGCGGCCCTCTCCGTCGACGACCCAGCCATGGGTAATGACGCGTTTGTAAGGTGCCGTATCGTGGGCCGCGAGCCCGCACATCAGGCTGGAGTTAAACCATCCGCGATACTGGTCGCCGCCCTCGAGATAGACGTCGGCCGGAAATCTCAGGGTATCCCCGCGTGTCTCAAGCACCGCCACGCAGCTTGATCCTGAGTCGAACCAAACGTCCAGGATGTCCGTCTCTTTTCGAAATTCACTGTCGCCGCATTTGCTGCATGTATACCCTGCGGGCAGCAGATCGCTTTCATCACGCGCATACCACGCATCGGCGGTTTCAACAGCAAATATGTCCGCGACATGGTCGACTATCTGCGCGTCGGCAACCGGTTCTTCGCAGCCTTTACAGTAAAAGACAGGGATCGGAACTCCCCAGGAACGCTGGCGTGAAACACACCAATCCGGGCGCCCCTTGAACATATTGCTCATGCGGCCTTCGCCCCACGTCGGGTGCCATTTTACTCGTTCGATCTGACCCATCGCAGCCTCGCGAAGAGATAGAGCTCCGGCATCTTGCCGGCTGGAAGCCGGCGATCCGTGGACTTCGTCCATAGAGATGAACCACTGCGGTGTCGCACGGAAGATAACGGGATTCTTACACCGCCAACAATGCGGATAACGGTGCTGGTAACTCTCCGTAAACAGCAAAGCGCCGCTTTCCTTCAAGAAAGCCACAATTTTCGCGTTGGCCGTGAAAATGTCTTCGCCCGCCCAGTGCTCGACCTCGGATGTAAATCTTCCGGCAGCATCGACGGGTGCGTACACCTCAAGACCATAGCGTTTCGCAACGGCAAAATCATCCGCACCATGTCCCGGAGCGGTGTGAACGCACCCGGTTCCCGATTTCTTGCTCGATTTGCCCTCGAACCTGACATCAAGTTCGCTTTCCGCGTCTGACTCGCCCAAAGTTACATGGTCGCCGTTCATCAGCAGCGACGGCCTGTCGAGCCACGCATGGCCGGCCTCGAGGCGGTCAAGCTTTGCGCCCTTAAACCGGGCGATCTCTTTGTATTCGGCGAAGCCGCAAGTTTCACCAAACGCTTCGCCAAGCTCGCTAGCAACGATATATACCTCGCCCGCGTTTTGAGTCCCGCCTTCAGGCGGCTCCTCGCCAGCATTTTGCCGGCTAAAGCCGGGACTCACAACCTCGAGAGCCGAATAGTCAAATTCTGGATGCACCGTGATGCCAAGGTTTGCGGGAAGGGTCCACGGTGTCGTGGTCCAGATAACAACAAAGACGTCCTTACCAACGAGCGCAGGATCGATCAAAGATGGATCCGACCTTAGGGGAAACTTGACGTACACCGATGGCGATGTGTGTTCCTTGTATTCGACCTCGGCCTCGGCAAGCGCGGTTTGATCGTGGATGCACCAATAGACGGGCCGAAGGCCCTTGTAGACATAACCGCGTTCGAGAAACCTGCCAAAAAGCCGCGCCGTAGATGATTCGTATTCCGGCGACATTGTCAGGTACGGGTCTTTCCATTCGCCGAGAATTCCGAGCCGCTGAAAATCGCGGGTCTGGTTATTCATCGCCGTCGAAGCGTGCTCGCGGCAAATTCGGCGAAAGGTTGCAATCGGCAGATCCGCCTTGTTCTTGCCCTTCTCGGCAAGCTTTTTCTCAACGATCGTCTCGATCGGCAGCCCGTGACAATCGTACCCGGGCACATACGGGGCATCGTAGCCCATCATCGAACGGGTCTTAACGACGAAATCTTTCAGGACTTTGTTCAGTGCCGTTCCGATGTGAATGTCCGCGTTAGCATACGGCGGGCCGTCATGAAGGATAAATTTGTCGCGCCCGGCTCGGGCCTCCATCACTCTGTCGTAAAGCCCCATCTCCGTCCACTTCTTCAAACGGGCCGGCTCGCTCTGCCCCAGATTCGCCTTTTGCGAGAAATCAGTACGAGGTAGATTAACTGTCTTTTTTAGATCGATAGGTTCGGTCATATCTTGTTCATCAATTAAAAGTCCCAAGCCATTCGGAGGACTTGGGACTTGTAAGGCAAAACCTTCGTTACTGCTCGGTTTAGGCCGAGCCGGTCCCTATAATTTCGATGATAATGGGCGATGGCCTCCGCATAATTTTCAATACTATCACAAAAAATATAGATCAATCGTCGACACAAGAATCAAAGCCCAGCCAACTCTCGCCTGATTACTTCGATCCGTTTGGTCATCCTAAGTCCAAGATCGATTCGCAAAAATCCGTGCCGCTCATACCATGCGGCGAGCTTTTCGTTCCTGGCGTCTAGGACCATCGCTCTTAGGCCGACCAGATCCGAGGCCCGCGAAACTTTCGCCTGTGCATTCAT
>JBGTBC010000191.1:0-37452 GCA_041749555.1 Pyrinomonadaceae bacterium | reverse complement strand
GAATACAGAAATCTGACCGGCGGGATAGCTGCGTTGCATTTGGGCACGAAAACGATATAAAGTTTTAGCTTCGCTGTTTCCTGTAGGAACGATTCCGCCTTTCCGCGCGGCATTCCGAATGAAATATAAGGTTCTAAATTTTGTCCGCCAACTAGCCCTGATGCTGCTGGTAATCTGGACGGTGGTTTCGCTGGTGACCTTGCTTATCGAAGTGGTCCCAGGGGATCCGGCAACCGTCATCCTTGGCGAGACCGCCACCCAGGAACAAATAGAGAATTTTCGCAGCCGCCATGGCCTCGACAGGCCCGCATTCTTTTTTTCGTACAACGGCGAAAGTGGGTTTGTATGGAATGGGGCCGATAATCGTTATGCCGACTATTGGCTTGGCTTACTTCGCGGAGATCTCGGCGATTCGTTCCGGACCGAAAGGCCGGTGCGCGATATGATCATGGAACGTTACCCGTCCACGATCAAGCTCGCCATCGCCGCGATGCTGGTGGCTATCGCTATCGCTTTACCTTTGGGTGTTCTCGCTGGCTCCCGCAAAAACTCGTTAATAGATAATTTCGCCTCCGTTTTCGCTCTGCTGGGTATTTCCCTGCCGACTTTCGTCGTGGGGCCGTTCCTCGTTTACGTTTTTGCGGTCCAGTTAGGCTGGTTCTCGCCTACAGGCAGTCTATATCCCGAGGACATTGTTCTTCCAGCCGTAACTCTCGGTGCCGCGCTTTCGGCGATCCTCACCAGAATGGTCCGCTCAAGCGTTATCGAGGAGCTAGGCGAGGATTATGTCCGTACCGCCCGGGCCAAGGGCGTCAGCGAAAGAAAGGTCCTTTATAAGCACGTCCTGAAAAACGGCCTTATACCGGTCGTCACCATCCTCGGGCTTCAACTTGGTGTGCTGTTGGCCGGGGCTATCATTACGGAAAAGATCTTTAACTGGCCCGGCTTGGGACTTTTACTGCTCGACGACGGGATCGGTAAACGCGATTACCGACTGGTACAGGGCTGTGTACTCGTAATCAGCATAACTTTCATAATTGCGAATTCCCTTACGGATCTTGTTTACAGGAAGCTGGATCCGAGGATCCGTCTTTCATGAATCGACTAGGCTACATCGGTTTTGCCATCGCGGCGGTTTTTATACTTTCCGCCATCTTCGCGCCGTGGATAGCCACACACGACGCCATCGCACCGAACCTGGACATCCGATATCTACCGCCGAATGCCGAATATTGGTTCGGCACAGACGGGCTCGGGCGTGACATTTTTTCCAGAGTTGTTTACGGAGCGAGGATCTCGCTTGAGGTCGGTATTACCGTGGTTGTCGTATCGTCGATCATAGGCGTCCTGATCGGAGCGATCGCCGGATTCTATGGCGGCCTGATCGACAAGTTTCTCTCCGGTTATGTTTTTAACGTCTTCCTCGCCTTTCCTGGCCTTCTGCTTGCGATAGCACTCGTGGCATTTTTAGGCGCCGGCCAGGGCAAACTGATCGCCGCTCTTTGCGTCATCGGCTGGGTCGGATACGCTCGCGTAATGAGGGGACAGGTTCTAAAGGTCCGTGAGTACGATTATGTATTGGCCGCCCGAGCCCTCGGGGCGAGCAACTTCCGGATCCTCTTTACTCACATATTACCGAACGCGATACAGCCATTGATCGTCCAGGCATCGCTCGGAATGGCTGGAGCAGTGCTCTCGGAAGCGACGCTTTCTTTTCTGGGCCTCGGGATACCGCCGCCGGCACCGAGTTGGGGCACAATGATCGAAGAGGCCCGGCAGTACTTCAGCAATTCGCCCCACGTGCTGTTTTTCCCAGGCGCCGCAATCGCTTTAACGGTGCTGGCCTTTAATTTCATAGGTGACGGCCTGCGCGAATATTTGGATCCCAAACAACGAGCAAGATAAAAGATGGGCGACGTCAGATTCATTTCACTGGGTGATTCGGCTCTGACGGTGGAATTCGGAAATGTGATCTCGGTCAAACTCAACGAAACCGCCGTAGCACTTTCCAACCGCCTTGCAAAAGATCCTTTTCCCGGATTTATCGAAACTGTCCCTGCCTACGCTTCTACATCGATCTTCTATGACATCGCCGAGGTCAGGCGTAATTTTCCCGAATTTCCCAACGCATTCCATGCGGTCAGCAGCATTGTAGATCTAGCGTTAGAGGATCTCGACACCACGGCATCGTCACCTTCGAGGCTCGTCGAAATACCGGTCAGATTTGACGCTGAAGCCGGGCCTGATCTGGATATTGTGGCTGAAAGCGCCGGCATATCCACGGAATCAGTGATCGAGATATTTAGCGGCACCGTTTACAGGGTTTTCATGCTTGGCTTCCTGCCGGGATTTTCGTATATGGGCGAGGTTGACGAACGAATTGCAACCCCACGGAAGAGCACTCCGCGGGCCGTCGTTCCAAAAGGAAGCGTCGGCATTGCCGGTAAACAGACAGGTATCTATTCTCTCGCTTCGCCGGGCGGATGGCAGATAATAGGCCGAACCGATGTCGATATGTTCACACCCGACGATGAATCGCCGTGCCTGTTACGGCCTGGTGACAATGTCCGATTCATGCCTGTTGAAGAATGAGCATACTCATCCAAAAGCCCGGTATCTTAACCACCATTCAGGACCTCGGCCGGCACGGGTTTCGACGGTTCGGCATCAATCCCGGCGGCGTCATGGACCCGGCCGCTGCACGGATGGTCAATGCTCTGCTTGGAAACAACGAACGCGACGCGGTTCTTGAAATGCACTTCCCTGCCCCGCAGATCATCTTTGAGAAAGGGGCCGTGGCCGCGATAGGCGGCGCCGACTTTCTTCCACATCTCGACGGCGAACCACTGCAATTGTGGCAAGAATTCCGAGCGAAGCCAGGCAGCATGCTCACCTTTGCCGGGAAAGGATCGGGAAACCGCGCATATCTCGCGATCAAGGGCGGCCTTGAGATCGACCAATGGCTGGGCAGTTCGAGCACAAATCTGATCGCAGGTCGTGGAGGATTTTCGGGACGGCGCCTAGAGGCGAAGGACCGGGTCGATCTCAGAGCTTCGGCCCTGGAGAATCTCGATTCGACCGGCACCCGGCTTTCCCCATGGATCATCCCGCCGTATAGCAGTACGCCTACTGTACGGGTGATCCCCGGAGCGGAATTTCAAAGTCTAAGTGACCGGTCCCTCGAGATCTTTTTGAGCCGCCAATTTGAAATTTCCGGCAAGTCGGATCGCATGGGCTTTCGGCTCATTGGCGAAGCGGTCGAGCTGTCTGACCGTGCAGAAATGATCTCATCCGCGGTCAGCTTTGGCACGATCCAGGCCTTGCCTGACAACCAGTTGATAATTCTGATGGCTGACCATCAGACGACCGGTGGCTACCCGCGGCTGGCCCATGTCATTTCTCGCGACCTGCCATTGATCGGTCAGCTTGGCCCCGGTGATAAAGTAGCCTTTCAGCTTGTAACGCTCGATAAAGCCGAAAAGCTCTACCTTGAGTTTGAAAGGAATTTGAAATTTCTCGGTGCCGGGAGTAAATTTGAATCTGCTCCAAACTGATCGATTTCACCTTATGTTAACTGTCGACCTTAACTGCGATGTCGGCGAGGGTTGCGGCCACGATGCCGAACTCCTGCGCCTCGTTTCATCAGCCAATATCGCCTGCGGTTATCACGCGGGCGATGAGGAAACGATGCGAAAGACCGTCGAACTCGCGCTCGAGAATGGCGTTGCGATCGGTGCCCATCCCGGCTATCCTGATCGCGAAAATTTCGGCCGCGTGGCGAGGGATCTTACTGCCTCTGACATCATCCGTATCGTCACGGATCAGATCAACGCTCTTGCCGAGATCGTCAGTGCCGCCGGAAGCAAACTCACGCACATTAAACCCCACGGAGCCCTTTATAACCAGTCTGCCCGCGATCCTGTGCTTGCCAGTGTGATCGCGAGGGCGATTGCCGATCTCGACGATAAGCTCGTGCTATTTGGCTTGTCGGGCAGCCATTCGATCAGCGAGGCTGAGAAGATCGGCCTGCGAACAGCGTCAGAGGTGTTTGCCGACCGCACTTACCAGAGCGATGGCAGCCTCACACCCCGTACAGATCCGAAAGCTCTTATCAAAGATCAGGAAACTGCCTCAACCCAGGTCCTCGACATGATCAAGTATGGCCGCGTGCGTTCGGTGGACGCGATCATGATACCTATCATCGCCCAGACCGTCTGTATACACGGCGACGGCGAAAATGCCGTCAATTTTGCCCGTGCTATCAACCGAAGCCTGATTCAATCCAGCATTGAGATAAAAGCAATAAATGCCTGATACGGTAAAAAAACCCTCCCTGACATCGGTCATATTCGGGGCCGCGTTTCTTATGGCCACATCGGCCGTCGGGCCGGGGTTTCTTACCCAAACCACGGTATTTACGAAGCAGCTCCTCGCAAGCTTCGGTTTTGTGATCCTCCTTTCGATCATCCTCGACATATTCGCCCAACTGAATATCTGGCGAGTTCTGACCGTAACGGGAAAACGCGGCCAGGATCTGGCCAACGAAACGATCGCCGGCACCGGGTACCTGCTGTCGGCCCTCGTCGCGTTTGGCGGGCTTGCATTTAATATCGGCAACATCGCCGGCAGCGGCTTGGGCATGAACGCCGCATTGGGTATTCCCATCGAGATAGGTGCGATCATTAGTGCCGGCATTGCGATCACCCTGTTTCTCTTTAAGGAAGCCGGGCGTGCGATGGACACTTTTGTAAAGATCCTCGGCCTGGTGATGATCGTCCTCATAGTTTACGTCGTCTACTCCTCAAACCCGCCTCTCGGCGAGGCATCTTATCGAACGGTCTGGCCCGAGCAGATCGATGCCCTCGCGGTAGTCACGCTCGTCGGCGGCACGGTCGGCGGATATATAACCTTTGCGGGAGCACATCGGCTTATCGACGCTGGTGTGACCGGCCGTGAGAACCTTGCCGAGGTGACCAGGGGTGCCTATTCGGGGATCCTGTTTACCGCGATCATTCGATTTTGCCTTTTCCTCGCCGCTCTTGGCGTCATTACGATGGGTATGTCCATCGACGATGCGAATCCGCCAGCTTCGGTTTTTCAGAATGCCGCGGGAACCGTCGGCCTTCGAATTTTCGGAGTTGTAATGTGGGCGGCGGCCATTACGTCGGTCGTTGGGGCCGCATTCACATCGGTATCGTTTCTCAAAACACTTCATTCCAGGCTCGACCGAAATAATAACTATCTCGTTATTGGCTTTATAGTCTTTTCGACGGTCGTTTTTTTAGCAGTCGGGCGGCCCGTCAACTTGTTGGTTTGGGCGGGCACTATCAACGGATTCATCCTTCCGATCGGACTTTCGCTCATTTTGTTGGCCTCGCGAAAAAAGGCAGTCATCGGTGATTACATTCATCCGCTTTGGCTGCAGATCGGCGGTTGGTCAGTGGTTGTTATCATGCTCGGATTCATGATCTCGACGCTGATCGGCAGCTTATCGTGAATTTTATAAACCAGTCGCCCTCATTAGGCATCAAAAACCCTTTACGACATACTGTATCTCTGAGGTGAATCGTCTTATGTCCAGGTTTTTGAGCGGGGGTCTTGTTCTTTCGTTGGGCATTTTGAGCATTCCTGCGCAATCGGGGCGTCGCGCTGCTCCTACTCCGACGCCAAGGCCCATTATCAATGAAGACGCTGCCCAATATTCAGAATCCAAACCACGGCCATCCCGTTCGGCGATGACCGAGAGGTTTCCGGGTATCGGCATTGGCTCGAATCGGACGACGCCCGCCAATACAAATGAAAGTGTCCCAGTCCAACAGTCCGCTCCCGCCGACGATTATGATGGCGAATTGCTCCGAATCGAAACCAACCTGATCACGATTCCTGTGTCGGTGTTCGACCGCAGCGGCCTCTATATCCCCAACATTCGCCAAACCGAATTTAAGATCTTCGAAGATGGCGTCGAGCAGGAGATCGCATACTTCGGTACCACCGATAAGCCCTTCACGGTCGCTCTGGTCATCGATGTTAGCCCGTCGACCGCCTATAAGATCGAGGAGATACAGCGTGCGGCGATTGCTTTTGTCGGTCAGCTAAAACCGCAGGACAGCGTGATCGTCATCGAGTTCGATTCCAGCGTTAAGGTACTGGCTAAAATGACCAACGATCGCGAAAAGATCGAAAAAGCCATACGAAAGGCCGACTTTGGAAACGGCACTTCTCTATATAACGCGGTCGATGAAGCGGTTCGTAAGCAGCTCGCCCGCATACCAGGTCGTAAGGCCGTCGTATTATTTACTGACGGCGTCGACACGACATCTCGCAGGAACAGCTATGACAGCACGCTGAAATACGTCGAGGAATCGGACTCCATGATCTTTCCGATCTACTACAACACCTATTTCGATAATCGCCCTCGAAATATGGGCCGGCTCCCGGACATATTTGGAGGCGGCCAGATCATGTCTGGAGTTTCCGCGGAAGATTACGCTCTGGGCCGTAAATACCTCAACGATCTCGCCGATGCCACTGGAGGCCGGGTTTTTCAACCCGAATCAACTCCCGGCGGTCTTACCCGAGCCTTCGAGGGCATCGCCGAAGAACTTCGACGTCAGTACAATATCGGCTATGTTCCCAAAGACGAAGGCGCGCGAGGACAGCGGAAATCGATCAAAGTTCGCGTCGAACGCCCAAACCTGATCATTCGATCTCGCGACAGCTACATCGTCGGCGGCGCCCCCACCTTAACCCAACCTGCGGCAGCCAAACCGACAAAGGACTGATCGAAGAAATCGGTCCTTGCTACAGCCGCCAGCCAGCCACGATCAGTTTCACACCCCCTGTTTTTGTCCCACGCCGGGACAGTAATATCACCGTAACTCTCTCGTAATCTGATAGTTACAGGTTTCTATACTGTCCCACGCTTGAGGGTGTGGTTGTGGTTGTAATACAGTGTCATACACGGGCAAGGAGGATGATCGGTGAATAGTGAGTGACAAGTGACAGGCGACGGAAAGGTCGCCTGTCACCATTTACCATTCTCCATTTCCCACTCTCAATTCTCCATTTTCTGGCTCAAACCCGCTGAAAGTGTCCCAGGCTGGGACAGTAATATTTCTATAACTGGCCTGTAATGTGATAGTTACAGTTTTCTGTTCTGTCCCACGCTTGAGGGTGTGATTGTGGTTGTAATACAGTGTCATACACGAGCAGGTGGTCGGTGGTCATGCCAAATCCCAAAAACCACAATCCTATTTCCAATTTTCAAACATCCGCTCGGCCTTCTGAGAAAAAAGACCGCTCACCGCAACAGGCTAACTTGTTTTTTATGCTTTCGGGTAGTCCATTTGGCGTGGTTTGTATGATTTGGCGTGTTTGGCGTGAATTTTTTAAGAATAGCTTTGCGGTCGATTATGAGATTTATGCGATTTTCTTTTAGCGTAGGCCCTTACCGCATCTTCCGCCACAGTGATCTGTGTCGCGTAGCGACAAGATGAATTTAGCCGTGGTAATTGTCGCAAATTGCACATTTGGCACAGACGTAATTCAAGGCTGGCCGTGGGATGCGAAAGCTTTCCAACCATAAAAAATTCAGTCGATGACCCTTTCCGGCTCCGAATCCCGTTTAGTCGGGTGGAACACATAATTTTGGACAAATAGTTAAACCGAAAAGTTCGGGAAAGTTAATTTCCCAGTTCCAAGGCCAAATACCACAGGAGAAAAAATATGAAAAGCATGATGAAGCACAATCGCATAGCAACCGGCTTAATTGCCGTTTTTATACTGACCTTGAGCGTAGTCGTTTACGCGCAGGTCAATCGCCCGTATCGTAACGGCTCGGTTTGGAACATCGGATTTATCCAGATGAAACCGGGAATGGAAACGGCGTATCTGAATTACATTGCTACGGATTGGAAGCGTAGCCAGGAAGCCCTGAAAAAAGACGGTCAGATCGTCTCGTATAAAGTCATAACCACCGAAGCTCACGGCAAGGATGATTGGAACATTATGCTGATGACCGAATACAAGGACCTGGCAACGATGGAGGCCAATCAAGCCAAAGAAGACAATCTCATGCAGAGTGTAGTCGGCACGGACGAAAAGCAGATGCAGGGTTATCGAGATCGTCTGCAGATCCGCGAAGTTTTGGAAGGGCGAACGGGACGCGAGATCGTTTTGGAGCCGCGGCGTTAAGCGGATGAGGAGCACGCACGAAGCAAGCGCGTTATGCGAGCGATTGCTTCGTGCCTATTCGATATTTTAAGGAGAACAAAAAAATGAAAAAAACAATTATGTTTCTGATGATCGCAATCGGCATATCATCGGTTACTTTCGGTCAAACAAAAATGTCGAACGATCCAAAAGTCGAAGCGCAGATCGTCGCGCTGGAAAAAGCGGGCTGGGAAGCGTGGAAAAATAAGAACGCTTCGTGGTTTCAAGCAAATCTGGCGGACGAAGCTTTGCAGGTCGGCGGCGCGGGCGTTTTGAACAAATCGCAGATCGTTAAAACTGCGGGAACTGATTGTGAAGTCAGAAGTTTTTCGCTCGACAACTTCAAGTTTCTGATGCTTGACAAAAATTCGGCTCTGATAACTTTTACGGGAATGCAGGACGGCGTGTGCGGCGGGAAAACGATACCGGCGAAAGTTTATTCGACGTCGGTCTATGTCAAACGCGGCGGAAAATGGCTTAACGCTCTTTACACGGAAACTCCCGAGCAAGGGACGCCTGTTGCCAATCAATCAGGCGGCAGCGCGGAACAGGCGATTAGGCAAACTATGACCGAACTGTTTGACGCGCTAAACCGCGGCGACGCGGGTGCGGCGGGGCGAATTTACACGGACGATTACCAGATCGTGATGGAGAATGGCAAGACGGTGACGAAAGCGGAACGGATCGGCGCGATGCGATCCGGCGCGCTCAAATTTCAATCAGTCGGCTTCGACAATTTGAAGATCCGTCTACACGGCGACGCGGCAATCGCAACTTTCCGCAACGCGAGCGGCAGAAGCAATGCGCTGGGAAGCGAACAGGAAAACAATAGTGTGGGAACCGTGACGCTAATTTATAACGGCGTGCGCTGGCAAGTCGCCTCGGCGCATTTGACCAAGCGTTCCGAAAACTAAACGGCGAGTAATCGCTGAATTTATCAACCCGTCCGCGAATAAACGTTGAAGAAATGCCGGTTATTCAGGCGAAACAAAACGCTGTTTCGCGGGCAATCAAAAAAACGGAGAAAATTATGGCAAATTATATGATCTGTCGACACGGCGTTCAGGATTTTTCGGAATTCAAAACGGTTTACGACGCGCATGAACCGATTCGCGCGGCGGCGGGGCTGACGGAAAAGCACCTGCTACAAGATGCCGACGACGCCAATATGGTGACGTTTGTGTTCGAAGCAGAAGATCTGAAGCGGGCGGAAGAATTTTCCAGCTCCGATGACTTGCGTGAAGCTATGCAGAGAGCGGGAGTCGTCGGTAAACCGGATATGTATTTTCTCAAAGGATGAGGAAATCTGATCGCGTGTATTGCTCCCACGCTTCGTCTCTCATTGTGTCGAGAACCATTTAAGGAGAATCAAAAATGAAAAAGCAAGAAACAATCTTTTCACGCCGGCAGATGTTAACGATCGGGCTGGGTATAGGCGGTGCGGTAATATTGGGGGGTACGGGTTTCGCACAAACGACGGAACGCATTGTCACGCCAGAGGTCGGAATGGGGCCATTTTATCCGATGCTGAAACCCCTCGATAAGGATGCGGACCTTACCATGGTCAATGGTCAAAAGGGGGCCGCGGCCGGGGCGATAGTGCATGTCGTGGGACGAGTTTTTGATCGGAAAGGCAAGCCAGTAAGAGGAGCAAAGATCGAGATCTGGCAGGCAAATACGTATGGACGCTACTCGCATCCCTCGGATCCGAATACCGCTCAGCTCGACCCGAATTTTCAAGGCTATGCCGTTTTGAA
This sequence comes from Pyrinomonadaceae bacterium, assembly GCA_041749555.1. Lineage (GTDB taxonomy): Bacteria > Acidobacteriota > Blastocatellia > Pyrinomonadales > Pyrinomonadaceae > OLB17. The sequence goes on along the minus strand of JBGTBC010000191.1, from coordinate 27,484 downwards.
AACCGACGACGAAGGGCGCTATCGGTTCAAGACAATTAAACCGGGCCCATACCCGGTTAGCCCAACTTGGAAGCGACCGCCGCATATTCATTTTGAGGTCGAGGGAAAAGCCAATCGGCTGGTCTCGCAGATGTTTTTCCCGGACGAACCGCTCAATGAGAGAGACTCACTCTTTCTGGATCTACGCAAGCAGTCCGAAAAAAACTCTGCCGCGGTCCTCGCTCAAAAACTGCCGCCGACAAGGGAAATCGAAAAAGATGCGACGCTGCTGAATTGGGACGTCGTCCTGATAAACGGTTGAGTCGGGGAAACCCGCGAGGAGGAAAGCAGATGGATGAAATGGGAGATCAAGTAACAGACTCGCCGGGAAAACGGCAATCATCACGGGCGCCACAGGATTTATCGCTGCATAGTTCAATAGTTTGAGAATCAGGAGAACAAAAAAATGAACGAACAAGAAAACACAAAAATAGTGGAAAAAGCATATCAGCTTTTCAAAAGCGGCGACGAATCGTTTTTGAAACAGTTTTCGGACGATATCTCGTGGGAACTGCCGGAGATGGAAAACGTGCCGTATGCCGGAAAGTTCAACGGAATTGCAAGCGTCACAGACTTTTTTTCCCGTCTCGATGAAGCCGAGGAAAATCTGATCCACAATCCGACGGAATTTATCGCAAATGGCGATAAAGTTATTGTTTTGGGAGATATGAAGTGGAGAGTCAAAGCGACAAACAAAGAATACGATTCCGATTTCGTGCATGTTTTGACAGTCAAGGACGGCAAGATCAATAGCTTCAAGGAATATATGGATACTGCTGTCAGAATTAATGCTCATACCGCCGCCCAAACAGCATAATTGATTGGAAAAACAAGTAAACTGCGGTGCGGTTTGGTCATTAGGCAAATTTTCATCGGCATTTGACAAAGTGACGGGTAGACTCTCGCCGAGTCTCGCTTACAATAGGAATTCTTTGAAGTAAAAAAATCGAATCAATATGAATGAAGAAAAAATTGTACTCATCGCAAGGTTGAAGGTTAAGGCTGATAAGGTCGAAGAGGCTAAGGCCGCGGCTCTGGCGATCGTAACCGATTCGCGAAATGAAACGGGTTGTATCAATTACGACATACATCAGTCCATAGAGGACGAGACCGTATTTCTCTGGCACGAAACGTGGAAGAATAAGGAGGCGATGGACGAACATTTCGAAACTCCGTTCTTTAAGGGGTTCTTCGCAATAGTCAACGAGATCGCCGCTGAGCCGCCACAGATAATCCTGACCAAAAAGATCACCGCCTAGGTTTGCTTGAGGGTGTGCTTTGTTCTATTGACCGTAGCCTGCAATTCGCGTATTTTCTAAGCTCGCATCCAACAACGCGGCCACAAACAAAATAAATGAATAAACCGTTCATTGACGAGAATCCCAAAGCTGCGGGTGCAAACAAACTCCTGCGAATTCTCGGGGTCGGCTTCGGCCTTGCGATCGTGATCGGCGGCACTATCGGAGTCGGGATTCTCAGAAATCCGGGCGGTGTCGCGGCACAGCTTCCTTCGGTCGGACTGATCCTTCTTGCGTGGACGCTCGGCGGCATTTACTGCCTGCTCGGTGCGAACTATTTGTCCGAGCTCGCGACCATGACGCCAAAGGCCGGCGGCTATTATGTCTATGCCCACAGAGCCTATGGCGATTTTGGCGGCTTCGTAGTCGGGTGGAGCGATTGGCTTTATCAGACGCTCGGGCTGGCATATATAACAGTCGTATTTGGCGAATATGCCTCCGGACTTTTTGCTCCGAAGCTCACTGGCGGACGCGTCATTTTCAGCGTCGCAATATTGATCGTGATCGCGATACTGAACTACATCGGATTGCGAACAGGCAGCGGAACGCAGAAATTGACCAGCCTATTGAAATGCCTCGCGTTGATAGCTTTTGTTGTCGCGTGTTTCGTTTTCGGCGGCAGTATCGGGATGGCGCCGGTTGAGTCGAGCCCCTCTGCAATTTCGCTAACCACTTTCGCAGGTTTAGTCGCGTTTATCCTCGCCTTCCAGCTAGTGCTCGGAACCTTCGATGGCTGGCACGAGGCGATCTATTTCACCGAAGAAGATAAGAACCCGGGGCGGAATATTCCGCGGTCGCTTTTCGGCGGACTCGCTATCATTATCACGATCTATTTATTGGTGAACATCGCCTTGATCTATGTGCTTCCAATGTCTGAATTGGCCGGGTCAAAATTTGCGGGCGCAGACGCGATAGCGATGATGTTCGGCGAACGGAGCGGCCAGATCGTTACCGTCCTTGCACTCATCTCTTTGATCGGGATCATCAATGCGATCCTGATGGCGTGCCCGCGAATACTGCTAGCATTAAGCCGTGACGGATTATTCTTTGGACAGGCAGCGAAGGTCAACGAAGGCGGAACGCCGGTATTTGGATTGGTAGTGACGGCATCGACCGCTATCATTTTGGCCTCGATCGGGACGTTCGAATTACTGCTTGCGATATCAGCATTCTTTGGGGTAGTAATTGCGAGTTTGTTGGTTGTCGCCTTATTTATTTTGCGTCGAAGCGAACCCGATGCCGAACGCCCGTTCCGTGCCTTCGGCTATCCGTTCGCACCGGCGGCAGTTTTGGTCATTTCTGTCTTGCTCGCGGTCGGCTACGTCGTTAGCAATACTGAACCAAGCATTTACGCTCTGATCGCACTTGCTTTGACGTATCCGGTTTTTCGACTGACAAAACGGTCCAGCAAAGTGGCAGTTTAGAACTTCACACATTCGCCGAGTTTGATGAACTGTCCGTCGCCCTGTTTGCCGGTTTGTTCGCCGTTCTGAATAACGACGCGGAATGTGGGCTACTGCGAAACGTGAATATCCACCACGTTCTTCGGCGTCCAGACGGACTTGCAGGGGGGACGCTTGCAGTCCCGGCCTTCCTATTTCACGTGCTTTCCTTCGAGGATCTGGAGGTAATTGCTTCTTTCGTATGACGTCGGGTCGGCGATGTGCTGTTGGCTCATTGAGCCCTTGAATGCTTCGATCGAATCGAACGGCATATCGTTCATGTAAAACTCGAAATCTTTCATCGTTTCTTTGATCCAGGGGATACCGTGACGCAGAAGCGACGATGCGCACATCGCTGCATCGGCACCGGCGAGGATGTACTTGATCATCTCACGTGCTCCGCCGACACCGGTCGTTGCGGCAAGCGAGACCGGCACGCGCCCATAGAGCACGGCTATCCAGAGAAGCGGCAGCCTGATCTCGGAGGGATGACTGAGTTCCAGGTTGGGCAAGACTTCAAGCTCCTCGACATCAAAATCCGGCTGGTAAAAGCGATTGAAGAGTACGAGTGCGTCGGCTCCCGCCATCCGAAGTTTCTCGGCGAAATTTCCTATGGATGAAAAGTAAGGATTCATCTTCACAGCGAGCGGAATCCCCACGGTTTCGCGGACCATTTGAACAATGTCGATATACCTTTTTTCAACATCGGCCGACGTCATTGAAATGTCCGCCGGGATGAAATAGACGTTCAGTTCCAAGCCGTCAGCTCCGGCTTGTTCGATCTCGCGGGCGTATTCGATCCAGCCCTCGGGCGTCGTGCCGTTTAGGCTGGCAATGATCGGGATATCGACCCGCTCTTTTGCTTTTCGAATGAGATCCAGGTATTTTTCAGGCCCGACGGCGTAGCGGTCCATGGAGGGGAGGAAATCGGAGCCTTCGGCAAATCCTCCGGCTGAAAGGTTTTCGAGGTCTTCCGCCTGAGCTGCGTCGTGCCTGATCTGTTCTTCAAAAAGCGAGAAAAGCACCACGGCGCCCGCTCCCGCGTCCTCCATCGCCGCGATATTTTCCAGTTTTTGCGACAGGGGGTTTGCTGATACGACCAGCGGCGATCGGAGTTCGAGCCCCATGTATTTAGTAGTTAGATTAGGCATTTTTTTTTCCTCCCTGTTTTTCTTCGATCTCGGTTAAAACACCGGCTGGAATGAGCTCGCTCCAGACACGGCCATCTCTTCGTACGTTTTCCAACGCAGGTCAACCATCTCCTGTGCGAGTTTCATCAGTTTTTCGGCTTCGACAGGATTTGTTTGAGTTAACACTTTATACCGTAATTCGTTATAGGCATAAGTCCGAAGCGGTATGGTCGGCCGCGGCGAATCCAGTACAAACGGGTTATGGCCGATACGGCGCAGTGCCGGATTGTATCTGAGCAGCGGCCAGTGACCGCTTACGACGGCCATTTTTTGCTGCCTTAGGCCTTTTTGCATGTCGATACCGTGGGCGATACAGTGGCTGTATGCAAGCACCAGCGATGGCCCGTCGTACGCCTCGGCCTCGCGCAGGGCTAAGAGCGTTTGTTGAGGATTTGCTCCCATCGCAACCTGTGCGACGTAGACGTTGCCATACGAAATAGCCTGAAGGGCAAGGCCTTTCTTCCCGACCCGTTTTCCGGCGGCCGCGAACTTCGCTGATGCTGCCGTCGGCGTCGATTTCGACATTTGGCCGCCGGTATTGGAATATACCTCTGTGTCGAGAACAAGGATGTTGACGTTACGCCCGCTCGCCATCGCATGGTCGAGCCCGCCCGATCCGATGTCATACGCCCATCCGTCGCCGCCGATCAGCCATACACTGCGATCTACCAATTGGTCAGCGAGCGATAGCAGGTGACGAGCCTCGGGTTCCGCTATTGCCACGAGCTGGGCTTTTAGCCGGCTCACACGTTCTCGCTGGGCCAGTATCTCGCTCTCCACGTTCTGCGGAGCATTGACGAGATCATCCACCAACTCGCTGCCTAATTTCTCCCTGAGGCCCTCGAGAAGCTGTATTGCCGTGGCGAGCTGCTTATCGGCGGTCAGCCGCATGCCGAGCCCGAATTCGGCGTTGTCTTCAAATAAGGAGTTTGACCATGCGGGCCCGCGGCCAAGTTCATTCTTGGTCCACGGCGTTGTCGGCAGATTACCTCCATAGATCGATGAACATCCCGTCGCATTTGCGACGAGCAAGCGATCGCCGAAGAGCTGAGTCAGGACCTTGATGTAAGGTGTTTCACCGCAGCCAGCACAGGCTCCAGAGAATTCGAAATAAGGTTCGAGAAATTGTAGCCCGTGAACCGTTGAAAAGTTTACATCCGGCCGCGAATTGCCAGGCAGTTCTTCAAAAAATGCGATCTGCTCTCGAGCTGGCTCAAGATCGCCCGGCATATCGCCCAGATTAATTGCTCTTCGCCCTTCAACATCGCGGTCCACAACGGGGCAGGCTTCGAAACAGAGATTACATCCCGTGCAGTCCTCCAGATATACCTGGAGCGAGTATTTTGTCTCAGGAAAGCCCCTCGCGTTTATGGGAGCTGAACCGAATCCGGACGGGGCACCGGCGAGGTGGCCTTCGTGGTAAAACTTCGACCTGATCACGCTGTGGGGGCAGACGAAACTGCAGTTGCCGCACTGGATGCATAATTCCGGTTCCCAAACAGCGATCCGTTCCGAGACCCTTCGCTTTTCCCATTGTGACGTTCCGCTCGGGTAGGTGCCGTCAACCGGCAACGCGCTGACAGGGATATCATCGCCGCGGCCATCGACCATTGCCCGCGTGACGCCGCGAACAAAGGAACTCGCCCTACGATAGTTGTCAAAAACGGCAGCACTGGCTGCACCGGCCTGTTCGGGGACCCGCACCTCGAAGAGGTTTTCCAAGGTTTGATCGACCGCCGCAAAATTTTTCTCGATGACCGATCGGCCCTTTTTTAGATATGTCTTTTCGATGCTCTTCTTTATTTCGGCGATCGCTTCTTCACGCGGCAGCACGCCTGATAAGGCGAAGAAGCACGTTTGCATGATCGTGTTGATCCGGCCGGCCATTCCCGTTTTTTGGGCGACGTCGGTCGCATTTATCGTGTAAAGTTTTATCTTTTTTGCGACGATCATGTTTCTGACGCCAGACGGCAGCTTCGCCCAGATCTCGTCCGGGCTGAAAGGGCTGTTGACGAGAAATGTAGCTCCCGTTTTTGCGAAGCCGAGCATCTCTACCGACTCAAGAAGATTAAATTGATGGCAGGCAATAAAATCGGCAGAAGTTATAAGGTACGGCGCCCTTATCGGCTTCTTTCCAAAACGAAGATGTGAAACTGTCTTCGCTCCTGATTTTTTGGAATCATATACAAAATAACCTTGGGCAAAAAGGTCTGTATTCTCGCCGATGATCTTAATGCTGTTCTTGTTGGCCCCCACCGTACCGTCGGCTCCAAGGCCGAAGAAGAGGGCCTGTGTCCAATCGGATTCATCCAGCCGAAATCCCGGAACGACCACGAGGCTCGTGTGGCCTACGTCATCGTTGATCCCGACCGTAAAGTGATTCTTGGGTGTCTGCAAGGAGAGGTTGTCGAACACCGCCTTGACCATTGCCGGGGTGAATTCTTTGGACGACAATCCATAACGCCCTCCGACGATGACCGGCATCGTCCGTACGCCTCTATTAGCAACGGCCTCGGCGAATGTGACGACAGCATCCTGATATAGCGGCTCGCCGGAAGCACCAGGCTCCTTGGTCCGGTCAAGAACGGCGACCGTTTGCACGGTCGGAGGAAATGCCGCAATGAAACTCTCCGCAGGAAACGGGCGAAATAGTGAGATCTGAACGACGCCGGTTTTTTCACCTCTTTTCGCTAGGTGATCCACCGTCTCGGCCGCAGTTTCGACCCCCGAACCCATTATAACGATCACGCGTTCCGCGTCAGATGCTCCGTAGTATCGGACCGGTGCATATTCCCTGTCCGTGATGCTCGCAAAATGCCGCATTTCCTCGCTCAGTATCGCCGGCACAGCCGAATAAAAGGGATTTACGGTCTCTCTGCCCTGAAAATAAACGTCCGGGTTCTGAGCCGTTCCGCGGATAAAGGGATTGTCCGGATTCAAGGCTCGGCCGCGATGTTCGAAAACGAGCTGGTCGTCGATCATCTCGCGGATGTTGTCATCCGACAGCATATCGATCTTATTGACCTCATGTGACGTCCTGAAACCATCAAAGAAATGGATGAACGGAATACGGGACCTCAGCGAAACCGCTTGTGCGATCAGGGCCATATCATGGGCTTCCTGAACGCTGGAGGATGCAAGGATACCGAAACCCGTGGTCCGCGCCGCCATCACATCCTGATGATCACCGAATATCGAAAGCCCCTGCGCCGCCAGCGAGCGGGCCGCGACATGAAAAACAGCAGCGGTCAATTCGCCCGCGATCTTGTACATGTTTGGCAGCATGAGCATCAGGCCCTGAGACGCCGTGAACGTCGTCGTGAGAGCACCGGTCTGGAGAGCTCCGTGAACGGTCCCGGCGGCGCCGGCTTCGCTCTGCATCTCCATTACCTCGGGAATATTCCCCCAAATGTTAGTAATTCCTTTCGCTGCCCACTCGTCGGCAAGTTCTGCCATCGTCGACGAAGGTGTAATGGGATATATGGCGCAGACTTCGTTGACACGATAGGCGACGTGAACGGCCGCTTCGTTCCCATCGAGAGTCGCTGATTTTTTTCTAATTGGCGTCATTGGAGTGTTACCTCCGGTTCGGCGATCATATCGATCGCGTGACAGGGACATTGTTCGTAACAAACGCCGCAGCCCGTGCAAAGCTGGTAATTGAATTTATATCGCTTGCCCGGCCCCAGCTTGATGATTGCCCCTTCGGGACATGCCCCGTAACATCCGTCGCACTCAAAACAATTTCCGCAGGAGTAGCATCGCTGTGCCTCGTATCTGGCGTCTGGCTCAGAGAGCCCCGAAACGATCTCATCAAATCCGGTCACGGCGACCTCCGCGGCTACGTGCGGCTCTATCTTTACTTCAGCATTTGTTCGGTACCAAACCTGCAGCTGGTCCACGCTTACCAGAGGATTACTCTCCTTTCTCTGATACGTCTGGCCACGCAGCCACGCATTGATATTTCGCGCAGCCTTTTTTCCGTGGCCCGTGGCGATCGTTACCGTTCGTTCGCTCGGGACCATGTCGCCGCCTGCAAAGATACCGGCGTGGCCGGTCATCATCTGGGCGTCGACCGCGACCGTCCCGTCGTCATGGAATTCGAGGCCGTCGACGTTCCTTAAAAACTCTGTCTCAGTCGATTGGCCCAAGGCCAGTATCACTGAATCTGCCTCGAGGGTTTCGAATTCGCCCGTGGGCACTGGTTTTCCATCCGTGATCTCCATTCGTTCGACGGTTATTGATGTTTCGTCAAGGTCTTTTATGGTCCTCAGCCAATGGATCTTGATCCCTTCGCTAAGTGCTTCATCCGCCTCGAAATCGTGGGCCGGCATATTTTCACGGTTGCGGCGGTAGATAATGATCGCCTCGTCGGCCCCGAGCCTTTTGGCCGTCCGTGCCGCATCCATTGCGGTATTCCCGCCGCCATAGATCGCCACTCTCCTGCCGATCCGAGGCGTAAGACCGAGTTCAACGTCTTTCAGAAACGTGACGGCATCAAGGACCTTAGTCGCGTCGCGTGCGGGTATCTCGGTCTTTTTACCAATATGCGCTCCGATAGCGATAAAGACCGCGGCGAAACCGCCGGCTGCCGATTCCTTCTTCACATCGGAGACTTTGTAATTCAGCCGTATTTCTACGCCGAGTTTCTCGATGCGGCCGATCTCCGCCCGAATCACATCCCTCGGCAGCCGATATGCAGGAATGCCAAAGTTCATCATTCCGCCGGCTATGGGCCCGGCCTCATAAATACTGACGGAATGGCCGAGCCTCGCGAGGTGATAGGCGGCCGATAATCCACTGGGCCCGGCACCGATAATGAGGATGCGCTTGCCGCTTCGGGACTTAGGCTGTGGAAAAGTCCAGCCCTCGGCATTCGCCATATCGCCAAGAAACCTCTCGACGGCGTGGATGCTCACCGATGTGTCAATAGCTCCGCGATTGCACGAGGTTTCGCAGGGATGATAACAGACCCGTCCGTGGATCGCCGGCATTGGATTTTCCTCAGTAAGTTTCCGCCAGGCTTCTAAATACTTGCCGGCCTGGGCCAATGCCAGCCATGATTGAACGTCCTCACCCGCCGGGCAGGCATGGTTGCACGGCGGAAGAAAATCAACATAAACGGGTCGAATGGTCCGGCCCGGCCCGGTCCCGAGGGGGTGCTGATTGAGGTCAGTCTTAGCTGTTAAGTCGGGCCTAATGACATTCATTGCGAATTTACCTTTTTTCTTCTCAGCGAGTATTTTCCCACGTCAAGACTTCGCGAACCGCGGCATACACTTCTCCCGTTGGGATACTGCTTTGATAGCTCGCAATAATTGTGCCAAGCGAGACTGAGGTTAATTTAAGTAGATAAAAGGCTTTTTAAACGAATCCAATGGTGCTCGGACAAATTCGACGTAATTCTCCGCAGATATGCTCATATTTTCGCAGACAGGGACGCTGATCCGGAGGGTATGTTTAGATAAGAGAACCAACCATCAAAAAACGATCGATATTTCTTTGACGTTATCGTCAATCCCAATCCTCAACCGCTTACGGGTTTCGTCAAATTCGGCGCTTGTCGTTTCCCGGCCGTCGATCCTTATCTGCTTAGGTCGCCGCGGTATTCCTAACACCACGACGTGGCCGGTTTTCTGCCCGATAAAATCCCCGACACGGTCTATTTTTAACAAGTCTTTCCGGTGCTCTAAGCGAATTTCGCGCCATTTATTCGATCTATAACCGTAACCGTCACCCGCGTCCTGGAAGAGGACGGCTTTTTCAACCGTTCCTGGTACGATGCCGCTGACAACATTCAAAGTCACTACGGCATCCGGCATTTCGCCGGTGTGCTGAATTATGGACTGTGTCGGGATCACCGCTCCGGCACGCACAAAAATAGGCAAGCGGTCGAGGGGCGTCTTGAGGTAGTGAACCTTTCCGCTTTCGATCCTGTCACCGCTCCACCAATCGACCCATTCGGCGCCCTGCGGCAAATAGATCCCGCGTGTAGCCATCCCCTGTTTTACAACCGGAGCGATCAGAATATCACTGCCCACCATATATTCATCGTCGATCAGGTACGTTTGTTTATCGTCCGGAAACTCATACCACAGGGGACGCATGACGGGCTGGCCGGATCGCTCGTGTTCGCGAAAGAGGGTGTAGAGGTACGGCAGAAATTGATAACGCAACTCGATCGTCGCACGGTTGATGCGGGTAAACTCGTCGCCGAATTCCCAGGGTTCTTTGTTGCCCACCCAGCCGACCGAATGTGAACGCAAAAATGGGGTTAGCGCCGCGGCTTGCAGCCAGCGTGCATAGAGCTCGCCCGACGGCATCTCGTTGAATCCGCCGACATCACCTCCGACAAACGACACCCCCGATACGCTCAAGTTAGCCAACATCGGAATCGAAAGTGCCAGATGGTCCCAGCTAGCATAGTTATCTCCAGTCCAGACCGCCGAGTACCTCTGAACACCGGCGAAACCCGCACGCGTCAGTACAAACGGGCGTCTTGCGGGAGCGAGTTTGCGAAAACCCTCGAACGTCGCCCGAGCCATCTGCATTCCGTACACATTATGATAACGCCGATGTGTATCGGCAAAACCGTCACCCACATGCGGCGTATCGATCGGAAAGGTTTTTGCGGGATGATGAATGATCTCGGGCTTTTCCGTTTTGTCGGTCATAAACGTCGCCGGCTCGTTCATATCCGTCCAAAATCCGGCGATGCCCTCGTTAAGATGGCCCTGAAGTCGGCTTCCAAACCAGTCCCGCGCCTTCGAATCGGTAAAATCCGGAAAGGCAGATGCCTTGGGCCAGACATCCCGATTGAGTTCAGTGCCGTCGGCGTTTTTGACATAGGCATTATGTCGTTTTCCATCCATGTAAACGCCGTAATTATCGTCAACCTTGATCCCCGGATCGATGATCAGAACTGTTCTGAATCCGTCATTCTTCAGATCGGCAATCATTTTCGACGGATCCGGGAACCGGCTTTTGTCCCACGTAAAAACGCGATAGCCCTCCATATAATCGATGTCGAGATAAATGACATCGGCAGGGATCTTTCGCGTCCGAAATCCGGCCGCGATCTCGCGCACGCGGCTTTCGGGAGAGTACGACCACCGCGACTGCTGATTTCCCAAAGCCCAAATGGGCGGCAACGGGGTTTTGCCGGTCAGATTTGTGTAATCCTCCAACACCTTCTTCGGACTTCGCTCACGTCCGCCCGTAAAAACGAAGTAATCGAGCTCACCGCCGTCCGCACCGAAGCTGTATCTTTCGGGTGAAGTCTTTCCCATGTCGAAGTGGGTTCGAAAAGTATTGTTGAAGTACAACCCATATATCTTACCGTCGTAAAGAGCGTAGAAAAAAGGAATCGACTGGTAGATCGGATCCGTTCCGATCGGGTACGAGAACGTATCGGTATTCCAATTGACGATGTACTGGCCGTGCCGCGACATTCCCATGAACGCCTTTTCGCCGAAGCCGTAATACGTCTCGACCTCATTCCGTCTCAGTTTTGTCGTTCGTATTTCCCCGGTTTTCTTATCGAAAACCGTCGGACGGCTTGTATCGTCCTCTAGGACCGTGCCGCCTGCTTCGTCGACGATCCTGACCGAAAATGGTGCCTTTCGGATGACCGCTTTCGCGCCGTAATAATTGGTCAGGATTATTTCGTTTGCGGTTTGAGCGAGGCTGACTACAGGTGATTTGCGGTCCCGCGAATAATCGATCGCGTATGAAAAATCTCTTTCAAAAACACCGGTCGGAGCGACCCGAATGCGGACCACGTTGATGTCGAAAAATTCGATCGAAACCCGGGCCCGGCTCGACGTTTTCAACACGACCCCGTTCGCTTTCGGTCGTGAAACACCGGTCACGTTCCCGACTATTTGCCAGGCACCCTGGGCCGGGGCATTGAGTAACAACAGCAGATAAAAAAAAGAGCAGAACCCGGCTGCTCTTTTCGCGAATGAAGTCATTTTCCGAACCGATTCCGACATCCTTCACTGGTCGCGAACTAATCGAGGATCTAAGCCCGAATCCCCATTTCTGATCTCATAGCCAAATCCAACTCATAGATCTTTCGAAGCACACGCTACGGCTTTGGCGGCCGCTTGTTGGCCGGAACGTTGACGTAAACGTCGTCATAGCTTACATAGCCGTCCTTGATCACCGTATCCATCAAATTGTTCCTATCCACAACTTGTACCTCGAGCAGGATCGCCGGGATCTCCTTGCCAAGCGAATCGTTCATGAACGGCTTAGCGTCGGCGAGCGCCTCTTTTTTTGCCAGCTTAATGGCTGCCTCGACCGCCGTGCTGGCAAGCGGAATGATCGGCTTGTAAACCGTCATTGTCTGTTTCCCCTCGGCGATGCGCTGCAGGGCGTCTTTTTGCGCATCCTGACCCGTAACTACGACCTTCCCCGACAAACCTTTCTTATCCAGAGCGGAGATAACACCGCCTGCCATTCCGTCATTTGAAACTACGACAGCCTGAATGTTGTCGCTGTTTTGCGTCAGAGCGTTCTCCACGAAGTTCAAGGCCAATTCAGGTTTCCAATCGGTAATATGCTGTTCAGCGACGACCTTGATCCTGCCTGAATCCTTAGCGCTTTTTAGGACGGATTCCTGTTCCCTACGCATGATGACCGCGTTATTATCCGTCGACGCCCCATATACCATAATGTAGTTTCCCCCGGGCGCTTTTTCCAGGGCGTATTCCGCGATTTTTCTGCCAATGACGGGTACCTGGTGAGAGATATAAAGATCCAGCTTGTCAGAGTTTATCAGTCTGTCGTAACTTATCACCGGAACGCCTTGTGCTTTCGCCTTTTCAACCATGGACGCGGCCTGCGTGGCATCGTGGGGAGCGATAACGAGAACGTTGACCCCCTGGGTGAGAAGGTTATCGACGTCGTTTGCCTGCTTGTCTGATTTGTTGTCGGCAACAGTAATGACGCACTCGACGTTCATCTTTCGGCAATGCGCCTCAAACGCTTCGCGATCGCGCTGCCAACGTTCTTCTTTGACGGTGTCCATCGCAAAACCGATCTTGATCTTACCGCCCGGGGCGGTAGCGTCGCCCCGGTCGATGGGTGCTTGAACACACGCGGTAGCGAGAATAGAGCAGATAAATAAAATCAAAAATTGTGGTCGCATTAACGTTTCTCCTGAAGAATCATAAGACATCCTCACATATTCAAACCCCTGACGCAGACAAGTGATCATGCGGCTGCCTATTTTATTCGGTTTTTGTCCTTTTCTTTGTCTCTGCAAAAAAACTCGTAAATTTCCAATTCAAAAAGGCCCACATCGAATTTAAGTCTTCTTCCCCATCATATCAAGCCCGACGGCCGCCACCAGGATGCCGCCTTTGACAATCTCCTGCATAAAATCGCGGACGTTGAGCAGGGACATTCCGTTATCGAGGCTCGCCATTATCAACGCTCCGAGACAGGCGCCGAATACCGTGCCGCGCCCGCCCATCAGACTCGTGCCGCCGATGACACATGCCGCGATCGCGTCGAGTTCCTTTAGAACTCCGGCATCAGGAGCCGCGCTGCCCACCCGGCCGGCAAAGATCAACGCCGCAATTCCCGTCAAAGCACCAAGCAGGGCAAAGACTTTCACAATATTAGCCCTGTTATTGATACCCGAAAGCCGCGCCGCATCGGCGTTTCCGCCGATCGCATAAAGGTAACGGCCAAACGTCGTGTTGCCGGTAATAAAATATCCGATCAGGGCAACTGCCAAAAATATCAAAACTGGGATCGGAACGCCGGCATACGAATTCATTACAAAAATGAAGCCGACAATTACCACGATAGGCCCTAAAGTTGTGATGGCCGCTTTGCCGAATCTTCCTTCGCCCAGTCCGTGTTGCTTTTCGGCCCGGGCGTTTCTGTACGCGAGCAAGCAAACAACCGCGATAGCCACAGCCGCGAGAACCCAGCCGATTCCCGGCGCGATGTAACTTTGCCCGATAGCCTTGAAAGTCGGATCGGCGATCGGGATCGTCTCCGATTGCGAAATGCCTTTTATCACGCCACGCCACGCGAGCAAACCGCCCAAAGTGACGATAAAAGCAGGAATGCCGACGTACGCGGTCAGAGCTCCCTGAAGCAGCCCGATCAGCACTCCAACCAGAACTGCCGCTAAAATCGCGGGCACAAGTCCATATCCGAGATTCGTAAGAACGATCGCGGCGACCCCGCCGGCGAGACCCAGCAGCGAGCCGACCGACAGGTCGATGTTGCCCGACACGATCACCATCAACATCCCGACCGCCAGTATTCCCGTAACCGACGTTTGCAGCATTAGGTTCGAGAGATTGCGGGGCGTGAGAAATACACTGCCAGTCTGCCAGTGAAAGAAAAGCCAGATAAGCACAAGGGCGCCGAGCATCGTGTAGGCGCGGAGTGCGGATGTTTCGATCTTGAACGCTCTTTTTTCCGTTACAGTTTCAGTCATCGTATTTGCCTTCAGACCATTACTTTTGACTCGCCGGTCGCTGCAACCATTACTTTCTCCGGCGTGGCCTCCGATTTAAGAAATTCGCCTGTCAATTTTCCTTCGTGCAGTACTATAATTCTGTCCGCCAATCCTAAAACTTCGGGCAGTTCCGATGAAACCATCACGATGGCCACGCCGCTCGACGCCAGCTTGTTGATCTCGGCGTAGATCTCCTGCTTTGCTCCGACGTCGATACCGCGTGTCGGTTCGTCCAGAAACAGAACTTTCGGTTCCGTCAACAGCCACTTCCCAAGCACGACCTTTTGCTGATTGCCGCCCGAAAGAGTTCCCGTGATCGTCATAGGCGACCTCGCTTTAACACGCAGCGATTTCATCACTTTTTTAGTGGCAACCATCTCGCGCGAGCGATGCGTCACAAACACACCGGAAATTCGTTTCAGTCCCGCGAGAGTCGAATTGTCGAGAATTGTCTGGTCGAGGACCAATCCAAATCTTTTTCGATCTTCGGTAACAAAACCGATACCGTTCTCGATTGCATCCGACGGCGAGCCGATATTTATTTTCTTGCCTTCAACATAAGTTTCACCGGCGTTTCTTCCTAGCCATGCGCCAAAGATCACCATCAAAAGCTCACTGCGGCCGGCTCCCATCAGACCGGCAATTCCCAGCACCTCGCCCTTGCGAACGCTGAAGGAAACGTCGTCGACGAGTTTCTTGCCCGGAACGTCCGGATCGTACGCCGTAAGATTGCGGACTTCGAGAGCCACATCGCCGAGGTCATGGGTAATTTGCGGAAAAATATCGCCCACCTCGCGCCCCACCATCATCGAGATCACCTTGTCCTTGGTAAGAGCGAGCGTACTCTCTGTGGCGACCGTAGCCCCGTCGCGAAGAACTGTGATGCGGTCGCTCATTTCGAAGACCTCGCCAAGCTTGTGCGAAATGTATATCATCCCGACGTCGCGGTTTTTCAGATCCCGCAGGATGCCGAAGAGAGTTTCGACCTCCGATTCGGTCAGGGCTGCCGTCGGTTCGTCGAGGACGAGTATCCTGGCATTATGCGACAGCGCTTTCGCGATCTCGACGAGCTGCTGCTGGCCGATACCGAGATTGCCGACCTGCGTTCGCGGGTTCAGCGGCAGCTTCAGGTCTTTCAAAATCTTGGCCGATCTCGAATAAACCGCCGACCAGTTGATCACCCCGAAGCGAGAGGGCTCGCGCCCGAGAAAAATGTTCTCGGCCACAGTCAATTCCTTCACGAGCGACAGCTCCTGGAAAATGATCGCGATCCCGGCATCTTCGGCCTGACGGATGTTGTGAAACTGCCTGACCTCACCGTCCACCACAATATCGCCGGTGTAGGTCCCGTAGGGATAAACGCCCGAAAGCACCTTCATCAACGTCGATTTACCTGCGCCGTTCTCTCCCACCAGTGCGTGGAACTCGCCCTCGTGCAGATCAAAGGCCACCCCATCCAGCGCCTTTACGCCGGGGAATTCCTTTGTTATCTCACGCATTTCGAGAAGTGCCATTGAGTTAGAAGCCACAACTTTGTCAGGGTTGGATATCCAGTCCGGCCCGCTTCATTGCCCGCCGAACCTCTTCGTTCTGCATAAACCAGTACCATTGTTTCCCGGTTCTAAGGTTTTCCGCACTCAGAAGCATTATACCCAAGTCGATGCCTATCACATCGCCATTGACCCATCCGTTGTGCGGATTGAACGCATCCACAAAACCGTAACGCAGGTAAACCCCGTCACCGTAGTCGGCCTTCATTTTCTTCAAAGTCGGCAGCGTTATATCAGGAGTAAACATCAGCGAACCCGCCGGAGCGGCCGGAACGACGGAACCGTCCGTACGGTCGTGTCGCGGCGGGGCTCCCCAACTGACATAGCCGCGCTCGCTGTCCGACGAAGTGAGGCCCCACATATGCGGACCATACTTCGGAAACTCGCGGCTTAGCACTTCGATGAAGAACTTCTGCTGGGCACGAGTGGCATCGACCGAGTTCTCGAAATAATTCACGAATGGAGGCCGTCTCTCGCGGCGGTTTCGATAGTCGACAAAAGCGTGCGAGAACTGGTGAATGAATAGAGGCGATACGGCAGCGAGATATCGGTAGCCGCCATACTCCTGCCACGGCCGCTCCCAGGCCCACCACGCGTTGGCCGGTATGGGATGTGTCGGCGACCCTATGGCCAACAAATAAAGCATCGAATCCTCGCTGTAGCGGCTCCAATAATGATCCAGGTGTCCGCCCTCGGGACGGAAGCCATGATTGAGCAGGAACTGATGGCCCGCCTGCATCCATTTGAAATCGACGCGGCGGTAGATCTTGTCGGCAAGATCTACGATCTGCTTATCGTCCGAAAAGCACTGCTTGACGGTCAATATGCCGCCGAGGAGCAGTGCCGTATCCATCGATGAGACCTCGCTGTTAGCCCACCGCTCGCCGTTCTCCGCGTTTACAAAATGATCGAACCATCCGTTGTTGTGAAACGATCTGTTCGCGAAGAAATCGAGTGTGACGCGTGTTCTCTCGCGCGCGTGTTCCGTCGTGATCCAACCGCGATCGGCCGCGATGCAGTATCCGCTCAGCGCGAAACCGGTGGCCGCGATGCTGGCCATATTGTACGCGCGGTGGGTTGGCGGATGGTCCGATCCGTCGGCCGGGGAACGGTCCAGCGTAAGGCCGGTTTTCGGATTTGTCCGCTCCCAGAAGAACTGAAACGTCCTCTTTGAGAGGTCTTCAAGAAACGCGTCATCCTCGGGTGAGATCGTAGCAGCGGGAACGGGCTCCCGGGGGGGCGGGTCAGGTTCGCGTTCCTGCGGCGCAGCCTGCGGACGGGTCGGATCGACGACCTCGAAAACAGCCTGCATTCCGTTATCGCTGCTTGTGCCGACGATCACCTGAAATTCGCCGGGCTCCAGCACCGGCTTGAGATCGCGGCCAAGAAATTCCAAATCTTTACGCCCGAGCGTGAATTCGACGGTTTGTGTCTCTCTCGGGTTAAGGGTGATCCGACGAAATCCCCGCAGTTCTCGAACGGGCCGCGTAACGCTTGCAGCGATATCGTGGATATACAGCTGCACGACCTCATCACCTCTTACGCGGCCGAAGTTGTTCACCTCTATGCTGACCTTTAAGGATTCGGTCGGGAGAATTCTCAGCTTATCCAGTCTGAGATTCCGAAGCGCGAAACTCGAATAGCTCAATCCGTAGCCGAACGGATAGAGCGGCGAATTGCCGACGTCGAGATATTTAGAAGTGTATTTATTCGTGGATAGGATCGGCCTGCCGGTGCGTTTGTGATTGTAATAGATCGGGATCTGGCCGACAGAACGCGGAAAAGAAACCGGAAGTTTCCCTCCTGGATTTGCATCGCCGAAAAGCGTATCAACGATGGCATTGCCCGCTTCCGTGCCCGCGAACCAGGTGACCAGGATAGCCGGAGAGTTTTCAGCCGCCCAGTTGATCGTGAGCGGCCGGCCGGTCATCAATACAATCGCGTATGGCTTGCCGGTCGCGTGGACAGCCTTCACGAGATCGAGCTGCCGGCCGGGAAGATCGATATTCGATCGCGACGATGCCTCGCCGGACATCCCCGCCGCCTCGCCGACGACGAGGATCGTAAAATCAGATTCGCGTGCGGCCGCTACGGCACTTTCAAACCCTGCAGTGTTCTCGCACGCAGGATCGCAGCCTGGCTCAAACCGAACACGTGTTTGCGGATATTTCTGCCTGAGCGCTTCGAGCAGTGTGATCGGATCCTGCGACTGGCCGTCGCCCGACCAGTTCCCGTTCATTTCGTTCTTAGCGTCCGCCAGAACCCCGATCACGGCAATGCTTTTCGTTGCCTTGTTGATCGGCAGCGTCTCGTTGTCGTTCTTTAGCAGGACAAATGATCTTTCCGCCGCGAGCTTCGCGGCGTCTCGGTTGGAGCGTTTGAAAACTTCCGCCTTTTCGCGGGCTTCGTCCGCAAACGGATTATCGAACAGCCCAAGCCGATACTTGACCCGAAGCACATTCCGCACCGCCTCGTCGATCACCGCCATCGAAACCTTTTTATCGCGCACGAGCTGCTCGCCGTACTTATTGTAAAGCCGGCTTACCATTTCCATGTCGGTCCCGGCATTCAGCCCGTACATCGCCGCCGACGGCTCGTCCTTCGCGAGCCCGTGCATTACCATCTCGAGAACCGAGGTATAGTCGCTGACCACGAGACCGTCAAATTTCCATTCCTTCCGAAGCACATCCCTTAGAACGAAGGGATTTCCGGTCGCCGGTACGCCGTCGATGTCGTTAAAGGCCGTCATGAAAGACCCGACGCCCGCCTCCACCGCCGCTTTGAAGGGCGGAAAGTAGACCTCGCGAAGGACGCGCTCGCTCAGATCGGTCGTGTTGTAATCGCGTCCGCCTTCCGCGGCCCCATAGGCGACCCAGTGCTTCGCGGTCGCCATTATTTTGTCCGGCCGCCTGTAGTCCGTTCCCTGAAATCCGCGCACGCGTGCCGCGGCGATCTGCGACCCCAGGAACGTATCTTCACCGGCCCCTTCGATGATCCGGCCCCAGCGGGCATCGCGAGAAATATCGACCATCGGTGCGAATGTCCAGTGAACGCCCGCCGCGCGCGATTCCGCTGCCGCGATCGCCGCGTTTCGCTCTATCAAGGCAAGGTCCCAGCTTGCCGATTCTCCCAGCGGCACGGGAAAGATCGTCCGGTAGCCGTGGATGACGTCAAAACCAAATAGAATCGGTATCTTTAGCCGCGATTCAAGCGCCGCCGTTTGCAGCTCGTTGGTCATCCGCGCGCCGCGTACATTGAGGGTTGAGCCGAGCAGCCCTTTGCGCACTAGTTCTAGATGCTCAGGCCGATACCGCCCATCCCCTTCGCCGTCGAGCTGCTGAAGCTGCCCCAGCTTTTCGGCCAGCGTCATGCGGGCAAGGAGCGAGTTTATTCTGCGTTCAGTCGCAGCATTAGTCTGCGCGACCGCCGGAATAACCGCCGCGAAAAAACAAAAAAGAAATAATAATGCGCCCGATCGCCGCATAATAAACATAATCTTACACATTTGCATCGGTTTACTGCGCAGTTAGAGCCCCCTTGAGAAAACGATCGGAAAAAGGATCAGGGGCAATAAGCCCCTGATCCCGTAATAAATAAGCGGTTAGAAACTAAACCGTACTTGAAACTCGCCAGTACGGCCGGCAAGAGCGCTCGTTGCAGTACCGAAGGTAGACAGTTGAACACGTGTCGGGTCAGAATTCGAGTTAAAGGGAGCCAGGTTAAGCGTATTGAGAATATTAAAGAAATTCATCCTAAAGTCGACCTTTGCGCTCTCTCCCCAGAATCCCGTATTCGGAAGCCCGAACTGCTTTACGAACGACATATCGAGATTGTTATATTTGGGCCCTCTAAACACGTTCCGGCCAATCCCGGGCCGGTTGGCAAATGGATCGCCGTTGAATGGTATATCGGTACTAAAATAAGCGGGACCGCCGCCCGGGAAAATGCCGCCGGGCTGCAGGAAGTTTGCATTGGTGTTTGCCAGTGGCTCACCGCCTAAAAATCGGGTGGGACGCGGGTCGCAGAAATTATTGGTGTTGGTGCCGAGCAAACATCCGAAAAGTTTCGGCGTCCACGGGAACCCGGAATGATGCGTGGCAATGGCGTTGATCTGCCATCCGCCCAGCAGCTTTCCTGTCCATTTGCTCTGGTCCCTAAAGAACGGAAGGTCCCATAACACCGACGCCGTTACGTAATGACGGACATCGTAATCTGAAAGGCCGCGTTCCTCCCGCTGATCGACGGGAAAACTCTGGTTTGTGGCTCCTGTCGGTCCTTCAAAAGACACCGTATCGATGCTCTTGCTGAACCGATAATTCATATCGAAATTCAGTTGCCTCAGGAATCTGCCCTGCAGCCGCGCGTTCATTGCATTGTAATTAGCATTCACGTCGGGGCTCGCAAAATATGCCGCAAATATCGCGGGGTTGGTATTAGGGGCCATTATGTGAAGCGGAAGAATGCGAACGAACTTGTGGCCCGCACTTCCCTGATAGCCGAGGGTAGCTACAAGGTTTGCGGGCATCTGATACTGTCCCTCGAAAGAATATCGATAAACGTACGCTGTTGGCAGGTCGCGCGGCGCTCCGTATATTTCTATCGACCCACTGTTTGGCAAGCCATTCGCCGGATTCACCCCTCCACCGAGAAGCGGATTACGCGGAAATCCAAGGATCGACCCGTCTGTGCTTGAAGTATAGCTGATCCTACCGCCAAGAAACGGGTCCCACGGGCCGGCACAGCAGAGGCCGAAGTTATTCCCATTCGGTGGATTACGTCGAGCATTTCCCAACAGCGCATTGGGCAGTCTGTCATACCCGATACCAAACCCCGTTCGGATGACCATTTTGTTGTTAAAACGCGCGGGACTCCATGCAAGCCCAAGTTGCGGGCCGAAGTTGTTCCAGTCGCTGTCGTAGAGGGTCTCGCTGGTATCGATCTTGGCTCCCGCGAGCCCCCCGTCGGGACCAAGCAAGAGGTTTCCGATCACACCGTTCGTCGATTTGATCGGGGAGAAATATGACCACCTCAGCCCCAGATTCAGAGTCAAATTTGGCCGAACTTTCCAATCATCCTGAACAAAGAACGCCAGTTCGCTTGTTTTGAACTTGGCATTGTTCCTTGCGGGATTACCCGTTAGATCGGTAGCGACCTCCATGAAAATGGGAGTGCCGTTTGCAAAATTCCACTGCTGAAGAAATGTATATAGCGGCCGGGCAAAGCCGATCTCCCCATTGCTGTTGAGGTCGACCCGATATTCGGCACCAAACTTCAGTCCGTGATTGCCCTTGATCACTGATAGAATGTCTCGAAAGTCTAGCTGCCGTTCATTTATTAGACCCGGAGTGTTTTGTCCGCGCCTTGCTCCAAACCGTAAGCGGTCACCCCAAATTGCCTCGATCTCTATTCGCGGTAGACCGAAGTTAGCGTCAGGATTGGTTGCCGCTTCGTCAAATCCCCAGCGCGTGATATTAAACCTCGCTTCGTTAAACATCGTGCTTGAAAGATTGCGCCCATAGATGAGGCTAACGGCGTAACTCAAACGCTCTGAATTAATGTCGGCTTGCGGCCGGCTTTGAGCGCTCGGGTCAGCCGAGAAAGCGGTCGTTGGAACGATGTACGTGGATACTGTGAACTTGTCTTTATTTGTTGCTTGAAAGTCGATCCGGCCAAAATACTGACCGCCCTTGAAACGGGTGGTGTTTGAAAGTTGTGCGAACTGAAGGTCCGGAACACCGTCGAACCCTCCGCCGGTAGTCCACGGGTCTAAATAGGTGCCGAAGGTGCCGCCAATAGAACCGAGATCAAGCCCGCCCGACACGTCCTGGCATGGGACGAATAGGCCTGCTGTCGCACAGGTTATAGGAAGGACCTGCAAAATTCTGGGTACTGCGCCCGTCCCGGAAACCAGAGCGGCCGAGACGGAGTTGGGACGGCTGTTAATTATCGCCTGGCGGTACTGGGCGGTTTCAATCAGGGAGTTATAAGGATTTGTATTGCTTTCAGACAAACCCTCATAGGAGAAAAAGAAGAATAATTTGTCCTTTCCGCTCCGGAACGCGGGTCCGTCATTCTCTCCGAAGTTGAACATCGGCAAAGGGCCGCCAAGGCTTCCGCCGTACGTTTTGAATTTACGTTCTACCCTGGTGGGTACCGCAGTAACGACTCCCGGAACACCGTGAAACTTGTTATAAGCATTCAGCGACGGATCATTAAGCTTATAAAAAGCGCTTCCATGCACCTGGTTGGTTCCATTTTGAGATACGACCTTGATCTGGGCTCCGCTATTACGTCCGTCTTCAGCAGAATAACTGGATGACGTGACCTGGACTTCTTTTACGCTTTCCTGGCTAGGCGTGATGACGGCGGCGCCGCCCCAGGTTTGGCTGTTGACACTCGTCCCGTCGATCTGATAATTGTTAGCCGAAACTCGCTGTCCATTTGCGGTTATCGGTTGAGCATTCTCGGTTTGAAAAATCGAATTGTTTGAACCGCCGGGCCCGCTGGTATTGGGCAGAAGTACCGAATTTCCGCTCGCGCTTCGTGCACCCGCACCGAAAACGCCCGGCGCGAGGCGTGCCAACTCGTAGGGATCGCGGCCCGCTTGCGGCAATCTGAGTACTTCCTCAGTGCTGATGACTTTACGTATGCCTGCGTCTTCGGTCGCCAACGGTGCGTTCTCGGCTACAACGGTCACGACTTCACTGATGCCTCCGGCCTCCAGCGTAACGTCCTGGCCCTTGATCGACTCGGCGTCGACCCTCACCACGTCGATCACCCATTTCTTGAACCCCTGCAGCTCTACTGTTATCGAGTAAAGCCCGGGCGACAGATTGGAAAAACGGTAGAACCCGTCGTCGCTGGTCTGTGTTTGCTGCGATCGGTTCGTTTCTTTGTTTGTCAGGGTCACGGCCGCACCGCCAACAGTGCCGCCGCCCGTGTCCGTCACCGTGCCCTGGATGCCTGCACGAAATTGTGCCTGTCCGACTGAGATCAGGACCGTGAGCAGAGATAAGGCTAATAGAAATCTATATAGTTTGATGTGTGGTCGCAGCATGTGATTTTCTCCCTGATGTTTCGGCAAATGCTTGTCCGTGAGAATGCGGATGATCGACACCTGAATTCGCAAAATAGAAACGGGGTCGTCGCCACGGTAAAAAGCAGTAATAAGTTTTAGCAAATCGTTTTCGCACGCACTATTTAGCACTTACTGGCCGAGAAATGAAAACCCACAAGGGTCTTGCAAAGCGATTACTACTAATCGGCCGATCCGTCCGCAATGGTTGACAATTCAATGTCGAGAGTATGTTCCGATTCTACCCACGCGTCAAGTAGAAGACTCATCTCAGGAAATATGGGCCGCCAAGCGACACTGAATTGATCATCGCAAAGGGGCAAAACAGTCCAAGCCAATGTCCGCATAAAATCTACGATCACCCACTCAAAAGCCCGGAGATCTTAGATTTGGCGCTCACCTGGCGCACTCAAAAGAAAAAGGCACCCAAATAGGATGCCTTAACTGTTGTGAAGATTGGTGATCCGAGCAGGACTCGAACCTGCGACCCAGTGGTTAAAAGCCACTTGCTCTACCGACTGAGCTATCGGACCACAAACGATGATTTTACAACGCGGCGTCCCGAATGCAAAGTCATTTTCGCAATATGCGTTCTATAGGTCGTTTGTAAACCCATCGAGATATTGTTTTTAAATGTGTTGCTAAGGGATTAGTAGCCAGTTGATCCTACCGCATGCAAAGATCTGACAACACTGTCAGGCGATGTCCTGAATCAAAGGTTGAATAATCCTTCGGTAAACCCGATATGGTAGAAAAGAAAAAGGCCGAAGCCGAGGCTGAACAGCCCCGCTCCTCCACGCAAAAATAATTCGGCTCGCGCAAAGCGGTTTGCGGTCAAATGAAACGGAAGTCCTATGAGGGTACTCATCAACATCATTCCGCCGATTGACCCCGCTCCGAAAACGAGAATATAAAGGGTGCCAACGGCAGGAGACGAAATGGTCGAGAGCACAAGGAGCATCAAGGCACCGCTGCCTGCGAGACCGTGGATGAGTCCGACGATCAGCGGTCGAGGGCCTATTTTGAGGCCGTGATGGGTATTTTCACTTGGCGGCTCGAGTGCTTCGTGGGCCTGGGCTTGATCGTGAATATGTGGGTGAGCATGGGCGATCCCTCCGTGCCGGTGCGTGTGCCAATGGATCTGCCCGCCGAGCCAAACCTTCCTTAAGGCTTCGATGCCCAAAACGATCAGCATCACTGCAACACCCATTTCGAGAAACTGCCCCGTACGTTCGGCGATCTCCATTTGAAAGGTCATTACCAGCACGCCGGCAACCAAAAGCGCGGCTGTGTGGCCGATCCCCCAAAGACCGCCGACGAGAGAGGCGCTCCAAAGACTCTTACGGTTACCAACGATCGTGGATACCGCAGCCAAATGGTCCGGCTCGATGGCATGTTTCAGTCCCAGGCCAAAACCCACAATGAGCAGCCATGTTATGGAAAAAGTATTCATCCGCTAACAAATGCGAGGAAGCTGCTCTCCCGAGAACATATCGACAATACGGCTGGCTCCGATCAGGCTCTTCATTGTAACCCCACCAGAACGGTCCGGCAAGACCGTTCCGATCTGCACGGCGTCAGTGTCCGCCGCGTGTCGGTCCATGATCTCCAACGTACGGGCGGCATCTTTTTCCGGCACAAACGCGATAAACCGGCCCTCATTCGCTAGATACATCGGATCAAAGCCCAATATCTCACACGCTCCCCGCACGTCTTCTCTGACCGGTATAGAGGCTTCGTCGATATTGATCTCAAAACCGGAAGCTTCGGCTATCTCTACGAGTGCACTCGCCAGGCCACCCCGGGTCAGATCGCGAAGACAATGGACATCGACACTTGCGGAGAAGAGTTCGGCAATCACGGGCGAGAGCGGTGCACAGTCGCTTTCGATCACCGTTTCGAATTCCAAACCCTCGCGGGCCGCCATGATCGCGATCCCGTGACGGCCCAGGTCACCGCTCAATATTATGGCATCGCCAGGGCAAACGCTGTTCGGTGAGATAGAAAGACCATGGCCGATCATTCCGACGCCCGCAGTGTTGATGAATATCTCGTCGCCTTTTCCTTTGTCGACGACTTTTGTATCACCGGTCACCAGTTTGACGCCGGCCAGATCCGCAGCTTTGCGCATCGACTGGACGATCCGCCAGAGTTTTTCGGTTTCCATCCCCTCTTCCAGAATAAAGCCGACACTAAGATAAAGCGGGGCAGCTCCGCACATTGCAAGGTCGTTGACGGTGCCATTGACGGCAAGGGAACCGATGTCCCCGCCGGGGAAAAACAGTGGTTTCACGACATATGAGTCTGTCGTAAAGGCGAGCTTCGCATCGCCTACATTAAACACTGCCCCGTCATGCCGCACGTCGATGAGCGAATTATGAAATGCACCGACAAACATATTCTCTATGAGGTCGTGCATCAACTTTCCGCCGCCGCCATGAGCGAGCAAGATCTGCGGGTAATCGCTGATCGGCAAAGGACAGATCGGTGCAAATGCAGCTGTTTCAGTCATTTTGTGCCTCCTCTAGGCGGCCTTGCGTTTGGCCGCGTGCCTCCGATACAGGTAATATGCCGCACACGCGCCTTCGCTTGAGACCATTGTCGCTCCGAACGGGTGTTCCGGAGTGCAGCGTGTACCAAAAGCGGGGCATTCATTTGGTTTTTTGATGCCCTGAAGAATAAGACCGCTTATACATTCTGCAGGTTCCTCCGCCGTATACGCAGCGACCGCGAACCGCTTTTCAGCGTCAAACTCCTCATATTCCTCGGTCAATCCCAAACCGCTCATCGGTATCTCGCCTACACCGCGCCATTTTCGCGGCACGATCTTAAAAACCCGGCTGACGAGTTCCTGGGCCGGAAGATTGCCCTCCTTGCGCACGGAACGGGCGTACTGGTTCTCGACCTCGAAGCGGCCTTCTTCGAGCTGTTTTACGCACATGTAAATTCCCTGCAGAATGTCGACCGGTTCGAAGCCGGTAACGACTATGGGTACCTTGTATTTGGCCGCGATCGGCTCGTATTCGGTGTAGCCCATCACCGTGCAGACGTGGCCGGCGGCAAGAAAACCCTGAACGCGATTCTGGGGCGATGACAATACCGTTTCGATAGCAGGCGGCACAAGTACGTGGGAAACAAGTATAGAAAAATTCTTGATGCCCATCTCTTTCGCCTGATGAACGGCCATCGCATTTGCGGGAGCCGTGGTCTCGAAACCAACCGCGAAAAATACAACTTCCTTGGTGGGGTTATCGCGGGCGATCTTAACAGCGTCGAGCGGTGAATACACGATGCGAATATCTCCGCCGTTAGCTTTGACCATAAATAGGTCTCTTTCCGAACCCGGCACGCGGAGCATATCACCGAACGAACAGAATATCGCCCTCGGGCCGGACGCGATCATTATCGCCTTATCGATCAACTCCAGGGGAGTCACACAGACCGGGCAGCCGGGCCCGTGAACGAGGGTTATCTCCTGCGGCAGCAACTCATCGATGCCAAACTTAACGATGGAATGCGTCTGGCCACCGCAAACCTCCATTAATGTCCACGGGCGGGTCGTTATCTTTTCGATCGCTTGCCGGAGCCTTCCTGCCTCGGCCGCATTGCGATATTCGTCGACGTATTTCATACGAAACCCTCCGTAAGTTCCTTAAGTTCGTCCATTTCCTTGAGATACGTAAAGACTCTGGTAGCCTCCTCTTCGTCCACTATTGTGAGGGCAAATCCAACGTGCACAAGTACATAATCACCGATATTCGCTTCCGGTACATACGCAAGATTGACATCCTTGACGATCCCGCCGAAATTGACCCGTCCCGTTCGAAACGTGGGGTCAAAGCCTTCAATACTCATGAGTTTTCCGGGTACCGCTAAGCACATAATGCCGTCCTCCTTTCCTTCGTCTTCTCATTCGATCTCTCAATAGAAATATACCTGGCGGCTGCTGACGCTTGCCCGAGCGCGATCCCGCCGTCGTTTGTCGGTACACGCTGGTGCCAATACGGCCGAAAACCTTCCTCGGCCAACCGCTCGATCGAGCGTTCGAGCAAGTACTTGTTTTGGAAGCAGCCACCTGAGAGAACCACAATTTCCTCGCCGACATTCCGAGCTACGCCGATGATCGCTTCTACCAGCATATTGTGAAACCTTGCCGATATGAGCTGCGTCCGGACCCCAGATGCCACGTCACCTATGATCTCAGTCACTGCATCACCCCAGTCCACGTAAATGGTCCCAGTCTGGCTGGTGACGAGCTTCGAATCGTATCGCTCCACGGTCTTAAATGCACCGAGTGCGAACTCAAGCTCCATTGCTGCTTGGCCTTCAAAACCAGCGATTTGCCGTAGCCCGACGATTGAGCTGACGGCGTCAAAAAGTCGGCCGACACTGGATGTACGTGGG
>JBGTBC010000190.1:0-2300 GCA_041749555.1 Pyrinomonadaceae bacterium | reverse complement strand
CGTCCTACGCCGGTTATCTTAACAAGTCATATCAGGAAAAGATCGTGAGGGTCACGTTTGTTTCCGCCTTCGCTTTCGGAACCTGTCTCGCATTTCTTTCGGGATTGACTTACGTGGTGTTTCACCTGCTCAAAATAGAAGTGTAACCCATCAGTCACCTATCATGATCTCACTTTCGGACCGAGACACAGGCGGCCGAAGATGCATCATTCGCTCGACATATTTGGCGATAACGTCAACTTCCATATTTACGGCGTTACCGGGCTCCAAAGTCGAAAGGTTGGTCATCTCCCATGTTTTCGGGATCACCGCGATGTCGAATGACTTTTCGTGAAGAGATGCGATGGTCAGGCTGATGCCTTCGACCGCGACGGAACCTTTCTCAACGAAATAACGCGAAAGGCCCTCGGGAAATCCGATAGAGACAGTCCAGAAATCCCCTTCTGACACAGCTCCAATAAATTCTCCGCGCCCGTCCACGTGGCCCTGAACGATATGGCCGCCGAGCCGGGCCGTGGGCAGCATTGCGCGCTCCAGGTTGACCCGGGACTTTGGATTCAGATCGCCCAGGGTCGTTCTGGTAAGCGTTTCGGGCGATACGTCAGCCGCAAAAGAGGTAGGGGTGACCTCTCGAGCGGTCAGGCAGACGCCATTGACGGAGATCGAATCACCATCCGAAAGATCGGAAGTTACCCGTTTTGCTTCGATAACAACGCGCGAACCGGCCTCTCGCCGGATGATCTCAGCAATGGAGCCAAGTTCTTCGATCAATCCGGTAAACACGGTTTAAAACCAGGGCTTCTTGCTGAGGATATATGTATTTGAAAACTCCTCGTCGGATTTTGTGAGGTACATTATGCCTTCGATAATCCCGATGACATTAATGACCAGCGAGGGGATCCCGCAGAAGAAGATCAAACCCACCAGCCAGATCACGAGCATTATGATCCCTTCGTTCTGGTAGCCCAGAATGAATTTGTGGATACCAAAGCCGCCCAGCAGAATTCCGCAGAGTCCGGCCGCAAGCTTTTTATCGGCTCCGGGCGGTTTCTGAGCATAGACAGGCTGCATCGGCATGGGGCTAATTGGCAGCATCGTGCCGCAATTTGAGCAAAGCCCGGATTGCGCGGTGTTCTGAGATCTACAATTCGGGCAGGTTACATAATGGGTCTGCATTTTTCCTCCGGGTATTCTCTGTCGGCCGATACCTCTATGTTGATCTGGTTCGAAAATTGACAACGGCATGAATCGCCGCGGTAAGCCGATTATAGCTGTCGAAACGAATATTTTAAATGACAGATTGGTTTCCGATCGGTTTGATGTTTAAATAAATGAATGCCCGAAACGTCTTCACTGGAAAATCAGCCGCCGAAATTGAGCCGTAATCTGCAAACGGGTGAACCCGATGTCAATTCGCTGGCCGATCTGCTCGAATGGTTTTTGACCTATGACGAAAAAACCGCACGAATGCGGCATGCCCATATAGATGAGATCTTCCGATGGAAGCAGGCAGACGACGAAGCAAACGGCGTTGCGATCTATCCTTTTGAGAATGCCGAGGCAAGATTCGCGATCGGTGCGTTTCAGGCTCTCGCCGAGAACAAGTCGGAGCCGCTGCTGAAATTGTGGATCTCCGATGTGCTAAACGCACTGCACGAGTCACGCGAGACGAAAACACAGCTAAACGAATCTTATCGGCTGGACGACGACCCGGATGCCTCCGCTCTACAAAGATCTGAAAGACTAACAACAAACACTGAGAAGCGGCTATACCTCACAAGCTGCTGGCTTGAATCTCTATGTACCGCCGAAGCACGATTCCTCGGATGGGTCTACCAGGAAATGTACGGCCGGCCGTTTGCTTCTTAGCTGAACGCTAGCGGGACGCTACTGGCTCTCAGTCCAAAGACTTTGGCTCGCAAAGCTCCCCTCCTTACAAAGGAGGGGTGGCCGAAGGCCGGGGTGGTTCTTGCGTAACCGTACTCAAATCGTGTATTTATTGAAGCGCGTGAAACGGAGAAATGTAAATAATCTACCGGAGCTGAAAACTTTTCGGACTGAGCTTCGGCAACAAATGACACCCGCCGAGGCAGTGTTCTGGCGAATCGTCAAAAACTCGAATCTGGACGGCCGTAAATTTCGCAGGCAGCATTCGATTGGCCGTTATGTCCTCGATTTCTATTGCCCGTCCGAGAAGCTAGGTATTGAACTGGACGGCGAGGGACATTATTATGCACTTCAGCATATCCTGGACATGGAACGCGATCGATTTGTGAGGCATTTTGGGATAAAAGTCCTCA
>JBGTBC010000189.1:0-5116 GCA_041749555.1 Pyrinomonadaceae bacterium | reverse complement strand
TGCCCGATCTTCTGAGCAGCGGTATTGCTCGTCACCTCGGGTGCAGGGTTGTAGATAGCATCGCCGGCCTGGTTGTACTCGACCGTGCAAGTGCCGGTTCCACTGGTCATCAAAATGGTGGCTGTATTCGAGCCGCCCGACTGCACTGTGCATACGCCGCTCGTCGTGATCGCCACCGGAAGACCGGACGTCGCATTCGCAGCGACATTGAAAGTACTGTTGTGATCAGCTCCTGTAGGAGCGGCAGTTGTTACATTGATCGTCTGTCCGATCTTCTGAGCAGCGGTATTGCTCGTCACCTCTGGTGCCGGATTATAAATAGCATCGCCGGCTTGGTTGTACTTGACCGTGCAGGTGCCAGTTCCACTGGTCATCAAAATGGTGGCTGTATTCGAGCCACCCGACTGCACTGAGCAGACGCCACTCGTCGTGATCGCTACCGGAAGACCTGAGCTGGATGTTGCCCCAACATCAAATGTACTGTTGTACGGCGCCGATGGAGGTGCCGGTGTCGTTACATTGATCGTCTGTGCAGTCGGAAGATTTACCGCATTGATAAACAGCCGTTGAATATTAACGTTTGAAAGCGTGCCGGCTGTGAAGTTCCCTGCGTGGCTGAATCCCACAACTAATCCTTCGCCGAAACCGCGATACCCTACCGAAGGGCCTCCGTTACTACTATTGTTCATAACGACCGACACGGGACCGGTTGCAAAGTTATGGACACTCATGACGCTAACAGCGCCGGAAAATGTAAATGTGCTAGGCACGCCCGTAAGCAACGGATGAGCGGATTGGCCACTTACGACTGTGTATGTGAAGGCCCCCAATAGTCCATCAAGCCGATCAAATAAAACGAGATCCCGAAAGCCCGGTAGCATGCCTGGACTGCACGTCGGACATGATGGAGGGGTTTCGAGCGCCAACCATTCCGTTCCAATATACGTCCCGCCGTTTTGAACATAGCTGATTAAAGCATTTTGCCCAGCCACCGTCATCGGGGTGCCAAAGGTTACGCCGTCCAAGTGAATAATCGCATCGTATCCAGCCGGCGAAGGGTTGGTCCCATTATAACTAACCTCATTCGTCGAGCTAAAGGTCACTGTATGTCCGGAGGTCTCTAGTGCATTCTTGAGAGAATTAGTGTCCGCATTTATAACATCCCAGATTATCAATACATTTCGCCCGGTAGACCCGATGCTTTTGGTTGACTTTGCTATGGAAGCGGAAGTGCCAGTTATAGCGTTAGATGAAGGTACAAATTCAAAGAACTTACCGGCCGAACCTACCAAAAAGTATGGCGCGTAGCTGATGTACCATATGCCGCCGCCTAGAGACATTTGGTTTACGGCAAGGGCCGGAGTAGTCGGAGACACCGCCGGCACGACCCTCAGCCCTCTAAAACTGTAACTATTGACTCCCGCCTTTTTGGATGAAGACTCTAACGTCTTCGCGGCGCCCAACTCGCCGGAAAAACCCAGGACGGCTACGCCGAAAACCAAAAGTGCAGCCACCGTCAAACGCCAATTTCCTAAGAGGCGAACTGCCACTTCTTTTTTATCCTCTCGAAACATTTTTTTCTCCCAACTGTCAACTCAGACACTTTCAGTTAGACCCGCCGAGCCTGAGGTCCAGGTTCCAAACTGGCGGCCTTACGGGTTATATGAACTCGAGCTTGCACGTAAAGCTCGGCTTTTTTAACATTGATTCACGGGTCGCAAGCGTGGGCGTTTTCCCGTGAATAACTCTAATATTCTCGGCTGGTTGCGGCAAGTATACACGAACACGAAGTTTAATCAACCTATATTTCATCGGTGTGAAATTTAGCCGTTCCTCCCTTAGTTGGATCGAACGGACCAGAAGTGGCATTCTGTCTGCGTTAATTACCAAACTAATGACGCCAAATCGGTCCCTATATCGCTCTACTAACGACAGTCTAGATTTTTAGTTCTACTAATAAATGGTCAAAGCAGACAATCTTTCAGATTTTTTTTTCTGAATAAAGAAATAAGTCGTGCTGCCTTTTTGAAGGTAAAAGCCAGCGATTGCAAAGAGGTGCGAACTATATAGGCATCACTTCGACCCAGGCGACCCGCTTTGGCAAGCATGGCATTTTTTACCGTCCACGCCAGATGCAGCCTGTCCGAGGTCTTTGAAAAGAAGTCGGGAAATCGATGAACCTAGGCAATTGTTGACTCGACCGCATTTCCGGGAGTTTTCGATTCTTACGGGAGGTCAAGACAATAGTTTCTAATCGCACCGATCCGAGCATAATCTCGTTTCACGACTGTCCTAACTACGGTTTAAGATTACTGACATGAGTAACTTACTTGAAGGCATCGAAAACCTAATTCGTGAAATAATTCGTGAGGAGGTCACTGCAATCCTCGACAATAGAAGTTTTCCTATCGTTACGGAGTCCTTACCAGTCGACAGAGACAGGCCGGCGACTGATCGATTGCTCAAAGCGGGAGAGGTCGCCGAGATATTAGGGGTTTCAACGCAGCGAGTCTACGACCTCTCACGTCAGCGAAAGGTCAACGGATTTCCGGTCATTATTCTCGGAGACCGCCAATACCGATTCAGTCGCGAACGTATACGTGTATGGCTGGAAGGGGGACAGGGGGAGAAAAATCAATGATCGAATTGTCGAAATGATCAAAAAGGAGTCTTTGCTTCGCTAAATCTTGAGGTGGCCCGCGCCTGTCCGCTCAAAGAAAAAACGCGCCGGTCTGGATGCTTTAACCCTTCTTGAATAATATGTCTTCATTTGGGTGTCCAGTTATCTTCTTCACCTTACGCCTTCCTAGTGCTAGGTAGAACGAAGGCGCATGTAATCATCAAGACGCATTGCAACCGAATTCGTGGTCTCGTGGGTGATGTTCAGATAGCGGAGAAAAGTCTTGAGCTGCGTGTGCCCAGTGATCTTCATCACTTCCGTATGAGGTGATCCCGAGGCTATCATGCGAGTCGTAGCTGTATGACGGCAGTCATGGAACCGAAAATCGTCGATGCCGGCTTCGCGGCATATTGTAGCCCATGATCTTTTAATGTTATTCGAAATACCGAACACCAGACCCTCACTCTCCTGCGGCGAGATCCGCCAAAGACGCTCCAATTCAATTCTTAGCCTTGGCGTCATCGAGAGCATTCGTGGCCGTTCAGTTTTAGTATTCGTCTGAGGAATATGTATTTGGCCCGTCATAAAGTCGACATCGCGCCATCTCATCTTGAATATCTCACCACGGCGCATGGCGGTGTCCAGAGCACAAATCAATATCGGCTTTAAATGAGCCCGGGCGCCCTTGCAGCCTTCTAACAACCGTGCTTCTTCATCGAAGCTAAGCACTCGATCGCGTTCCACTTCGGCACTGGTTACTATGAGCCCTTTTGATCTTGCGAATGGGTTTGATATGAGCCACTCGTTTTCTATCGCGAAGTTCAGCACGGCTCGGAGCCAGGCGAGTTCACGATTCACTGTTCCTATATTCCGTTCCCGCGACCGCGTTGTCTTTGAAATAACCGTTTTCAATCGTCCGGTGATCGGATCTATCGCCTGGGTCCGTTCTTTGATCTCCGTCACAACCGGGGTCGCTATCCGATCGTTCTTGTAGGCCTTTATATCGCTGAGCTTTATTGACGAAACGGGCTTCTTCCCGAAGGCCTGACGGACGGGCTTTAGCGCGGAGAGAACACTTGCCCGCGAGCGCTTGCCTTTGATCTTGATCCCATTCTGGTATACCACTTCGCCGAGTTCGACAAGCTCATACCGATCGAGAACTTGTCCTAACGTCAGTTTCGCTGCATCCCATATTTCCTCGCCGTGAGCTGAGAAATTACGTCGCATTTCCTCCACTGTCGACCGGGCGGTTCGCTTATCGGTGATGGGTTGGTATTTGGTACAATGTTTTCCGTCGCTCGACTTGTACTGAAATCGTGCGTAGAGATGACCATTGATCTCAACCCAATATTTGTTCGGTCCACGCTTCTTAGGTTTTTCCGTGGAATTCTTTGGGTCCCTCATCGAAATAATTAACTAAAAATTTAACTAAGACTGACCTGACTATCCATGTAACCCCATGTTATCACAAGAACACAGAAATTTTCCTAAATCCAACATTTTTAAGGAGTTACATGGTGTTTGGAGGTACGCCGTGTTATCGCAGGATACCCTATGTTACGGCATTTTTCAAATTCGTAATCGAAAGGTCGTCGGTTCGACTCCGATGGGCGGCTCCATTAGAATCAATAACTTACAGGCACTTAATAGGCGCCTGTTTAGTCTGACTCACACCTTTACTCACACCTTTCGTCGGTGACAATACGCAGCCGTGTGGATTGATGCGGAAAAGTAGCCGTTTATTTAATCATCAGGTCGTAGGTTCAAGTCCTATCACCGGCTCCATTATAAGTGCAATAGATACAAGACGTTGCAGCAGACGTTAGACGGATTTCGAACCATCGTTTTTGCGTGTTGGACTAGATGTTGGACTCGGTGAAGGCTGTTTCTGTATGTTCATCGTAAGAAAAAGATGTCCCCATTTCATGCGAAGCCACGACCGACACCGAGCCGACCGAACCCTAGTTTTCAAATCGCTCAATCCAGAGATGATCGGATGACATCAGAACTCCGAAATCGAATGATCGCGGTCGACTTGTTTGATCATCGTAGATCGGGCGGCTGAAACAATACGTGCCAGGGTTGGCGGAACAATATTTTTCCATTTTTCTATATAAGCTGCCCCTTCGTGACCATCCACGATTTGTCGCACGGTCTTGTGCAAAGACATTAATCTCCAACCCTCCGCCGATCGAATGGGCCATGAAATGCCCTTTGTCGGTACTTATTCCGAGGAACATCTCAGTCGGGCCCACCCACCCATTCTGGCGCGAGGAATTTCGTTTAGAAGTTGTTGGCTGAGATTTTCCGTGAACGTACACAACACGACTCTCTATATTCTCGCTGTAGGCAACCTTTCCGGTTTTCTCTAACGACGCATAATCGTCGTAAACGTACTCAAATCCATTAATATTCTGGCCAGAGATATTTGTGATCCGCGGCGTCATTTGATGGTAAGAACGAAGCCATTCTCCTTCCAGGGTTTCGACGAGTTCA
>JBGTBC010000188.1:0-15903 GCA_041749555.1 Pyrinomonadaceae bacterium | reverse complement strand
CGCGAGATCGTGCGTAAGAGTGCTCTCGGCACGTCGACACTGCCCGGTAAGCTGGCCGATTGCCAGGAAAAGGACCCGGCGTTGTCAGAGATATACATCGTGGAGGGAGATTCGGCCGGAGGCTCGGCCAAACAGGGCCGCGACCGCAAGAATCAAGCTGTGCTTCCGCTCAAGGGCAAGATCCTCAATGTCGAAAAAGCGCGTTTTGACAAAATGCTCGGCCACGGTGAGATCAAGGCCCTAATTACCGCCCTCGGTACCGGCATCGGAAAGGATGATTTTGACGTCAACAAGCTTCGTTATCACAAGATCTGCCTGATGACCGACGCCGACGTCGACGGCAGCCACATTCGCACGCTTTTGCTCACGTTCTTTTACCGGCAGATGCCGGAATTGCTCGAGAATGGCTATGTTTACATCGCCCAACCGCCGCTCTACAAAGTAAAACGCGGCAAAAAGGAAGAGTACATCAAGGATGAGCCGGCGATGTTCAGCTATCTGATGCGGACGGCGACGGCCGACATTCAGATAAATTCCGAGACAAAGGAATTCTCAGGCCGTGAACTGTCAAAAGTTCTCGATCAGACCAAGCAGCTAAAGAATTATGCCGAGCGGATCGCCCGCCGCTTGAATAACGACCCAAACCTGGTAGCGAAGCTATTGGAGGCATTTGCCGGCAAGGACGGCGTGCTCGTCAAGAATTCTGTCCGTTTACGAAAGGTCTTCGGCGACCAGGAGATGATGGCGGAGATCGAGGGAAAGCTTTCCGGTGAATACAACACCGAGCTCAACGCGGACGAGGAACACGGCCTCTGGCGTATCGACATTGCCTATCCTAACGGCACGTCGCGCCAGATCGATTGGAACCTCGCCAGCCTTGTCGAGTTTCAAAAGGCGGTCGAACTGAGAAAATCTCTCGAGATCGACTTCCCGGCACCGTTCGTCGTCGGTGAGAACGGCAAGAGCGAAACCGTGAATACACGCGAGGACCTGCTCGAAAAGGTCATGGCGATGGCCAAAAAGGACCTCACCATCCAGCGTTACAAAGGCCTCGGCGAAATGAACCCCGAACAGCTCTGGGAAACCACTATGGACCCCGAAAAACGCACCATGCTCCAGGTCCGCATCGAAGACGCCATCGAGACTGACGGCCTCTTCACCGTCCTAATGGGCGACCAGGTAGAACCCCGCCGCAAATTCATCGAAGACAACGCCCTGGACGTGAAGAATCTGGACGTTTAGGTTTTGTATTTTATGCTGCCACGAACCATGATTTTTATGGTTTTCGCAATGGGCCTACTGCTCGCGGTTAATTTGCGCGCCGAGACTCTTGGTGTTTCAAGTGTCGAGTGGATGACGATCCGATCGACTGTCGTCGCGTCCGGTAAGATCATTTCCAGGGAGCGTGTAAAAGGTCCATATGCGGTCGTTTACGATACCTACCTTCTAGAACCGGCAACAGTAGTAAAAGGCGGCCGATCAACCATCACATTCACGATCCGGCAGTTAACGATCGAACCGGTATTCAAGGGCAAGGACTCGGTCTCGAGTCAGTCGATCGATTTTGAAGTAATTAAATAAATGCTCAGGACGAAAAAAAGGCCGGCGGTTTCATTGGGAAAGCGAAAGCCCGGTTTTCGGTTCATCGCTGACGGAATATCGGCAGGCGTGAATGTGTCGGGCAGATCAACCCCTTTTATGAATCACGTAATCCACCACATATTTGCGTAGTTTAGGACGATTATTCGTTAGATATTCCGCATGATCTTCAACGATGCCATCGTCGGGCCTTGCAAGCAGGATATAGGCTTCGAGGAGGCCATCGGCGTCTATTTTTGCAAGAAGGTCAAACTGCTTGTTCGGCGATTTCTGCACCTTTGCCGCCGCTATCGCGTCGCGGATCGCCTCCGCCTCTTCCGACAGGCTGTGCCGATAAGCTGCTGCCTTAGGGTACAACTTAGCAAATTTTTCTTTTTTCCAGATTTCACGGGCAGCTAGATACGCCAACCACGGTTTTGCTGAGGCGTCTTCCGCGCTGATCGCTGTCTTAGGCACCGCTTTACCCGCCGAGTCAAAGGTTACCTCGGGCACATCTATGACCGGATGCCCGAGTTCAGCTTCGGTGACGTCGGCCCACTGCCCGATTCCACGCGGCGACATCCGGCTATATGGTTCGGTAATAAAGGCCTCGATGTAACGATCACGGGCGAGATCGTATTTCTTCTGTTTCATCAACGGCGTGGCCGAATAGCGGTAAGCCGTTTCACGCATCGGGTCTATCGCGATAGCACGCTGATACCACTTCTCAGCGTTCTCCCAGTCGCTTTTTCCTACATAGGCGTCGCCGCCCGATACCGCCGCCTGATAGATCTTCGCGTCCAGTGCGAGCGCCTTTTCAAAGCTCTTTATCGCCTTGTCATAATTCGATTGAGCAAAATGGCTCTCGCCCTCCATCATATGCTTTTCTGCCTCTTTGTTTGCCGAATACATCGGCCTAGCCGCAGGAGCCGGCTTTCCGCTTAAAAGGGCGATCAATTGATCGTTTTCTTCGCTTTTGAGCCCGAGCTCTTTGGCCTTCACAAACTGTTCCAGTGCCTTTGCAGATAGCTCCTTGGCCTCGCGAGTGTCGCTGATCTGCTTTGATTTGGCGATCAGGCAAAATCCATACATAAATCGGGCCTGGGCCTGATCAGGTATCGCCTTGACCACGATCTCAAAATGAGGGATCGCCTCAGCAAACCTCTGCTGCTCAAAAAGGGTTAGGGCCTTTACGGTCGCCTCGCCCAGTTCCCGATCGGTTTGTGCAGTAGCAGAAAAGAAAGCCGCGAAAATGATCGTGACCGCCGCGCAGAAACGATTAATCGTAGGAGTCTTCATATGATCTATTCTATCCTTATATATCTGAAATTGCTTGGTCAATTCACATCCTGGCGTGCCACTCCGTCGATCTCGAGCACAAGATCAGCGCCGTACGCCTTTGCGGGAGTTTGGAATCCGGTCATGAAATTTCCTGCCAAGATCTTGTCGGCAATGTTCAACGCGGCGAGGGCGGTCGTTGTGTAGCCTTCGGGACACTGGAGGCGTGATTCTACGCGGTTGCCGTTGAGGTCGAGGGCCTCGCCCCAGAGCAGGGTGCGGCCTTTGGCGCGTTCTTCGTCGCTCGGGCCGCCGGCGGGGATCTTCTTTTGGAGATAGTCCTGAAATGGCCCGGTAGCGAGCAGCCAGCCGAGGTAGCGACTGGCTTTCATCATCTTTAAAGCCGAAGGAGGAACTACTGTGAAAACCTCGATATTCGGTATCCCTGTGGAATGATACGCGGTCGCGACATCGCCCCAGGGGATCGTTACGCCGATCTTGGTGACCTCGCCAAAATCGATCTCACGCGTTTTCCACGCGGCAGGAACACTTGTGATCTTGCCGTCTTTTCTGATCGCGCCGCCCTTGCCCACATTCATCGTCATCGTCGCCTGAGTGCCGTGCGACAGACGGCCCATGCCGTAAAATGCCAGCGAAAGATGCGTTGCCGACGGCAGCCGCTCCTTCAGATGACGGGCCAGGCAATCGCTCGGCACAACGTCAAACCCCACCCCCGGCATCACCATTATTCCGGCATCTTTTGCCTTCTGGTCGAGCGCCGCCATAGCTTCAAATACTGCTATTTCACCAGTTATGTCTGAGTAATGCGTTTTCGTACGCAGACAAGCCTCGACCATCGCCCGCGACGTCAGCGAAAATGGCCCTGCACAATGAACCACCAGATCCACATCCTGCAGGGTCTGGTCGATGCGGTATCCTTCGTCAAGCGAGAACACGCGGTATTCGAGATGATGTTTCTTCGCCAAGGCCTCGATCTCGATCGCATTGCGTCCCGCGAGAATGGGCTTCATCCCACGCTCGACAGCGTACCGCGTGATCAATTCGCCCGTGTATCCGTTTGCGCCGTAAATGAGAAAATTGTCCATACTAATCTAAGGGATGTATCGCCTTCCCAGATTTCAAATCAAAAGTCTGGGTAAGTTGGATCTGAATTCGAAACGCATCTTCATCACCCATATCATAAGCGTAATCCGACATATTGACAGCTTCCTTCAATGTAATATTCTCCGGCAGCTCAATGTATCCGAACCTTTCTTCCCGTTTTAGAACACCTTTGTCGGCTTCTGACAGGTCAATAAACTGGATTTTCCAGCTGCTATCATCCCCCCAAATGCAGCCTGCCACAAAAGCAAACGGGTAATAAAGTATCGGAGTCAAAGGGCGAGTGCTGATGATATCGGTACACTCCTGTCCGGTGATGCCGTTAGTGTACTTGTGCTCTTGCCTTGTCTCCGTAAGGTTGGAATCACTTGGATTGTTAACTCGGTTCTTAGTAACCCGTCGAGAAGGGAAAGACTCGTTGTTCGTTTCGTGAATCACTTCCTCATCAATATAAGTTGGCACATAATATTCGACCGGACAAAATCCACTTTCAGACGGCTCCTCGCCGCCAATATCCCGGCATGAAGGAAGTTTCATTATCCGCGAAGTTGTGTAATCCGGAGAGTATAAAGCGAAATCAGAATTGCCGATGCGAAAAGGAGAGAAAGTATCGAAGAAGCTAGAATAATTTCGCAGATAAGACCCGATTAATGTTTTTTCGCCGTTTTCCTCGCAAAATACTCCGATTCTCCCATAACGACCCCTCTTCAAATCCGTTTCGGATTTATTCAAGGGCCTGGCGAAGTAACTCATCTTGATTCCTCCTCCGATATTATCTCTTGCACGCGGCCGACTTGCCCATCCGTCATCCGGACCTTGATCCCATGCGGATGGTTTGCTGAATTTGTCAGGATGTCCTTGACGGTGCCGGTGGTCTGTTTTCCGGTACGCTGGTCTTCTTTTAGAACAATCGAGACCTCGATGCCCGGACGGATATTTTTGCGTTGACGATGCGGCATATTAGAATAGCTTTAGCTTAGCATTTTGCGTAACCCTAAGTTTTTCAAGGAATTCCAGCCGGTCGATCTCTTTCGCTCCGAGAGCTTCGAAATGCGGTGTGATCACTTGCGAGTCTATCCACGTCGACCCTTGCGCCTTAAGATGGTCGATTAGAAAAAGCAGGGCTAGTTTTGACGCGTTTGCCGATTTATAAAACATCGATTCACCGCAAAACACACCGCCCGCATCGACGCCATAGAGCCCGCCGACCAACTGGCCATCCGCATCCCAAGCCTCGACGCTGTGAGCCATTCCGGCGTGGTGCAGATCGGCAAAGACCTTTTCAAATTCTCTAGTGATCCACGTACCACCTTGCCTCGGCCGGTAGGCGAGCGAGCACTCGCGGATCACCGATTCGAAATCTTTGTCGATCGTGAAGGTCAGATCGCTGTTTCGCCGTGACTTTTGCAGGCTTCGCGGAATTCGCAGATCGGCAAATTCCAATATCGCTCGCCGTTCCGGGCAATGCCACGGCAGAGGGATGCCATCCGTATGCCACGGGAAGATTCCCTTCAAATAAGCTTCGCGGACGTTATTTACCGTCAGCGGTGTGCCGAATGTCACGACATCACTCGATCGAAAGAAATAGTTCCCGATCGCGACCCAGTCAGGGTATACATAGGTCGCTGGATCGGGAAATACATCCGAGGTCATAGGAATATTTTACCGCAAAACCGCTCGCCGACGTTCACCGATCAAACCTTGACCAGTTTCCACTTGCCCCGTTTGAAAAGCAGTGCGCTCGCTACCGCCAGGACCGAGAACGCGATGGTTATCGCCCAAAATACCCCTTGCGGGCCCATGTTCATCTGATATGCGAGTACGTATGCCAGCGGTATCTCAAACATCCAGAACACAAGAAAGTTCAGCCAGGTGGGCGTGACCGTGTCGCCGGCCCCGTTAAAAGAGCTTTCCATCACCATTCCGAGCCCGTAGAACGCATACCCATAACCCACGATCCGCAGGCAATCACGTCCATAGGCCGAGATCGCCGGGTCATCCGTAAATATTGCGATGACCAGATCTGGAAAGATGATAAAAAACAGCCCCGCGAGCCCGAGCAGCCCTGCGTTTAGAAATCCGGCGATCCACACTGAGCGCTCGGCCCGTTCTGGTTTGCCGGCTCCCAGATTTTGCCCTACGAGCGTAGCGGCCGCATTTGCCAAGCCTACTGCGGGCAGAATGACAAAAATTATTACGCGCAGCCCGATTTGATAACCTGCGATCGCAACGCTGCCAAATCCGGCGATTATGATCACGAGCCCCGTCCAACTGGCTGTCGAGATCAGAAATTGCAGAACCGCGACCGACGATAGCCTGATCAACGTCCAGAGCAATTTCGGGTCAAATTTCCAATGCCTTCGCCTGATCTCGATACGCCCGCCGTTATCGCGAACGAACAGTGCCCACGAGGCGTAAGCGACACCGATGCCGCGGCCTATCACAGTGGCGACAGCCGCACCCGTCACCCCGAGTTCCGGAAAAACCCATATGCCAAAAATAAATAACGGATCGAGGACGATATTTAGCAGATTGGCAACGATCAGAACGCGCAGGGCAATAGCCGCATCACCCGCCCCGCGAAATATTGCGTTCAGCAGAAAAAGGAAGACGATGACCGCATTCGTACCGAGCATGATCTGCATGAACGGTGTCCCCAGCTCGATAACCTGCGGTTCCGCACCCAGCAGCCGCAAAATATCCGCCGCAAAGATCACGCCGGCAACGCCCATCACCACCGAAACGATCACGCCGAGATAGATAATGTGGGCGGCGCTCCTAGCAGCTCCCTCAGGATCATTTTCGCCGGTCCGGCGTGCAACGGTCGCTGTTGCCCCAATGCTCAGGCCGATCGCTACAGCATAGACGAGAGCCAGGATCGATTCCGTCAGGCCAACGACAGCCACCGCCTCCGCCCCGAGCTTCGCCACAAAAAACGTATCGACAATTGCGAATATCGCCTCCATCGACATCTCGAGGATCATCGGGATCGCCAGGATTATCAACCCTGCCATGATCGACCCTTTGGTAAAATCTCGCTGCGTCCCCCTAAATGCCTCGCGAATTATCGACCTAAATGAATTATCCTCCGGCTCGACAGACGGAGCCTCCGACGGTATATGCATGACTATTTAATATGAAACGGAAAAAAACGGCACAGATCGTGCCCGGGCGTACCTTTAGGTCGACAGAAAGATCTGTCATTAAAAGGCCTTCGGAGCGGATGAACTAAACAATTGCGGGTCGCATAGTTTGTAGAAAGTAGCATATAGTGCAGCAAAGATGCAAAATGCAAGAACCTGATTTTTACGATTCGACC
The DNA here is from genome assembly GCA_041749555.1 of Pyrinomonadaceae bacterium. Lineage (GTDB taxonomy): Bacteria > Acidobacteriota > Blastocatellia > Pyrinomonadales > Pyrinomonadaceae > OLB17. The sequence continues at coordinate 8,606 of JBGTBC010000188.1, read as the reverse complement.
CCTATCAATGTTTGGTGTATTCGAGCTCGAAACGTGGCGAACACGTTTATTTGGGAGTTGTATTATAATCGCCTCGATGTTCAAACTAAGTCTCGGCCCCGACGCCCATCTCGCGCACATTGAGCCGTATCATGCTCCGGAGCTTCATGCTCTGATCAAAACCAGCTACAACCATCTTCGCGAATGGTCCAACTGGCTAAAGGACCCCGACCGCCTGCTCGAGAATACCGAGGAGTGGATAGCAAAGAACTGCGCAAATTACGGCTCAGGCCACGGGTATGAGATCGGGATCTGGCACGGTGACCGCATGGCCGGGCAGATCGGGTATAACTACTTTGACAATAATGACCGGAGGACCGAGATCGGTTACTGGCTCGGAAAAGGTTTCCAGGGCAAGGGCCTCATCACCCGATCATGCGGCGCGCTGATCGACAATGCGTTCAACAACATGAACATCAATCGCATAGAAATACGCTGCGGGACCGAAAACCTAAAAAGCCGCAGCATACCCGAAAAACTCGGCTTCAAACTCGAAGGCATAGCTCGCGAATCCGAATACCTCCACGACCGTTTTATCGATCTCGCCGTCTACGCGATCCTCGCGGCAGAGTGGAGTAGATCAGATTCGTGAACACATGGTTTACCCCAAGCCGGATTCGAGTTGGCTGAAACCCGGCAACTATTGGCGAGCGAGTGGTCGAAGATCGAAACGTCCAGGGCGCGAATCTATTGGGAAGTTCGATCCGTTCGGTAACGTATCTTGTTCTGACGGCCATCTAGGCTTACAATGCCCAAACTGCGATGAAAAATCATACCAAACGGAATTATCCTACTGTGCTCACAAGTGCAGCTGCCGGATCCCTTATAATCGGCTGTTTGTTTGCTAATGTTGTTCAGGCCAAACAGCCATTTGAGTTTCTCGTCGTGGGCGATTCGGTGGTTTGGGGCCAGGGCCTCGCGGAAAAGGACAAGTTTTACAATCTGTTCGGCGACTGGCTGCGGACAGATGCTTTTCTCGGTCCGCGAGACGTGAACATTAAGGTAAAAGCTCATTCCGGTTCGACAGTGAAATTTCATCCGGGCGATGCCGAAAAATACAGAAAGGCAGGACGCGACGAAACTTATCCGTTCAAACCAGAGGTCAATGTCGGCTTTCCGAGCATGTCGAAGCAGATCGAGGTAGCGGCAGCCGAGTATCGGGCCGCCGGTGGATCCGGTGCAGATCTGATCATGCTGACCGGGTGTATTACAGATATCAGTACATCACTTGTTTATGACCCCAAGGGCGACGATGATGAGCTTCGCCGTGAAGTTCAAAAATATTGCCGTGACGATATGTATGATGTGATCGAAAGCGCAGCCGAATTACATCCCAAAGCATTGATCGCTGTTGTTGGCTACTTTCCGGCAATAGGACCAAATTCTTCGGGCAAGAAACTTCTGAACGCGTGGCTCGAGGCACTGGGTGCTTCCGGGTTTAGAAAGGCAATGCTCAATAACCCGATAGTCCGTCCATTGTTCTTTAACAAACTAAAAAAACGTGCGATCGAACGCTCGCACATATGGGTCGAAGAATCAGATAAAAGTCTAAAGTCTGCGGTTGATAAGCTGAATTCAAAGTACGGCACAACTAGAGCAGTATTTATTCGATCACCGCTCACCCTCGACGATGGGGCCGAAACGCCGAACACAAAACTCTTTCGCATGGGCAAAAATGGTGTGGTAAATGACCCGCTGGCCAAGTCGCGCATCAAAGACTGCAACGAAGCATTACCAAAACTAAAGGCTGAAACCGGCATCGAATTTCCTATTCGCTTATGTGAGATCGCTGCGATCGGCCATCCGAACCCCGAAGGCGCCCGTGCATATGCTGAGTCGATAAAAACTGCTCTCGCGCCCCTCATTAGCCGATCGGCCCAATGATCTAATTCTAAACATGTGCTCAAACCGCTATACTGGACATTCAGGTGTAGGGTGGTCTTTTTTGGGGAATCGACACAGTGGACAAGTAATGAAGATAGCTGTAGCAATGAGCGGCGGTGTCGATAGTTCGGCAGCGGCTGCATTATTAAAGGAGCAGGGGCATGAACTGATCGGCTTTACGATGCAGCTCTGGAACCAGCGCCGCGGGATAAGTGTGGATGAAAATGGCGACCCATTGCCCTCCCGATGCTGCTCGCTTGACGATGTTTATGACGCACGGCGTGTGGCAGAGACCCTGGGATTCCCCTTCTACGTTTTGAATCTCGAAAAAGAGTTTGAGACGGCCGTCGTCGAGCCTTTTGTACAGAGCTATCTGGAGGGCGAAACGCCTATTCCCTGCGTCGCCTGCAACTCACGGCTGAAATTTGCCTCGCTCGATAAAATGGCCGTCAGCCTCGGCTGTGACAAAGTTGCGACCGGGCACTTCGCCCGCGTCGAATACGATGCTGAAGCTGACCGGTACCGATTGTTCCGCGGCAGAAATTATGCCAAGGACCAGAGCTACTTCCTGTGGGAGCTAACTCAGGAACAGCTTTCCCGCGCATATTTTCCGTTAGGAGAGATGCATAAAGAAGAGGTTCGCGACATTGCCCGCGGAGCTGATCTTTACACAGCGGAGAAACAGGAATCGCAGGAGATCTGTTTTGTACCTGATGGAAAATATTCCGAGTTTATCGATCGTTACCTTGACCATGAAGGGCGAGGCGGAGAAAAGCCCGCAGGTGGTGAGATCGTTACCAGCGAGGGCGTGGCGATTGGGACACACACCGGCATTCACCGATACACGATCGGCCAGCGAAAGGGTCTCGGCGTCGCAAATGAAAAGCCGCTTTACGTGGTCCAGATCGAACGCGCGAAGAACCGTATAATCGTCGGTGAAGCGAATGATCTCGACAGCGTGGGTTTTGAGGCAAAGGGAGTAAACTGGGTCGCGTTTGATACGCCCGGCGAGCCTGTCCGTGCCAACGTTAAGATCCGGTACCGACACGAGCCCGCCCCCGCGACCATCGTTGCCTTGCCGAATGATAACGCTCTAATAACTTTCGACGAGCCCCAGAGGGCGATCACTCCGGGCCAGGCCACTATCTTTTATAACGATGATGAGGTAATAGGCGGAGGCTGGATCGTAAGGCCCATTGATCACAACGGTTGAGCAAACGAGACGACAAAAGCTATCGGGATCGGGTTTTTGACATCGTTCGCGGCATCCCGCCCGGCCGAGTGATGACATACGGACAGATCGCGATCATTCTTGGCGAAGGTTATACTGCCCGGACCGTCGGCTATGTCATGAGCGGTGCCGACGCTGAGAATGTGCCATGGCAGCGAGTGATCAATTCACAGGGAAGATGCTCAACCGCGAGGCTGACTATCCCGATCAACCTGCAGCAGGAGCTTCTTGAAGCTGAAGGAATTTCGTTCAGCAGAACCGGAAAATGTGATCTTAGGCAGTATCGCTGGTTTCCCGAGGGGACGGACGAAGTCGATGAAGAACGAGTACGCCTTTTCACTCGTCAAAAAACTCGATAGCTGCCTCAGTCTCGTTACTGTTTACCCTTCACTGTCCACTCCCCTCACCGTCCCCACTTCAGCTTGTTTCTCAAAACATCGAAGTAGTTTCGGTTCGAGGGGTGGACGAGATTGAAGGTCGTCTGGCTTTTTCGTATAGCGATCCGATCGCCGACGAGCATCTGGTGGCCGGTCTGACCATCCAGGCTGAGAACAACGCCCTCGTTCTCGTTATCGAGGATAAGTTCGATCTCGGCTGTGTCCGGCACGACGATCGGCCGGTTAGTCAGCGTGAACGGACAGATCGGCGTCAGAACGATCGCGTTCATCGATGGATAAATGATCGGCCCGCCCGCCGAAAGGTTGTACGCCGTCGAACCCGTAGGGGTCGAGACGATCAACCCGTCCGCCCGGAAGGAGTTCACAAAAAGGCCGTCCAGATTGACCGTAATCTCGATGATCCTGGCAAGGGCGGCTTTATTTATGACGACATCGTTCAGCACACGGCCCTTGGCGATCAGATCGCCGCCGCGCCATTGTTCGGCGTCGATCATTACTCGTCTGTCTATGTCATACTGGCCGGCAATTATCGCCTCCAGTGCCGGAAACATCTCTTCGATCCGAAAATCGGTCAGGTAGCCGAGGCTTCCGTAATTAACCCCCAGCACGAGTATATCGGCATCGCCGACGAGTCGGGCCGTTGAGAGCATCGTACCGTCGCCGCCAAGCACTACGACGAGGTCCGCGTCAAAAAAGCCAGTGCCCTCGATCGGTGTAACACCGGCGGCTATTGGTTCGCCGGCCTGTATGATCCCGCGGTCTTTGAGCCATCCGGAGAGTTCAACCGCGGTCGTCATTGCTTCGTCATGGCCCGGCTTGACAACGATACCTACTGATCTGATCTCTCTATTGTTCATAGTCGCAAAGTGCCCCGTTAATCATCGGCCAACCGGGTCTAAACTGCAAGCGTTTCTTTAGGTCGAAGCCGCTTTTGGGCGCTTACATCTATTGACGCCCTAGTGGGCATCAAATACTTGTACAGTAATGCAGCCATCCCACGACGCATTTATATTGGTTTTCGATCGCGGTTTTTGTTATTATTACGGATTGTCCCTTCGGGCGATCTTTTTTCTACTTCAAATAAGATAAGGTAAATTGTCGATGTTAAAGCTATTCAAACGTCTCGAGAAGACTCGAAATTTTGTTCTTCTTTTATTCGCCATTGTTATGGTAGTGAGCCTCGTGTTGTTCTACGCGCCGGCCAGCAACACTGTAACGGCGAATCTCGCCCAAAGCGCCGAAACTGTCGCTTCTGTTTCCGGCCACAACATATCGATCGGTGAAATTGTCCGGCAGCAGGAAAACTACAGCCGCTTTAGCCAGGGGCAGACCCTTCCGGCTAGAATGATGCTCGATAGTTTGATCGATAGCCGAATTGCCCGGATCGAAGCCGGACGCATGGGCCTCTTAGCAAGCGATGCCGAGGTGGCTGCTGAGATCCGCCGACAATGGTCGACGGATGGCACGCCGTTCAACCAGGCAACTTATGAACTGAATATCACTGAGCAGTTTGGCAGTGTTGCCACTTTCGAACAAAACATTCGCGACGACATAAGCGCAAAGAAGCTCGAGGCATTCATTACGGCTGGCGTTGCGGTGTCTGAAGAAGAGGCCCTCAAAGACTTTCAGCGAAAAAACGTAAAATTCGACATCAATTACGTCACCATCAGCACCGCCGAACTAGCTAAGAAGATCACGCCATCGGAAGATTCGCTTCGCAGTTTTTTCGAAGGAAACAAATCGAACTATTTCATCAATTTCCCGCAAAAGAAGATCAGATACGTTTTCGTAAATACGAGTAAGCTCGGCGAAAAGATGCAGATCTCCGATGCCGACCTGAAAACTGAATTTGACAATCTTCCCGATGACAAAAAGATCGCTGGCGTACTCGGCCAGGAATTGGTCCTTCGCGTGACCAGGCCGGAGTTTGAATCGCAGGTCCAGGCTAAGGCCAGCGAATTGATCCAGCAATTGCGTAAGGATGGACCCACCGTTTCCGAAGAAACCTTTGCCACCCTTGCAAAAGGGCATTCGGAAAATCCGGCAACTGCCCCGAACGGCGGCAAATTGAGCGGCCCGGTTCGGGAGAACCCTAATAATGCTGATGATCCATACCAACGCCTTTTGAAAATGAGGCCGGGTGAGGTTTCTGAGCCCATTTCATATCAGAGCCGCATTTTTATCCTTCGCCGCGGCGATGAGGTTCCAAAGACCTTCGAGATGGCGAAAAAAGAGATCGAGGCAGGCCTGCGCAACCGTCGCGCCTATGCCGTCGCTGCCGAACTCTCCCAAAAGGTTGCCGATTCGTTAAAAGAAACCAAGGACCCGCAAAAAACCGCCCGGGCATTCGCAGCCGAGGCCAATATGAGTGTTGCCGAGATGGTTCGTGAAACCGGTTACCTGAAGCCCGGTGATGATGTTCCGAATATCGGCATTTCTCCTCAGTTCGAAGATGGCATCCGGCCGCTTGATGCTGTAAACGATGTCGGCGAAAAAACCCCGATCCAGAACGGATTTGCAATACCAATGCTGGTAGATAAGAAAGAACCGCGTGATGCCGAATTTTCCGAGGTCCGTGAGCGTATCCTGGAAGTTGTACGAAATGACACTGCCAGGAACGAGGTCGAAAAGATCGCTCAGCAGATCGCTGAAAAAGCAACGACCGCGAGCGGTTTAGGCACGGCTGCATCGAGCAGCGGATGGGCGTCAAAGGAGCAGAAAGACTTTGTTTTGGGCTCTCCTATCGGCGAAGGCCTGGCCGCCGGCACTAACGAGTTACTCGAAAATACCGTTTATGACCTAAAGCCCGGCGAAGTAGGCAAAACGCCGATCAAAATCGGTGACAGTTGGGTCGTGGTAGGGGTTACCAATCGCCAGGATGCAGACCCTGCCGAATTTGCCAAACAACGCAGTGGGCTGATCGAACAGATGCTCACGAAAAAGCGAACTTCAGTCTTTACCGACTATCTGGCTGTCGCCAAACGGAGACTGGAAGAATCAGGCAGCATCCGGATCTATCAGACTGCTCTTGAGAAGATCGAGCCGTCAGGCCCGCCGACAGAAAACCCGGTCGTCCCGATGGAACAATAAGGTAGAACTAAGGTTAAAAAGGCGGAGAGTAATTTTCTTACTCTCCGCCTTTTTTGCGTTTATGGTGTGCGTGTATGACCTCGCTACTTAGTGTGCAGCTCCGCGTAGTGTACAAAGAACCAATAGGTTATGCCGATCCATACGGCCAGGTTTGCAGATGTAAGTGCCAGCCCAAGGTTTCTTGTTTTCGCAGTACGCACTGCGTTTCGGTCGCCCTTGCCGTACATTAGCACTCCCACCAGAGCCCCCGTTACGCCCCATGCAAACAGCCTAACGGCTACTTCTATCCACGCCGTGCCCCAGACTTGCCACACCGTTAACGCCATGGCTCCAACGATCGCGACCATCGCGGCGATCGGCGGCTTGTAGTTCGATTCGGCTGCGTCGCCGCCACGCTCTTCCTCCTTCCCCAGTTTGCTGTGGTCGTAGCTGTAAGCAAAGTAGATAACGAGTCCTATCGACATCCAAACGATCAGCCTGATCCACGTATCGAGCGGCAGGCTGTTCATCAGATATGCAGCCGACAATACGGTAGCGATCGGGATATAAGGCGAAAGAGGGACTTTGAAAGGTCGGTTTAAGGCTGGGTTTGACGACCGAAGAATGATAATGCCGGTACCAACTATGACAAACGCGAATAGAGTGCCGATACTAACAAGCTCTCCGAGTAGACTGATAGGGACAAAACCGGCAAGGATCGAGACAATAACGCCGGTGATGGCAGTGGTGATATGAGGCGTCTGAAATCTGGGATGTATCTTCGCTGCCCAGGCGGGAAGCAAACCGTCCTTCGACATTGAGTAAAATACCCGGGGTTGGCCCATCACCATAACCACCATCGTCGAACTGAGTCCGAGAACGGCCCCAACCTTAATGATGGTCGGAAATGCATATAAGATCGTTCCCATAGTCGTTCCGCTCGCCTGCTGCAGAGCTGCGTCGATTGCAACTGCGATCGGGGCAGCGGCATTCGTGAGCAGCCTGTAATCAACTAGGCCCACCATGATCCCGGCGACCAGAATATAAAGTACGGTGCAGATCGCCAAAGATCCAAGAATTCCGCGCGGCATATCCCTTTGCGGGTTCCTTGCTTCCTGTGCCGCAGTGGAGACCGCATCAAAACCAATATATGCAAAGAATATGACGGCCGCTCCGGTCACAACGCCGGAAAAACCATACGGCATGAATTCCGCGCAGCCCGGACTCCCCACCACACAGCCGATGCCGATGTTGTCCGTATTAACGTAACCGATACCGGCTACAATAAAGAGGACAACCACGACAACCTTTATCACGACGATCGCTGAGTTGAAACTTGCCGATTCTTTGATCCCGCGAATGAGCAGCAGCGTCACGGCGATCGAGATCAAAAATGCCGGCAGGTTGAAAACGCCATATGTCAACGATCCGTCCGCAAGCCGGATCTCCATTCCAGGTGGAGCGCTTAACTCCAGAGGGAAGTTTATTCCGAGCGTGTCTCTGAAGAGGCTGACTACATACCCTGACCAGCCCACGGCCACGGTTGCCGCGCCAAATGCGTACTCTAGTATCAAGTCCCAGCCAATGATCCACGCGATGAATTCGCCGAGCGTTCCGTAACCATATGCATATGCCGAACCCGAGATCGGTACGCTGGCTGCGAATTCCGAATAACATAAAGCGGCAAACGCACTGACGATGCCGGCGATTACCATTGAAATAATTACGGCGGGCCCGGCATGTTTACCGGCCGCCTGGCCCGTTAAAACGAAAATGCCGGTACCGATAATGGCACCGACGCCGAGCAGTGTAAGATCGAGGCCGCTTAGTGTCTTTTTTAGGGTGTGGGTTCCGGTTTCCTGGGCTTCGGCAACTATTCTTGAGATCGGTTTGGTAGAAAAAAGCGACATGTGAGTGTCTCCATGATTTGAATATATCTAGACATTTTTATGAGGGCCATCGCTTCCGTTTATAGCCGGAACACA
>JBGTBC010000187.1:0-2332 GCA_041749555.1 Pyrinomonadaceae bacterium | reverse complement strand
CGTTCATCTGGTGATCAACTCCGGCGCGTTTGTTACGCGCATAACCTCGATCGCGGCAAGATAAGCTTCTAGCTGCGAATCGATAAATCCGCTTTCGGTATCGATAAATCGACGCAATTCGGCGATATAATCGAGCAGTGTCTTAGATCCGAGTTCGTAGGTCTGTCGGACCACGTTCAGATTCTCGCCTGCTTGAGCGCGGACACCGACCCGATTTATCTCTTCGGCTCGCGCCGAACGGTTGTGGCGAACATATGCCGCAGCCACCTCACGTCGGATGGTCAATTCTCCGAATTCTCGCCTCTTTGTCGCCGCTTCTTCTTCGAGTTTTGAGGCGGCGATCATTCCCTGGTTACGATTCCTGACGGGTAGGTTCAGCTTGACGCCGAACGTAAAAAACTGTGCACGCATATCGATCGGCATCAACAACCCGGCTGCATCGAACGCGGATAAAGGATAGCCCGAACGCATACGCTGGTAACCGACCATAACATCGGCATCTATACGGCCTTCGGCCCGGGCCTGATCGGTACGCGCCGCCGCCAGCCTTTCAACCGCTCGTGCCCCGGCCAGATCAGTACGTGTTTGCAGTGCCTGCTGGATCGCCTCGGCCTGCGGAGGAAGGAGCTTTACAAGGTTATCGAATCCGCCACGCAGTCTAAGCGGTTCCTCGGGTGCCATTCCGATCAGATTTCTAAGTTCGAGTAAACGGATCTCGGCCTCGCCTTCGCTCATTTCGCGCATCGCACGGATGCGATTGAGCTCGACCGTTTCCATATTCCGTTCAAGCGGAGCGCGGCGACCCTCGTCAACCTGTGCCGAAACAAGGTTGTAGTTTTCTGTCGCGGCCGCCAACATTTCTTCAATGAACTTCAGTTTGAGTGCAGCCGCTAACGCTTCACCAAATTTTGCGCGGACCTCGGCTGCGGTCTGCCTTTCGCGTTCGGCCACGGCAAGTTTTCGTATCTCGAGCTCCCTCTCGGCCACACGGATGCGCGCGCCACGCCTTCCGCCAAGTTCGAGGGGCAAACCTCCCTCGATCATCAGTCCATTATCCGGCCCGTTGATCATTTTATTTCCGCTCACCTCGACACTCGGATTAGGCCGCAGGCGCGCCTGCCCGATCAAAGCCTCGCCGGCCTCAGCTTCTTTTCGAATTGCCTCTATCTCAGCGTTGTTTTTTATGGCGAATGCGACCGCTGCGTCGGCGGTCATCCCGCCAGCCAAATCGATATAGCGGGTATGGCTGTCTGTCCTTACCGGTGTCTGGCCGTTCGCGTTCGCTAAGGCTCCGCTGACAATAGCCAACACCGTAAATATAAGAAGTTTTATGACGGATCGTAACATCAAGGTTTTAGTGATCGTGCGTCTCGAGAAAGTCTCCCCTAGGGCCGACGCCTTCTTTATGGACAAGCTCGGCACCGTGATGTCCCGCGATGGCTACTGCCACCGCGGCTCCGAGCAATACGATGGTGACCGCAGTTTCGCTCCACCATCGTCTAGCGAGAATGAATTGAGACACGATCTTTAACACTAGTCCCGCGACTCCGAGCCAAAAAGTGTAGGCGGCAAATAGCTCGTGTTCGACCAGAAGCCTCTGGGCATTTTCCGTCAGGCCGGTTGTGTGAGGATGAAAGACATTCGATGACAAATAAGCACCGATCGTACCCAGCAATGCTAGAAAAACAACCGACCATCCCATTTCTCGCCGAAAAACAAAAAGAGAAACGATCTGAAATGCGGCCGCCAGAATGATCAGCATTATCGGAAAGTGGACAACCAGCGGGTGGAGCGTAGGAAATTCGGTGATCGGTGCCGCCGGTTCAGCCGACGACGAAGCCAAAACAGGTTCGTCCGATGAGTTGGTTTGCGATTCCGGAACCTTATTTGTTGCGGAATTCGTCGCGGTCGTGTTATGCGCCTCGTGTGCCAAAGCAGTTTGGAGGCCGCAGGTTATCACCAGAACAATCATCGCCCAGGCAAACAATCTCATTAGGTTCCTAGTCATATTCTTCCTTTCTCTTCCCGGGAGAGTTCCCATAAACGAAGCCAGTAAAAGATCACTGGCGTCACGATCAGCACGTGGAGCAAGCTAGACATCATTCCCCCAAACACGGGCGTCGCGAGCGGTTTCATTACTTCTGAACCGGCACCGGTGCTCAGCATGATGGGCAGCAGACCGAAGACGATAGTTGTTACCGTCATAACCTTGGGGCGGAGGCGGAGCAATGCCCCTTCCATCACAGCGTCGCGGAGCGATTCGGGGTTCAGCCGACCTAGTTCCGCATGCTTTCGTTTTACTGCTTCGTCGAGGTAGACGACCATAACGATC
>JBGTBC010000186.1:0-2613 GCA_041749555.1 Pyrinomonadaceae bacterium | reverse complement strand
GATCGCCGAAGATCCGAGGTGCTGCGGTCATAAACCGCAGCTCTGTGAGTCGTTGAGGGTCCTGGCCGGAAATGGACTGTTGAACCTGTGTGGTTTTCGTGGTAATCTTTCATTGTAGTAATCGTTTGCACTTTGCTATTTCGAATCCACGCCCTTTCCTTTTGCCGAGGTTGGGGCGTTTTCTTTTATCTAGGCCGTTTGAACCTTGGCGTCTTTCCGAGATTCGCCGCCGCTAATCCACTCTGAAATTATTTTTTCGCTGAATCGAATCTGATTAGCCCCTAACACGACGGCGCCAGGGATCTTGTTTTCTTTGTATAGCTCATACACCCGAGGCGGTTTGACGCCGAGAATTGGGGCAAGCTCTTTTACGCTTAACAGTCGAGTCATATTGTTATTTACCTCTTGTATACAGGTATCTTTCACCTTTACATACGATGTTTACGACATCCCTTGCTAATGAGGTTATCGATTTTTACGGCATTGTCAAGAATTGTTTGCATTTTTATGCAGAAAACGATTATGCTTTGCTGATAGAAAAAGATAACTGTATGAGATACGAAAAAAAGAGCATTCCACCCCCTCGTCTGGTCCCGTTGATAGCTGCATTTAATAAGCTCCCGCCCGATGACGAAGTTCGAAAGATCATTGAACCGATCAATAAGAGCTTCCACCTGGAACAGCAGGCGGCCATGAAAGAAGAAAGGTATGAGGATTTGCCTAAGATAGACGAAAAGCATATCAAGCGGCTTCAAAATGCATTCAAACCGGAAGCGATCGCCCCCGCTGTGCAAGCCGCCGGATTTATGAATGCCAAGTTTCAGATTGACCTTTTGATGATGGAGAGAAGGGTTCTGCGCCAGATCGTGAATGCGTACAATGATCATCGGTATCAAACTTTTTATATGGAAGACCAGGCAGTATTGCCGATAATGTTCGACGCCGATGGCACTATTCGCCCCGCTGGCGTAATATTCGGCATCTTCTCCAAAACCGCCCCCGACCGTATTCGAATATGTGAAATTTGTAAGAGTTTCTTTTGGGCAAAAAGGAGCAACGCTTGGTCGTGTTCGCCGGAATGCTCCAACCAACTCGCCAATCTGGTCAGGCAGGGTAAAGTTATACGGCGCAAAGAGCCCGAGGTTTGGTAGCGTAGAACTAAGGCCCGGTCGAATCGGGCCTTTTGTCGTGTCTGATCTCACTTCCCCCTCGATGTTGCGAGACTCGCAAAGAGATCCGCTTCCGATTCGACCGGGCCATTTCGAGATTCTTGAAACGCCTTAGATAGAGTCATCCCTTTGTGATCAAGAAAGTAATGGCCTAGCTCGTGAAAGGCGACATCCAGGCGAAAACGTTTGAACCAAAAACACTTTAGGTAGATCGCACTAGAACCGTCGTAATGAAACATGAATCCAAGTATCTGTGGAACGACAAATGGAACCCGTATTTCGGGCATCCGGTCAGGGTGAATAAGACTGATGTTCTCGGCCTCGCAGATACGGAAAAAATCAGCTTTGTTAAATGGGCGATCGATGACTCCGTATTTCGCCCGAACCTCTAAAACTCGCCTTTCTACTCTTGATTTCGAGGTCATATCGCACCTCCCGAAAAGGAAACTACATTGTCGGTGCATAACGTTTGTGGCCTAGACTGCCAGTACTTGTAAAGAAGCAGGTCGAGAGCCTCTTGCCTGGGCATCGGTGGTCCCATGTCGATGAACTCGGCAAATCGGTACTGTGTGTATCTCTCGATGAAGATCACCGATGCCTGTTCAAATCGCCGACGATTGTTTCCTTCAGCTTCCGCCTCTAACAGGTCCCATACCCATTGAGGCAGGCTAATGGGCTTCGAGACCTTTTTAACCGCTGCCTCCATTTCGCTGTCTGAACGATCTACCCGGTCTGGAAAGGCGATCACGTTGGAATGTGTATTCATTGCACACCCCCTTCCAGCGTCTCGTCGTTGCGACTATGAGATTCACGATAAGCTGAGGCCATAGCCCGGACACTCATTGCGTCAAATTGGGATCGCCACCAGCTGGCTGTGTATATCACTAGGTCCGTTCTATTCTGGAACGATTCCCAAATCGCATCCTGTAACCACTCGGGACAATCGGGATGGGTGCAAATCGCTTCCAGAAGTTCCGGCAATTCATTTTTGATTGTGATTCTGTTATTTTTCATTTGTCTCCTTTCTTTAATCGGTTTGGGGTCAATGAGAGGCTTTCCGGGTTCGCACTTTGGAAAGCCTTTCTGTTTATCTGTATTGTTGCTGACAGTCCAGACACTTACGACAGGGTTTGTCTCCGGTACCTTTGAAAAAGCAGCCCCGGAACGTCTTGACGCGGCCTTGCTGTAGCGTCCATTTGATCGCTCGTACCAGCTCGGCAAAGGCATCGCTCGGCGTAGGTCCATAAGTCCGATGTACAACGCCCCTAACGGACGCAGTGGCCGTGTATTCCTTTTTCCTTTCCGGCTTCATTACCCGCATGACGCAGCACTTGACGCGGCGATCATGGCGGACGGCATAGACATAATCAAAGTCTTTTTCGCCGTTCATAAGTTCGGTGTTGAGCCGCTGCAATCGCTCGGGGATTGCTTTAGGCGAATTGGT
>JBGTBC010000185.1:0-3224 GCA_041749555.1 Pyrinomonadaceae bacterium | reverse complement strand
CTCTTCTTGCAAGATAAACTGCAGAAAGCCAGGGTTGTTTCCAAGGCCTTCTGTCGGAAATTCATCAGATCGCCCGTCCTTTAGTTCGACCTTGACCGTGTGTTTGCCGTGTTCATTCTTTAGGACCGAGGGCTTTTCGGTCAGGCGAATTTTGCCGTCGGCAATAAACGAAACGCGGTCGCAGAGCTCGTCCGCCGTAGTCATATCGTGGGTCGTCACAAAGATCGTCTTGCCTTCGCCTTTCAGCTTAATGATGTATCGTTTGATCTTTTGAGCATTTATCGGATCTAGCCCGGCGGTGGGTTCGTCGAGAAAGAGAATATCGGGGTTATGCATGATCGCCCGTATAAAGTTCAGGCGCATCTTCATTCCCTTTGAAAATTCTCCGACCCTTTTATTGGCGTCGCCTGCGAGTCCAAAGACCTCAAAAAGCTCATCAAGGTCCTTCATATTCTCTTGCAGATAAAATGAGGCAAAAAGGTCCAGATTCTCTTTAGCGGTAAGTTTCAGGTAATGATTAGGAAGCTCAAACCCGACTCCGACCTTCTCAAAATATTCATTCCCCCATTCTTTAAATGGCCGACCCTCTATCGAGATCTCCCCGGTAAAATCGGTGAGTATCTTGTAAAGCACCCGCTGAGTAGTGCTCTTCCCAGCCCCCGAAGGCCCCAGGAAACCAAAGATCTCACCCCGCTCTATCTCAAAGTTGAGATCTTTCAAGGAAGGCTCCTTTGAACGAGGATATCTATATGAAAGATTTTTTATTTTGATCATTTGCTTCGCCGATAGATGGTATCCCTAGTCGAGGCGGTATTCAATTTGAATGCGGGGCGAATGCAGAGTATTTGCCGGAAACCGCTGCGCGAGCAGTATTGACGTCAATGTTAGAATGAGAGTCGTGAAAGGTAGCTGCCGACAGGACGTTGAAGATGGCAAAAAAGGGTTCCCATTTCGCTGGTGTTTTATTGGCTATCGTCTACTTCGCGTCAACTGCGACTATGTTGTCGCAGGATAGGTTCGAAGTGTATTTCATCCTGATTTTCCCATGGAGTTGGTTGCTTACAATATTTTCTTTCCTGATAGTTCATGTTTTTTCCAATGGGTTAACAGTAGTTGGAATTGGGATGTGGGTCGGAGCGATCATAAATTCCATTCTTGTAGGTATTTTGGCCGGGAAATTGATCAGGGATTTGCAACAGACAAAAACAGACTTGCAGTGAGTGCGGTTGTTCTCGCAATACGCAATTTTTTGAGGGAGTTACAGGACACACGCAATCGAGGAAAGGGCAGCAACACAATAGATGTCTACCATGAATCGCAATTTTGCACGCCTGACTCCGATTATGAAAGACAACAAAATAGCTTTGTTCGTTTCAACGATCTTTCTTGCAACGATTGCGTTACCTTACGCACAAGCGCAGCGAAAGCTAGAACCGGAGGTCATAGTCATCGGGAATACAATTGCGTATCACTCAGCATCTGATAGGTTTATTATTCCCGGCGGTTATCAGCTTCAGACGTTTCTTTTCAGCATCGAAACGGTCAAGAAAGGGGCGGCCGAATCGAGGCATATTTTAGTTCGCTATCAGCACATAGTCGGAGAATCATTGACTAAAGAGGTCACGGACGGTAAATCCGATTTTAAACTTAATTTACAAAGAAGAACCGAGTGCGATGCCAAGATTTCGGAATATTTCTATCGAGGCGTGGATTCATTCGAAAACGTTTCGGTAAGTGTGAATTTGTTCCGGCCTTTGACCGGGCGGGCCGCTGAGCTAGATTCAGTTCCTATTGAGAAAACACTACCTTGTTACCGATTACTCAAGTGATCGGGGAATAGGAGTCATCTATTAAGTTACCCCTTAAAGTCGAGCGCACTTCGACTTCAACCGGTTCGGTGTCTTATGGGTTTTAAAGTTTGTAAGTTCTGATAACGACCGAGTCGCCTCCTTTTTCGTATTTAATTAGATTTACCATTGTAGGCGTCATTGGAAACGGGTCGATCTCGCTAGTTGAAAGTCGTTGACGGGAGTATTCCGATCACTAATAAGGTCAGCATTACGATCAGGAAAACTAGGCCGGTTACGAGAAGTGTTGCCACAATATACAGAACGAGGAACCCTAAAGCGACAAAGCCGCTAGTGAGTCCTCTCGAGCGAAAAAGATAGTAAATGAGTGCAAAGGAACCGAAGATGATTATGGCCTATGGAAAGAGAAGATGAAGTTTGTAGCTTTTCTGTCGGCTATCAATGCGCACCCATGCAAATGCCCAGAAATTGACCCCAATGGAGAGCACAAGGTCGAACCCCCCCGATGCCGGATCGCCGAGAGCCATCATTGCGGTCAAGCAGACCAACATGAAGGTCGGGATATAAACAAATAGAAGTATCCTCTTTTCTCTTACGAAAGCAGCTGGTGTTACTGGATCGTCTTCAAGCCCGGGAACGTTCATAACCGAATCCTACGATAACACACGGCAATCACTCATTTTTTATTGCCACTCCACCTAAGCTCCTTTTATTGACATTTCAGCAATCGTCAATTAGAATAAAGCTAGCTAAGCTAGCCTATGAAGACAATATCGATATACGACGGCAAGAATAAATTCAGCGAGATCGTGGCAAATGCCGCGAAGGGTGAGCCGCAGGTGATCACAAAGAACGGCAAGGAAACCGCAGTTATCATTTCGATCGCTGACTACCGACGTTTGAAAGGAAAGACGCAGCCGCTCGAGGAATTTCTTCTCAATAATCCTGCACATAAGTACGGCATTGAGCTCGACCTGAAGCGGGATAAAAGCCCCGTTCGTCCCGGACCTGACTTCTTTGAGGACGAATAATGGCGTATCTCCTCGATACCAACGTGCTCTCGGAATTCCTAAAGAAAACGCCGAACGAAGGTGTGCTTCGTTGGTTCCGGGACACAGACGAGAACGAGCAGTATGTCAGCACGCTCACCATTGGCGAACTGCAAAAAGGTGTATCTAAGCTGCCGGCTTCGCGAAGAAAGAATGAGCTCCAGACGTGGCTCGACTCGGTGATCGGGCGATATGACGACCGCATTTTGGCTCAAGACATTGCCACCGCAAAGCTCTGGGGCCGGCTTCTCGCCGATCTGGAACGCAAAGGCCGTCCGATTCCTGCGGTCGACTCCCTCATCGCCGCTACAGCCCTTGCACACGATCTTATTTTGGTCACTCGGAACGTAGATGACTTTACCCCTGC
>JBGTBC010000184.1:0-23910 GCA_041749555.1 Pyrinomonadaceae bacterium | reverse complement strand
AGTCTACGAGGTCGGCGAACACGATGGCTCGCATTACATAGCGACCGAATATATCGAGGGTAAAACGCTCCGTGAACGAATGAAGCAGCGCATCACTTTTGATGACGCCCTTTCAATTTCCGTTCAAACAGCCGAAGCCCTCTCCGCAGCACACCAGGCCGGGATCATCCATCGCGATATCAAACCCGAAAACATAATGGTCCGGCCCGACGGGTACATCAAGGTACTGGATTTCGGCCTCGCGAAGCTTACGGAATTGGCGGACACGGGCGGAGAAGACGAGACGAAGAAACTGGTGAAGACCAATCCAGGCGTGATAATGGGGACGGTCTCGTATATGTCGCCGGAGCAGGCCCGGGGCAAAACGATGGATGCACGGTCTGACATTTTCAGCTTCGGCGTGGTGATGTACGAAATGCTTACCGGTAAAGTCCCGTTCGCAGGCGAGACGATGACCGACACCCTTTCATCGATCATCAGTATTGAACCGCAGCCGGTAACTTCGCTGGCGCCTCATCTTCCACGTGAACTTCAGCGTATCGTTCAAAAAACGCTGAAAAAGAAACGTGACCAGCGTTATCAAACTACTCGCGACCTTCTGGTCGATCTAAAGGAATTACGTGATGAGCTTAGAGCCGAGGCAAGACTCGATCAGACCGCTGTTCCCAATCGGCCGGGTGACACAGGACAAACTAGCGCTCCCCGTTATTCAACAAGTTCAGGCAGCGGGACCCGCGATTCGATCCTGTTAACAGAATTCGAAAACACCACGGGCGAGGCGGTATTCGATCAAACTCTCAAAATGGCTCTGGCCTATTCACTCGCGCAGTCGCCATTTCTCGATATTGTCCCGGATTCAAAGGTCACCCAGACACTTCGGCTGATGGGCCGCCAGCCAGACGAGCGGGTTACAAAAGAACTTGGGGAAGAGATCTGCATGCGACAGAATCTGAAGGCCTTTATTACGGGTACCATCTCCAGCTTCGGCCAGATATATGTCCTTACGCTTGAAGCAATAAATGCGCGGACGGGGGAAAGCCTCGGACGCGAGTTTGAACAAGTCACCTCAAGGGAAGAGGTCCTTAATGCGTTGGGAAGGGCAGCGACCGGTATCCGTGAACGGCTAGGCGAGAGCCTCAGCTCGATCGAAAAGTTCAATGTTCCCGGCGAGTCGATCACGACTTCATCGTTGGAAGCCCTGAAGATCTTCGTCCTCGGCCGCGAGCAGATCGTAAAGGGAAAGCAGCTGGAAGCCATCCCGTTTTACAAGAAGGCTCTCGAGATCGACCCGAAGTTTGCTCTCGCCTACACGGAACTGGCCGTTGTATATCGAAATACAGACCAGTGGAAGGCCGCCGCGGACATGAGCGAAAAGGCCTATGAGCTTCGCGATACGGTAAGCGAGACCGAAAGGCTGCGGATAATTTATTATTACCACAATTTCGTTGCCGGCGAGATGGACAAGGCCACGGAAACGCTCGAATTGTGGCGCAACACGTATCCGAATTTCGTGGTCTCGTATGTGAGCTTGTCCGATTCGTATGAAAGGCTGGGGCAATCTGAAAAGGCCATATCCTTTGCAAAGCAGGGGCTAAAGCTTGACCCTAATTACGCCACCATCTATATGAACCTGGTGGAATCTTTGGTCTCGGTCGGACGATTCGAGGAGGCGAAGGAGACGACACGCCAGGCATTCGAGAGGAAGCTTGACGGGGATTATTTTCACCTATTCCCGTACATGATCGCGTTTGTCGAAAACGACACATCGGCAATGGAACAGAATCTGAGATGGTTCTCGGGTCGCGACGATGAATATCTTGCCCTCGACCTGCAAACCGCCTCGGCCGGTTTCAAGGGACAATGGCGAACATCTCAGGATTTCTCCCGACGTGCCATCGATCTTGCCAGTCGCAGCAATGCTAGAGAGGTTGCGGCTAAGTTCGCGGTCGAGCAGGCCCTCAGGATCGTCTTCTGGAGTGGCTCGAACGGGCTTCCTGAAAGCGAAGATAGTCAGCTAAAAACCGTGCTGAAGACTCAGACCAACAAGGCTCTAAATCTTGAGCGAGGCAAGGAGATCCTTATTCGCACGGCCCTCGCCCTGGCCACGGCAGGCCAGGAAAACGAATCGACCGAGCTGACTAAGGAACTTGCAGAATCCAGCCCAAAGGATACCCTCCTAAATCAACTTTGGCTGCCAACGATCAACGCGGCTATTTTTCTTCACAAGGGCAAGGCTAAAGACGCGATCGAGGGACTCGAGATAGCAGAAAGGCTGGAAAAGGCGGCGGAATTCTGCCCGCAATATCTGCGCGGGCTTGCATACCTGCGGCTCAACAAACCGCGAGATGCCGTACGCGAATTCGATAAGATCCTAAACAACCGAGGCGAGGGCGCCCTCTCATCCATCTATCCACTCGCCCAACTCGGTAAGGCCCGTGCGATTAAGGATAAGGCCGAGTACGAGAAGTTCTTCGAACTATGGAGGGATGCGGACCCGGACATGCCTGCATTGGTCGCAGCTCGAACTGAGATTGAGAAACTATAGTTCGTCGATCATTTAAGGGCCCGCGACTGACCGGGTTATTTGACGCATGAAAATGATCCCCCCTCAAACTCTCTTAAGTGTTAGAATTGTGCTCATCGAATCCTCCCCAGGTAAGTATTGTTGACCGGCACTATGGCCCGGAAAGGCACTTTATTTGCTCATTACGAGATACTTTCGCAGATCGGTGCCGGAGGTATGGGCGAGGTCTTCTTGGCCCGCGATACAAAGCTGGACCGCAATGTCGCGATAAAATTTCTCGCTCGCGAATTCGCCAGCCAGGGCGAGCGGCTTGCAAGGTTTGTCCGCGAGGCCCGGGCGGCGTCGGCCCTCAGCCATCCCAACATAATCACCATCCATGAGATCGGCGAATCCAATGACGAGCATTACATCGTTACGGAATATATCGACGGCTCGACATTACGCCAGAGGCTTGCGAGCCCGCTGTCGTTCGACGAGGTGCTGTCGATCGCGATCCAAACCGCGGACGCTTTAACCGCGGCCCACACAGGCGGCATCACCCATCGTGATATCAAGCCCGAGAACATAATGCTCCGCAAGGATGGATACCTCAAGGTCCTCGATTTCGGCCTTGCGAAGCTCACCGAGAGTAAAAAGGCCAAAGGCCCCGACGCAGGATCTACATTTTTAGTGACCGGTCCCGGTTCATTCATGGGTACGGTCAGCTACATGTCACCTGAGCAGGCGCGAGGCAAAGACGTAAATGCGAGCAGCGATGTTTTTAGTTTTGGCGTTGTGCTGTATGAGATGCTGACGGGCCATTTACCCTTCCCCGGCGATAATCCCGCTGACGTTATTTCCGGTATCCTTGCCAAGGAACCTGTACCGCTGAACACCTACGTATCTGACTTACCGGCGGAATTCCAGCGGATAGTTAGCAAAACACTCTGCAAGGAACGTGAGGAGCGATATGTCGTTACAAAAGATCTGCTTAGCGATCTCAAAGATCTGCGAGACGAACTTCGGCTTGAACGAAGACTCGATGAGCGAATGGAGCCAAGACTTTCAGTGGCTGGTCAGGCAGGCTCATCTCAGGTTTCAAGCACCACGGGAGGAGTTAAAGATTCAGTACTGTTAACCGATTTTGAGAACACGACCGGCGAAGCGATATTCGACCAAACCCTTCGCACTGCACTCGCGATCTCGCTCGCACAGTCGCCTTTTCTCGACATTTACCCGGCGGCTAAGGCGAGAGAGGCCCTTAGCCTGATGGAGCGTTCACCTGAAGAAAAGATCACGAGGGGATTAGGGCGAGAGATCTGCCTGCGTCGAAGACTGAAAGTTTTCATTTCAGGATCGATCGCGAGTTTCGGTTCGATCTATGTACTAACGCTTGAGGCGACTAACGCTCTGTCTGGTGAGAGTCTCGGGCGGCAGCTCGAGCAAGCTCCTTCCCGGGAGGAGGTTCTCAATTCACTGAGCAGGGCGGCGGCGGCATTGCGAGAACAACTCGGCGAGAGCCTCAGCTCCATCGAGAAATATGATATGCCGATAATGGACGCCACCACGGCGTCGCTTGAGGCCCTGAACTACTACACCCTCGGATACGAACAGCAAATAACCGGTAATATGCTCGAGTCCATCCCTTTTTTCGAGAAAGCTCTGGAGATCGATTCAAAATTTGCCAGTGTTTACACGGCCCTTGCGGTCGCCTACGCTAATACCAACCAAAGTAAACTGGCTGGGGATATGATCGGCAAGGCCCGCGAGCTACAGGATTCAGTAAGCGAAACGGAGAGACTGCGTATCTCATATTTCTATCACAGTTCGGCAACTGGCGAGATCGATAAGGCGATTGAAACCCTCCAATTGTGGAAGAGAACGTACCCGATGCAGCCCGTGACCGCGGTCAATCTTTCCAACTGCCTCGAGCGGATCGGGGAGTCCGAAAAGGCGGCGGCGGCCGCACGTGAAGACCTAAGGGCCGATCCGAACAACGCCGTTGTTTATATGAACCTAGCAGAATCGCTCTTGTCGCTCGGACGATATGAGGAAGTCAATGCGGTCTGTAGCCAGGCGCTCGAAAAAGGATTTGATGGTGATTATTTCCACATGTTCCCTTATATGGTGGCTTTCGTACTCGGTGATGAGGCTGCGATGGAAAAAAACCTTGGATGGTTCACAGGCCGGAGCGATGAATATCTAAGCCTTGCGCTTCAAACCGGCGCCGCGGCTTTCCGCGGACAATGGCGACGGGCACAGGAGCTGTCAAGAAGGGCGATAGAAATGGCGAATCGAAACGACGCAAACGAGGTAGCCGCACTTTTTGTTGCCGAACAGGCCCTAAGGATCGTCTTTTGGAGCTCGGGAACAGGGTTCCCGTCTGGTGATGATGCTCGTGTCAGGTCCGTCTTAAGAACACAAACAAAAAAATCGCTCGATCTGGAACGCGGCATCGAGGTCATAACGCGTGCCGCCCTCGCTCTCGCCATCGGCGGACAGGACAATGAAGCTATATCATTGGCGGAGGAGGTAAAGGGGGCCCGTCCAAAAGACACCCTTGTAAATGCACTCTGGCTACCAATGATCCGGGCATCGTCTTTGTTAAGATGCGGCAAATTACGGGATGTTATAAGAGAACTAGAGATTGCCGAGCGATACGAGCGAGCCGGCGAATTCCATCCTCAATACATCCGCGGTCTCGCGTATCTGCAACTGAAAAAACCAAAAGAAGCAACCCGTGAATTCGACAAGATCTTAGACAACCGCGGCGAAGCTCCGCTGTCCTCGATCTACGCCCTTGCCCAGCTCGGCAAAGCGCGAGCGATGAAGGACAAAGCAGAATACGAAAAGTTCTTCGAGTTGTGGCAGGATGCCGACAAGGACATGCCCGCCCTAACGGCCGCCCGCGAAGAAACTAAAAGGCTTTAAGGATGGGTAATGAAACGTATCTTTAGAATCCTTTCATCTTAATCGCGTATTTCGGAATGATGTTTATCCGAACAACCTCGGCAGACGCCGTTGAAGATTTCTCGGGAGTAGTATTTCCATGGCGTCGTCTACGGTGACAATGCCGGCGATGTCACCTTCGTCGTCGATCACGGGAAGGGCAAGCAGATTATATTCGGATATCGTCTGAGCAACGGATTCGGCAGATTCCGACGGGTGTGCGAACCGGAATTCCTTTCGCATAACATCCGCAAGTTTATACGTGGGGTCCGCCAGGATCAAAGACCTTAGCGAGATCAAGCCGCATATCCTCCATGAGCCCTCTTCCTCGACAACATACATGTAATAGATCATGTTCGGTGTCTCGGCCATTTCGCGAAGGCTGCGGATGGTCTCGCCAACGGTGAGATCCTTTGGAAATACGACAAATTCCGTTGTCATCAATCCGCCCGCGGTGTCATGCTCATAGTTCATCAACTCCGCGACATCGGCTTTTTCATCATCCTCCATCAGGTTAAAAAGCTGCTCAGACTTTTCATCGTCCATCTCATCAAGCACGTCGACGGCGTCATCAGGAGACATTTCTTCGAGAATGTCGGCCGCCCGTTCCTCATCCATGTCCTCGAGTATTCGCGCCTGGGCCTCTGTCGACATCTCCTCCAGGGTGTCGGCGGCGATCTCATCATCAAGGCTCTCGACTATCTCGGTACGATGTATCGGCGAGAGGGTCTCGGCGAGATGGGCGATCTCGACCGGATGCAGCCGTGAAAGCTTATCCTTGGAAGACTTCAGCTGGACTGTGACAGTCGCGGTATCCGTTGCCAGATAGCCTACGTCGGCCCAATCGATCACTTCGACCACCCGGCTGCTGCCGTAAAATCCCTTTGGCATCAGTCGTCTCAAAAAGCCCCGCAGGCTCACGTCCGCACCAGATACGCGCCACAGATCGCCGGTTTCGATCAACTGAACGTCGTTTACCCGTACGACCCGCTTACCGTCGACATCAATAAGCTGGTTATCGAGCACGTCCTTTTCCAGCAGCACTTCGCCATCCCGGCGAATGAAAGGTGTGAGGTCAAGGATGGCGGACGTCATCGTCGCCCCATGCGGCCCGAGATCCGAAAAATCGCGGCTCGGCATAAAGAAATTTCGGCGTCTGTATCTCGCAACCAGTCCTATCACCGGGGGATACTCGTCGTCGCCGTATCTCACGATCACGTCCTTGATCACCGCGATCCTCTCGTTGCGAGCGTCAAAGACCGGCCGATTGATGATCTGTGAGACATAGAGCATACGACGAAGATAACGCAATTCCGCAAAAGGCAGAAATGGTTTGAAACCGACTTTTGCGTCGAATCGATCTTTAAATGATCTGATCGTTTAAATAGTTTAAATTCCGTGGAAACTTCTTTGGCTTAGGTCTTTCTATAAATAGACGACATGAGTGCCTTCCCGGGCTATTTGGTCGTACCTGGCCCCTCAATCCGCAGAACCAAACCGCATGAAAAGACCTCACTTGTTAGTTGCCATTCTGATGCTTTCGGCAGTATCCGCTTACGCACAGGAGCGTCCGCGTTCATTTGATAATTTTGACACTTCACGCGGCGTTCAGATCCATTATCCTGAACTCAAGCCCCTGGCCGTGACTTCCGCGCCGACTCAAAAAAAGTCAGTGGCCGGCAAGAAACTTGTCCGGAAAACAGCTAGTTCCCGGATGAATGTTGACGAAGGCCTGGCCGGCCGCCAAATGCAAAATGCCGGATCCGATAAGCTTACGATGGGTACTGCGTCCCATATGAATGGATTTACTACCGGCAGTCCTATTATCGACGCGTTCATTGTCGATTCGAGCCGCAGATATAGGATCGACCCGTTGCTGATATACGCCCAGATGCACCAGGAATCATCATTCAAGCTCCGTGCATTGTCGCATAAAGGGGCGAGCGGCCTTATGCAGCTCATGCCCGGAACCGCCCGCCGACTCGGTGTCACAAACATCTATGACCCCAAACAGAATATCGACGGCGGCGTCAAATATATGCGTATGCTCCTGGATATGTTTGGCGGCGATGTCCGACTTGCCCTTGCGGGTTACAACGCCGGTGAAGGTGCAGTTATGAAATATGGCGGCAATATCCCACCGTACAACGAGACTCGGGAATACGTGAGGCGTATCACCGCCCGCTACAGCTCGATCTCCGATCCCTCCATTTCCAGTGCGAGACCGCGTTTAAGCGAAACTCAGGCCGCGAAATTGGCGGAAAAAGAATCGCGTCCATTGAGTGTTTACGAGCCAAATGCAGTGGCGGTCCGACTGGCCGACGGCAGCATGCGACTCATGAATCAATAGGACCCGCAGAACTCTCATAACGTCAGTTAGTTTTTCTCCAATATAGTCGAAAAGACCTGCGGCCGGACCCACCGGCCGCGTTTTTTGTGTTTTATCGTAACAGCTGCAAAATTATGATTCGTTCTGATCGTCGAGTCTTGCCTGAAAAGAAGCTATAATTCGGGCAAAGTAGAGATATGAAAATGTTTTGCACCCAATGCGGAGCCGACAATACTGAAAAAGCCATCTATTGCAGAAAATGCGGTGTAGCTCTGGAAAAGGAGGAAGAGACCCGCGTGGCAACAAGGGGCCGCGTAGGTGGGATCGGCCCGCTCGAGAAAGGAGAGCTTACTGCTTCCGACCGTTCACAGGGCGGCTTCGCAGCCAGCGATGACGAGGCGGAGATATTTTCGATCAGCCCGACGCTGTTGTTTGTGAAGATCGGATACGTTGCTGCTGCCGTAGCCGCCATCCTGCTGGTTGGTTTGATCGCCACCTTCGACTTGATAGGCAGCGTATGGGCCGTTGCGGCAGGGTTGCTGTTGTTTCTGATCCCGGGATTTTACCATATTAAGCAGAAACTTATCCGCTATACGTTGACCGAGTCAAAACTAGAGATCGACGAAGGACTCATTTCGCGACGGACTAAAAATTTACCGATCCGGCGAATTCAGGATGTAACCGTCTCGATGAGCGTTATGCAAAGGGTTTTAGGCTTTGGCGATCTCGTTGTCGACAATGCTAGTGACGACGGCGAAAAGATCACCCTTCAAAATATTAATAGGCCGCGGCATTATGCCGACGCACTGCTCCGGCAGATGAAACGGTTGGAAAAATAAGAAAAGGGAAGGAGTGAAGGCCCCTTCCCTGGCTCTATCGAATCAGACTATCCTAGTTTATTTCGACTTTTTCCTGGTCTTCAAGCATAGGCGTTGATTCATCATCTTGGGCTCGGGAATAGTACTTGTAATATCCCGAACCGTAATAATAATACTCTGTCGAATTGGCCTTGATGCCGTTCAGTACAACGCCGTATATTCGTGCGCCAATGTTGCCCACCCTTTGCTTGAACTGACGCATAAGGTGGATCGAGCTCTTATTTGCCATGGCGACGAGCACGACACCGTCAACCAGAGTCGATAGGATCGTAGCATCGGTGAACGAGATAGCCGGCGGCGAATCAATAATAACGTGTTTGAATTTGCCGCTAAGGAACTGAAGCAGATTCCGCATTTCGTTCGAGCTCAGAAGCTCAGCCGGATTGGGCGGAATGGGGCCGCTCGTGATCACCTTGAGCTTGGGCAGGTCGGCGTAGGTTCGGATCAGGCCCGTCGTATCTTTGTCACCTGAAAGATAATTGGTCAGGCCGCGTGAGTTCTCAAGGTTGAAATGGCTGTGAAGCCGTGGCCGCCTAAGATCGCAGTCTACGACCACAACATCAGCGTCTGACTGGGCAAGCGTAATGGCGATATTGATCGCCGTCGTGGTTTTGCCCTCAGATGGCTGAGACGAAGTAACAAGTATCGTCTGCGGCGGCTTTCCGGCGCTCGAGAAAAGCAGTGACGTTCGCAGGTGGCGATAAGCCTCAGCCACAGGAGAATGGCGCTCTTCAAGCGCGATCAGCGCGCTGGAGCCGGCGACGCTTCCCGCTCCGCTGCCGTTTTTGGCCGAGAGGAGTTTTTTCTTTTCAGTATTAATGTAATGTGGTATCAATGCGAGCGTTGGAAGCCCCAGATGACGGCTGATGTCATCGGATGTACGTACCGAGTCGTCAAGGTAATCCAGCAGGAATGCGAGCCCAATCCCGGCTCCGAGTGAAAGGAGGAGCGCTACCAAAATGTTCCGGCTCCTTTGGGGACCGGTCGGAGCGCTCGGTGTAACGGCGTTGCTATGGATCTTGATATTTGTCGGGCGGCCGGTCGATAGCGCCAACTCCTGTTCCTTCTGCCGCTGCATATATGTGTCGAGCAGAAGACGGTTCGATTCCGTCTCACGCTTAAGCCTTGTCAACTCGGTTTCATACTGCCCTTCAACGTTCGCCCTCGCGGCAGCACGTTCAAAGGCATCCCGCTGACGGCCTTCGCGTTGCTGAGCTGCAGCTAACTGCGAACGAAGGCTGGCTAGAACTTCGCGTTCGGCATTTTTTATCAGATCCTCGCCTTCCGACTTTATTTTTGCAGTAACTTCCCGATTTACACGCTCCTTTTGCTCGGTCAATTCCTTGATCCGGGCATCTTCGGCCACGACGTCCCTGTATTCCGGTGTGTATTTGACCAAAAGGGCTTGACGTTTTTCGTTAGCCTCATTGATCTTTTTATCGATGTCCTCGATTCGCTTTTCCAGATCCGATTGACGCTTCAAATTATTGCTGCGGGCATCCTGTATCGCCTTATTATCCCCAACCACCGCAAGGATATCTCCCTTTCCACTCGCGCTTACGGCCGCCGAGTATAATGCCTGGATCCTGCCGGTTTCTGTTTGCGCGTCTCTCCACTGGGTCATTAGGGCCTCGAGGTTACCGGCCCGGAGGTCTCCACCCTTTTCCTGCAGCGGTAACCCCGCCTGCCGGAGAGCAGCGAGATATGCGTTGTCCTGATTAATGATGGTGGCCTTTAGGTCTTCGATCGACGAACGCAGTTCCTCGTAAGCCTTTTCAGCGCCCTGCGTTTCGCGCTTTTGGTCTTCGTCCCTGAAAAGCTCCGCAACTTTGTCGGCAACTTTTGCGGCGATGACGGGATTAGAAGATTGAACTCTTACATTAACCAAATTAGTGCGTTCGACCTGTTCGACAAGAAGGCCGCGGGCAAGGATCGCTGAGTAGGTGTCGGCAAGCTTGGTCTCCTCTGGCGTGAGTATGATCTGCTCTCCTTTGCCGGCTTCGGGCGTAGAATCGCTGATCACGGGCAGGCTTGTGCCTTCGGATTCGGAAGGCTTTTGTCCACCGGAAAATAGCGAGCGAATACCGGCCATCAATCCCCGGTTTTGCTCGCTGAACAGGTTTTCCTGGCGATGCAGTCCAAGGGCGATCACGACCCTTTTCATCAGGTCCTGGTTTTGAAGCAGCTTTAGCTGCGTCTTGTAATATTTTTCGTCATCACCAAAATTAATGTTTATCGCATCTTTCTGGGTTACGGGCCGGCTTCGCGGCTCGATGATCAGGCTCGTCACGGCCATGTACTCCGAGGGCAGCTGGTACGAATAGAATGCGGCGGCCGCAGTAACCATAACAGTTAGTGCAATGATGATCGGAAGCCGTTTATAGACGACACTTATATACTGCCTGATAGACCGCTTACTCTCGAGCGAATTATCATATGAGGACGAATACCCTGACGAAAAGTCAATAGGGGTGGGTTGTAAATCGGCTACGACTGGCAAAGGCGTCAACCGCTGATCGTTTTCCATACTACTTCTAAAATCCTGTTTCCTGGTCCGTTTAGCGCGCTACACAAACTTGCTTTATACCATATTTGGGCCAGATTATCACACTTTTGTGACCGCGTTTATCTAATTCTAACACGTCAAAGGCCCTCCGCGACCGACGTTTGATTGTATGCCCCTGTCGCCGGTGTTATATTGTTCATTTGCCCTGTGACCGCTTTTGGCAGGGAAAATGAGCAGTTATGACGGACTTTTCCGAATTCGGTGTCAACGACAGCCATAATTTAAAACTGGGCATTGAGGGCTTCTACTTTTCTGACCTGTTTGATGCAGTAAAACTCCAGGAGCTTGCCGAAAACTTTTACTCCGAGGTTGAAGCCAGCGATCCCACGCTCCATTCCGCCCTGAGCCGGTATATCGCTTTGCGAGGCGCGGGCTATGAAAAAAAGGTTGAATCGAAGATCCTGACCGATTCGGCCCCCTATCTTTCGGACTTTATCGGACGCCTATTTCACATAGAAAGTGAGCGGCGTGAGCTCGGCCGGGCGATCACAGTTCAAAACCCTGTTTGGAAATTCAAATTTTTCGTTCAAAGGCGTGCGATCAAGAAATACAAAGCCGATCAGATCGCGGAGATGAATGAAAAACAGCTCTGGATCGCGCTGACAGAGATGAGAAACGCGGGTTTCGATGAAACCCTTGTTCGTGATGAAGAACTCTCGATCGCCGAGATGACCGCCCGGCTGCTCGAAGCCGAAGAATCTCTTACGAAAGATGAGAATGCCCGGCCCCCCGATGTCACAGCGACAATAGAGAAGGTCAATAAGGCTTACAGCAAACTCAAGGATTCGGCATTCGGCAAGTTGTTTTCCGAATACGTGCTGAAAGAAGATGCGACGGGCGATCTACTAACTATCAAGGCCGCACTTCACCTCGTCGAAGCATGGTCGGCGGCCGCATTCTTTAAGAAATTAAAAAAATGGTACAGCTTCCGTACGCCGCACGCTCTTGATTACCAGAATTTGGTACACCTAATACATCCTGAGCCGAAACTGCACAATATAATGCGCGGCGCCGAACGGGAACTCCGTCGTCGTGATGGTTTTAAGCTGACCGACGACCGCGGCACAATGCGCGATGCTCTCTTCGAGATCGATTATTGTCTTATCTGTCATGAGAGGGAAAAGGACTCGTGCTCGACGGGACTTCATGACCCGGATGGCAGCGTTAAGCGAAATCCACTCGGCATCAAGACCGAGGGCTGCCCGCTCGATGAACGGATCTCCGAGATGCACATGCTTAAGAAGCAAGGAGATCCTATCGGATCGCTCGCGTTGGTCGCCATCGACAATCCGATGTGCGCCGGGACGGGCCACCGCATCTGCAACGACTGCATGAAGGGATGCCTTTTTCAAAAACAGGAGCCGGTAAACATACCGCTTGCGGAAACGGCTTCACTTACCGACGTCCTCGACCTGCCAAATTGCTTTTAGATCTACAGTTTTCTGACGCGATTGAACCCGTTAAACAAAAAGCGCCCGTATTCGCTGCCGTATAACGGCAAGAACGTGATGGTCGTGGGCCTCGGGCCGGCCGGTTATACACTCGCGCATTACCTTTTGAACGAAGGATTTGGCGTCGTAGGTATCGACGGGCTAAAGATCGAGCCACTTCCGGCCGCCTGGACTGGATCGAACGGCCGCGAATGCCCAAAACCCATACGAGATATTTCCGAGATCACCGAGCGGCTCGACGAGCGGATCCTGTCTGGCTTTGGCGGCGTCTCTGAATATGGCATCACGGTCCGTTGGGATAAGAATTTCCTGACGATGATCCAGTTGATGCTCACACGGAGAAAGCGGTTTCGTTCGTACGGCGGCATCCGCTTTGGCGGCACATTGACCATCGAGGACGCATGGGATTTTGGTTTCGACCATATCGCGATCGCAACGGGAGCCGGCCGGCCAACTATCGTGCCGATGAAGAACAACTTGATCCGCGGGATCCGCCAGGCGTCCGATTTCCTGATGGCGCTGCAGTTAACCGGGGCGTTTAAGAAAGATACTCTCTCAAATCTTCAGGTTCGTCTGCCAGCCGTTGTGATCGGCGGCGGCCTCACAGGCATCGATACGGCTACCGAGCTTTTTGCTTATTATCCGGTGCAGGTCGAAAAGATGCTGGCAAAGTATGAGCAGGTCGTTGCTGACTTTGGCGAGGAACGGGTGGTCGAGCACTTCGACGAAGAAGAGATCCGCGTCCTGCAGGAATTCCTCGAGCACGGCAAGGAGATCCGCGCTGAACGTGCCCGTGCCGCTGCCGCCCGCGAGCAGCCAAACTTTATACCGCTAGTCCGCGGCTGGGGCGGCGTTTCGCTCGTATACCGCAAACGCCTGCAGGATTCGCCGGCCTATCGCCTTAACCATGAAGAGGTCCAGAAAGCACTCGAAGAAGGCATCGATATCGTCGAATGTATGAACCCCGTCGAGGCTGTCCCGGACGAATTCAACGCCGTACGTGCGTTGATCTTCGAGCGGCTGGAATATGTCAGCGAGACCGGCAAATTCGAGAAAACTGGCGAGATGCATGAGTTTCCGGCTCATACCGTCTGCGTGGCGGCAGGCACGTCACCAAACGTAATATACGAAAAAGAAAAGCCGGGAACCTTCAAAATGGACGAGTGGCGTCAGTTTTTCCAACCATTCAAAGTGGAGCGAAACGGCGACGGAAAGCTTCACGCGGTGGAGGCGGCGGCGGGAGAAACCGGGTTCTTCACCTCGTACGAACACGAAGGAAAATTCATCAGCTATTACGGCGATAACCATCCTAAATATGCCGGCAATGTCGTGAAAGCTATGGCATCGGCGAAGCACGGTTACGAACGGGTAGTCGACCTTTTTACTGAAGAGTTTGCGGAGCGCGGCTCGCTTCCGCAGTGGGACAAGGACGCGATCTTTGACAACCTGGAAGAAACCCTCGATGAACAGCTTCGGGCCTATGTCGTCAGGGTCGAACGCCTGACGCCGACGATCGTCGACGTGATCGTCAAAGCGCCGCTGCAGGCGCGCAAATTCGAACCCGGGCAATTCTACCGGCTGCAAAATTTCGAGACGTCGGCCCCTGTTATCGATGGCACACGGCTGATGATGGAAGGCCTTGCCCTTACCGGTGCGTGGGTCGATGAAGAAAAAGGCCTCCTGTCGATGATAGTCCTGGAGATGGGCACCTCATCGCGCTTGTGTTCGCTACTCAAAGAAGGCGAAGAGGTCCTCGTGATGGGGCCGACAGGCTCGCCTACTGAGATCACCCAAAACGAAACGGTGCTCCTTGCCGGAGGCGGATTGGGCAACGCCGTGCTTTTCTCTATCGCAAGGGCACTGAGAGCAAAAAACAATAAGGTGATCTATTTTGCCGGTTACAAAAACGGCGCCGATCTCTTCAAACGCGAGGAGATAGAGAACGCTACAGATCAGATCGTGTGGGCGACAGATTTTGGAACAGAGATCGCGCCCGCCCGCCCCCAGGACGCCCATTATCGCGGAAACATTGTTCAGGCAATGATCGCCTATGCCGAGGGCCGCCTGGCTGTTCCGCTGATCCGCCTCAACGAAGTAGACCGCATAATCGCCATCGGCTCAGACCGAATGATGAACGGCGTCCGCGAGGCGCGCCATACAACGCTCAAACCATTCCTGAAAGAAAACCACGTCGCTATCGGTTCGATAAATTCACCCATGCAATGCATGATGAAAGAGGTCTGCGCCCAATGCCTCCAGCGCCACGTCAACCCGCATACCGGCGAAGAGTTTTTCGTCTTCTCATGCTTTAACCAGGACCAGCACCTGGATTTTGTCGACTTCAAGAACCTCAACGAGCGCCTGCGGGCGAATAGTGTTCAGGAGAAGTTGACCAACCTATGGCTGGACCGCACGCTCGGGAAGATGACATCCACAACCACGTGACTGGAGCGCAAGTATCCCTGCTTGCGCTCATTCGACTAAACTGAACCACGCCGATCGTTAGGAGTGCTCTGAGATACTCGATGACCAGATCAAATGGCACCGGCCCGTAGATAGCCGAAACGGCGTCGCGTATCTCCAGCACATTACGTCTGCCGTCTGCGAGATTTAGAACTTCGTAGGCGTACTCACCGCCTGAACCGCGGAGGCCCTGGTACCGGAGGAGGCGGACGGCGGCGGCTTTTTCTTCGCCATATTTGTCGGTGAAATAGTCGTAACCAAACGCGCCCATTGTTCCCTTGATCTCGGGGTTTCGGCGGAAGACGATACGACCGTCGAATTGAGCCGGGAAGGGCCGTGAAACCATTCCTACCTGGCGCTCCAGGGTATCGATATACGCATTTGCAGCTGACCGCAGAGCCGGAGGAAGAACAAAGAAGCTCTCCATCGAATCGACCATCGACCGCTCGTACCAGGAATGAAAACGGATCAAATTGCCGGTTTCGTCGGCGGGCAATTCGAACCGACGTTCCAACAGGCGGGCCGTGCGTTGCAAGCTACGTCGTTGCATAACGGTCACCAGAGCTTCTGCGTCGTTCGCCGCTGCGTTGGCAAGAAAGTAGCCGCTTGCCGCCCCGATAAACCCCGCGCGTTTGAGCTTGGTCGGATCGATCATCCCTGGCGTGTCGTAATTCGTGTGAATGTAACGGTCCGGCCAGTCGTTCAAGTAGATCGCGGGTATCGAGAACGAGCTGTCCGTATAGACCTGATGATCGCTGCCCATCGAGAATTCCGCCATGCGGGCATTCAGCGGCTCCTTCCCGCCTTCGGGCGCGACGAGTGGGTATGACGCATTGCCCGTCGCTGCGTACTGGTATGATTGCTCGTTAACGAACTCGCCGAAAGCCTCGGCTACATCATTCACAAACGAAGGCAGGCTCGCCGGTCCCCTCGTGACGTGAAATACGGCTTTTGTCTCGGGCCCGCCGCCGACCATGTCCATGTGAATTACGGCCTTTATCCGACGGGCGATATCGGGCCTCGCATTTAGTATCGCGAGAGTCCCCTCGATCTCGGGAGGCCAGATAAATCGGATAGTACGCCGCGGCCGGTCGATCTTACCTTCGCGTATCAGTTTAGCGATCGAGCGACCGGCCTCAAGGATCGTTACGCAGCCGCTGGCATTGTCGTTGGCTCCGGGCCGAGGGTGGTCGAGATGGCAGCTAAAGGCTATTTCCTCCTCCTTTAATTTGGGATCAGAGCCGTTAATGACAGCAGTCGGGATATCGTAATTCCCGGGATGCCGCCTGGCACGGACCTCGGCTTTGAAAATGATTTTCTCGCCACGTGCCAGCCTTGCCTGAAACCCGCGGGCCTGTTTGAGCGAGAGCATGAACGCAAATGTTTTGGTCGGCGTAAAGCTGTCGAGATGCCCCCAGCGAATAAGATTGTCATTCTCCCCAAACCATGCTGTTCGCTGATTCTGGGCATAACTAAGAATCCCGACAGCCCCATATTTCTCGACCGCGAGCCTATAGACGGCATCGGGCTGCGCTGATACCAAGACCAGCTTTCCCTTCACATCCTTGCCCGTATAATCGCCTTCGCTCGTGCCCGCCCCGACATCGACCAAGTCGGCTGTTACATTCGCACTCTCGCTGTCCTGAGCAAGCACGAGTGGCATGGCATCCCAACTCGCAATGCGTACCGGTGTAGGACCCATTTCCCATAGCTCGGCAAACTCCGCGTCCCACGCGGGCCGCGCCTTCTGGGTTCCATAGAAAGTCTTGCCGTCAGCTGGAAACTGCAGTATCTCTACGCCCTCAAGGCCATAGCTGCGTGCCTGTTCGGCAATAAATTCGGCCGCTGTGCGTATCCCCTTAGACGCTCGCATCCGATGCTGGCGAGAGATGTATTCGAGGTTCCGCTTCGCGGTTTCGCCCGACAGCTCATTGGCGAGAGCCGCGACGACCGCCTCGGGCAGGAGCGGTGGTTTCTGTTGCGCAGAGGCCGGGGGAACCAATAGGAGTGCAACTAACAGTGTAATGGCAATTATCTTCATTTCTTATGTTCGGGGGTTCGGATTTGGCAGCAGCATCTTAAACATCATCCAAAAGAACAGGACGCTGTTAATGAACATCGGGATCCTGCGAAACCAGAAATTTGTAAATATCAGCTGGTCGATCAACGGCAGCGACAGCCCGTTTGTGCTTAATTGGACCTGTATGGGTATCTGAAT
Organism: Pyrinomonadaceae bacterium; assembly: GCA_041749555.1. Taxonomy (GTDB): domain Bacteria; phylum Acidobacteriota; class Blastocatellia; order Pyrinomonadales; family Pyrinomonadaceae; genus OLB17. The sequence continues at coordinate 6,553 of JBGTBC010000184.1, read as the reverse complement.
GGCGAAACTCGAAATAGCCCCAGTGAGCTGCATAAGGAGTGCAAGCCACAATGCCCAACTCGGGATCGGCGTCGGCCGCTTCCAAAGCAAGAGCCCTGTTAAAATGACGGTAAAAAAAACCGGGATGACCATGTAGCCGATTATCAGAGGGCTTAGCGCTTGATGGAAATCGCGGAACTCGTCCGCACCGATCAGCTTCCATGTCGGATAATTAACAAAGCTCTCGACAAAGGATGCTCCCATCCCATAAAAAACAAAAGTAAATGTGATCAGGAAGAGCCAGACAGAAGATCTTGTCGAAGTATGAGTAACGGCGGTTACCTTTTGTGCAGAGTTCATTTTAGTCTCCTACGTTCGGAACGGCTAAATTTTCAAATCCAGGTTTTTATTAGACTACTGAAGAGGTTTCGCCCACTCTATAACCTCTTCGATTCATTATCGGCATAGGCGAAAGGTCCGCCAAGGCATCGGGGGCCAGCACGCCGAGCCGCCGCAGCAATGCGATCGCAACGACCGAGCGCGAATAAAGGTCATCGCCGTCCTCGATCTTTAGCGCGATGCCGAGACCGCTGGGGTATCGTTCACTGGGAAGTACGCCGCATAGCCAAACGCCTTGGGCACCCACCTTTGAGATCAACTTGCCCGGTGCTGCCTGCATTAAGATCGTGTCGAAACGCTCAGTGCCACCAATAAGTTCCGGGTAGTTCAGCATCGCCGAAACGATCCGTGAAGCCGCCGACTGGATAGCCGTGTGAAGTTTGCCCGGCGCGATCAAATTTGTAAAACTCCGTGCCATTGCCTCGACAGGAACTGCAAAATTCGGTGCAGCACAACCGTCAATACCGATCGCTATAGTTTCGGCGGACAGCTCAGTAAACTCTGCGATCGCTCGTAATATTCTCTGCTGTACTCGGTGCCCCGGGTCTTCGTAGTTCGAAACGTCCGCACCGATGTGCTTGGCGAGTGCGAGCATGCCAGTGTGCTTGCCCGAGCAGTTATTGTGAAGCTGTGTCGGATTTTCTCCGGCTCGCTGCATACGCCGCGATTCGGCTTCCGAGAATGGGTATTGGATGCCGCACCGCAGATCTGATTCCGCCATCCCGATCTTCTCCAGCATCCGCTTGACGATCTCAACGTGCATCGGTTCGCCGGAATGCGATGCACACGACATTGCTATCTCATCCTCAGTAAATCCGAAAGCGTCGGCCGCTCCGCTCGTGATCAGGGGAATCGACTGGTGAGGCTTGCAGGCTGACCGAAAATAAGTGACCGTCTTTGGATCGCCGGCCGAGGCCACCGTATTCCCGTCGCCGTCCAAAGCGAATAAGTGTCCGCGATGGATCGACTCTACCGTATTACCCCGAATGACGTGCGCGAGTATTTCAGATGTCATAGTGGTTTTTCACCGAAAAGTCGCTGAGGCATCCGAAAAGAATTCTTCCCTATCTGCGTTTATCTGCGTACATCTGCGGCTAATTCTTCGCTGGGCTCTATCTACCCGCCAGCATCGACCTCGCATTTTCGCGTGCGGCTTCGGTAACCTTTTCCCCGGCAAGCATTCGTGCTATCTCTTCGATCTGTTCCCCGGGATCGAGCTCTCGCGTCCCGACCGTTGTTCGGCCGCCCGACACCTCTTTTTCGACGATGAAATGCCTGTCCGCAAGCGAAGCGATCTGGGGTTGATGGGTAACGCAGAGCACCTGCTGTGTCGCTGCAAGGTCCTTAAGCTTTCGCCCGACCGCATCGGCCACACGGCCGCCGATCCCGATGTCGATCTCATCAAACACGGTGGTCCGGCCTGCTTGCGAACCGCCTGCCGTCTTAAGTATCAGCATCAAACGCGAGGCCTCGCCGCCGGATGCCACCTTTGCGAGAGGCTTTGCCGATTCGCCCGGGTTAGCGGAGAAGTAAAACTCGACACGGTCATAACCTGATGCCGTAAACCGTGCCTCATCCTCAGCGGCGTCGATCCTGACCTCAAACCGTGCCTTTTCCAACGCCACAGCCTGCAGATCCTGCACGACCTGTTTTTCAAATTTCCGGGCCGCCGTCGTCCGCCGATCGTGCAGTTTTACGGCGATCTCTAAATAGGCCGTACGAAGCTCAGTAAATTTACGGCCTAACTCTTCTTTGCGAAACTCGGCCGATTCAATATTCTGAAGCCGCCACTCGCTGTTTCGCAGGTGCTCGAGAACCGTGTCGATCGAACCTCCGTATTTCCGCTTGAGCCTGGAGATCTCAGCGAGGCGGCTTTCGATCTCTTCGAGGCGTTCCGGAGAGAATTCCAGCCCTGCACGAAAATCTCTGACCGAGATCGCAAGGTCCTCGACCACTGCCCGTGCGGAGGCAAGCCCTTCGGAATAATCAGCGAAATGCGTGTCAAATTGAGCTAGTTCCTCGATCTTCCGCGCGGCTTTATCCAGCGTGGCGGCGGTCGATTCGGAATTATCGTAAAGCAGAGCAAAAGCTTCGTCAGAAAGCAAAGTCAATTTCTCGACATTGTTGAGCTTGCGTTTTTCGTCTTCGAGTTCGGCGTCCTCGCCGGGCGAAACGCCGGCCCGCGTGATCTCATCCACCTGAAATCGCAGAATGTCGAGGACCTGCAATTTTTCGGATTCGTCTTTTTCCAACGCGGCGATCTCATCCCGGACAGCCGTCATTGCCTGGTATGCGTCAGCGGCCAGTACGATAAGATCTTCGGTACCGGCGAAACGGTCGAGCATCCGAATATGGCTCTCGGTGTCGTAGAGTGCGGCCTGTTCGCCCTGGCCGTGAATGTCTACAAGAAATGGCCCAAGACGTTTAAGAAAGCCCTGGGTAACCAGCTGGCCGTTGACGAATACACGGTTTTTTCCCGCTGCCGAAAGCTCACGGCGGACGATCAATTCGATCTCGACGCCGCTATCTGTTTCGATTCCGCTTTCATCAAGGACCTCGCGAAGCTTTTCCGCGGCCGGCGACGTAAACAAGCCTTCGATCGCGGCTGACGATTGGCCGCTCTTTATCAGATCGCCCGAAACTCGCTCGCCCGTTAGTGCCCCGAGGCTGTCAACAATGATGGATTTACCTGATCCGGTCTCTCCGGTGAGCAAGTTGAGCCCTTCGCCAAATTCGATCGAGAGATGGTCGATGAGAGCAATGTTTTTTATCGTCAGCAGCGTTAACACGTCGTCTTGTTATCGTTGAGGCAGGAGTTTTTCGCCCTTGATCCATTTTCCCGTCGAGAAAATTGCGTCGGGTGGAAATTGGCTTTCGATCTCGGGTGATTTCCAGTCGACCTGCCGTTCGCGGCGATAAAAGTAAAATTCTGCGAGTTCTCCAACGGCGGTGCGGCCGAACCGCTGCACCACATTATAACCGCTGGCGTCATATTCGACGAGGCCGCGAACGTTAGCGAAAGCACTAATGCTGCGTATCATTACTGGTGCAGGAAAACTCGCCCGCCGCCGTGCGGTCACCGCGGTTATATCGCCCACGACGATCTTTAAAGGATTCGACGGATCGATTATATTTGCACTTCGAAAGACAAAATCTACGAGAATGCCCGAACTGTTTTCCGGCAGGTTTACATAGAGATTCGGGTCCTGTGACCGCTCGCTTCCGGTGGCGATCGAATTGAGGGCCGTGAGAAAGGCGACGAAATTCAACTTAACAAGGAACATCTCGTCTTTCCCGTGCAGAGCTCCGGTCTCTATCAAAATCGTTGGCGTGCCCCACGCCGAAAAATTGTCACCGAATGCGGTCGGCGTCCATTCGTCGCTGTAACGGGCGATATGGCCCGGAATGAATTTTTGCAAAGCAGTGACGATTGCCGCAGCGATACGCTGGTTGCGTTCATCGCCGGCGGTGATCGTCTTCGCTTCGTCGCCGAGTACCACAAGCAGCGAAATGGCCGCTTGACGAGAATTAAATCCGACTGTGGTCAACGATCCCTGATTATGAAGGTTAAATCCGATCGCCGGATTCCATGCATCTCTTAATTGTTTCAAAAGACGCGCCTCCGGGGTCTTGAGATCAAGGGCGTCCCGATTAATATCGATACCCTGCGAATTTCGCCTTTGGTAAATTTCGACCCCGTCCGGATTGAGCATCGGTACGGCACGTATGGTCATAGCAACAGACAGCTTTCGGACCCACTCTACCTCACGGTTCTTTTGCAAAAAGGCGAACATGTCGACGAGAGCCGATGTGGCCGTTGGCTCATCGCCGTGCATCTGCGACCAGAAAAAGATCTTTAAGGGACCTCGTCCCCACTCGACCTGGAAAATTTCCCGGTTAACGTACGAACGCCCGACCTCGGTGACCGAAACCCCGCTGGCTGATAATTGCGACAGGTATGTCTTAAGATCTGCATGCCTTACATCCGACGGAAGGATGTTTGAGATGTGCTCCTTTTCCCACGATAACGCAAGGCTTTCGGCATCCTGAGAATATGCATTCATTAAAGTCACGGATACCAAAAAGAGAGTAAGAAAAAGCTGCCGCATATATCAGATAAGATAAACCGAGTCATAAGTTTACGGCAAGGTAAATCGACGGTTTGCAGTGATTTTTACGAATCGAGGATCTCCAGGTATAGGGCCTCGGTCGCGTCGACCATCGAGGATAGGCCGAATCTTTCGCGTGCGGTTCGGCGAAGGTCCTCACCCAGACGATGCCTCTTTTCGTTGTCTTCGACAAAACGGCATATTGTTTCGGTCAAGGCGAGCGGGTCCTTGACCGGCACTAAAGCATTCGTTCCGATCAACAGTTCCTTTGCCCCGTCCGTTTCCGTTGCGACTACAGGCGTGCCGGCGGCCATCGCATCCAGGATCGCTAATCCGAAACTTTCGGTGTGCGACGGGGAAACAAAAATATCGGCGGCGGCCAGCAGCGGTGTCAGGTCGTCGAGCCAGTCAAGCCACAAAAACCTGTCCTCAAGCCCGAGTACACGGACCAGCCGCTTCAGCTCACGCCTGAATCGCTGGTCGATCGAATTGTCCTTGCCCGCAATGACAAAGTGGCAATTAGGAATTCGCTTGACGATCTCATTAGCAGCCAAAACAAAATCACGCTGTCCCTTCAGCGGTTTCAATTCGCCCAGCGTAACGACGAGAGGCACGTCTTGAGGAATTTCGTGCAATGCCCGGAACTCGATTCCCGCGGCTTTCTGGAAGCTCTCGTCAACGGGCATTGTGATCCCGTTCGGTATCAGCCGGACCTTCTCAGATGCAAAAATTTTCAACAATTGTTGTCGCACTGGTGGCGACACAGCGATCGCGGCCGAAACGTTCCTGAGGGCTAATCGGTGAAACGGCTTCATTGGGAACATTACATGGCGTGTGAGCACCATTTTTGCCCTTCCCGCGGAGCGTGTAGCAATACTCGCCGTCAGGTAATCACGAGCGACATGCGCGTGGACTATCTGGATCTCTTGTTTGTCGATAAATTTCGCAATCCGCTTGGCACTAAACATTCCAAAAGAATTGCGAATGGAAACATGAAAGATGTGTGCGGCCGGCAGGAAATCGAGTCGATCCTGCCATTCGTTTGTTGGCCTCAATGCTACGTAGACCTCATGGCCCCGCTGTTTAAGCTCGCGGCAGAGGTCAACAAGGTGCCTTTCGCCCCCGCCAAAGGTCTTTGCCGATGATATTTGCAGAATACGCACGTCCCAAAGTTTATACCCTGCGGCCAGACAAAAAAAGGCACGCTCCGTATTGAAGCGTGCCAAAGAGGTTTCCGGAAACCTAAACTGGAGGGCCAAAAAGCCGATCAGTTGAAGAAGTATCGTACACCGAACTGAATTCGGTAAACGTCATTGATATTGGACGTGCGGGTGTAAGAACTCGACATAAGTCCAGTTCCGATAGTCCGCAGGCAGTAGGCCGCAGCGGTAGAAGCGGCTGCAACCCTACATGTTGCGGTGCCCGACGTGCTTGTCGTGACCAGGGGCTGGTTTGAGACAAATCCTTGTCCTCCCCCCCAGTTTTTATTGAGAAGATTGCCGAAATTCAGGATGTCGGCTCTGAATTGGAATTTGTGCTGTTGTCCGCCGAGACGTACAAAAACGTCCTGAGCGACAGCGAAATCCATGCGGTGAACAAACGGCAGATATGCAGCTCCGCGTTCCATATATTTACCCCTGTTCTTAGAAAGATATGGGTCTTGCTCGATGTATGCATTCCATGCCGCAGCCTGCTCGGCTGGGGTGAAACGGATCGTATTCGTTGAAGTTGTGATGTTTCCGAAGTTCATCTCACCAATATCTCGATGGATGTAGATCAGGTCGTTGCTCGTGCCGCCGTCGCCATTAAGGTCGCCGCCGAAGACATAGCTCGTATTATTCCCGGTCCTGGATTCCCAGAAAGCCGAAACCGATGTCGCACCGAATTTGAAATACTCCTTGCGATATGTCGTGGCTACAAAGATACGGTGTTTTGGAGAAGCAAAGCTGTAACCGAGACCAGGGTTGTTCGGGTTACCCGAATGCTGGTTGTTGTTCCACGAGCCAAATGCGATTGAACCTGGGTCGACCGTGTTTTTTCCTTCGCCGTAGCTGTATGCACTCTTC
>JBGTBC010000183.1:0-3289 GCA_041749555.1 Pyrinomonadaceae bacterium | reverse complement strand
ATTCTATTCCGATTTGCATAGCGATGCAATATATTTTTTCGTCGTTTCTCTATTCGCGAAAATCGACAGCAAAACGGACAGTCAGGGCAACCGACGACGATTAGCTCCGCCACTATTTCTTAGAAATTGCTGGCAAGCTCGCAGATGGGTCTACCGTTAACGAAGCTAGGTTTTCTTCACCGAGATCACAGCAGCCGCGGCATTTTGCGAGGCAGGATCGCCATTTCGAGGATTCACGTCGTTCAGCTGAATCCGATAACCGAAAATGCTCTGGACCCGGGGGTCGAGATCGGTATTTAATTCGAGGATCCGAGACTCGCTCCCCTTTGACACTGCGATCCTGATCTTTGCGTTTCCGGCCCATACACAAGTGGCATCCCGCGGACAGCGGGAATCCTCGACAACCGACAGAAACTTGATCTTTATTCGCCCGCGATCGGCCCTGGTGCTTTTACCGATAGCGACCTTTACGGTTTCATCCGTCTTTGCCTCTGTTTGAACATTACCGATAAGGACAGTGACGGCCGCCAAAATAAGAATAATCACTTTCATAGTTGCCTTACGGGATGGCCCATCGCACACTCCTTAATATTGGAACGGATTGTTCCCGATGAAGTTGCAGCTAAATTCTCAATATGAGACGGCCTGTGCATTAATGGCTTGTCCATTCAGGGGTTGTTATTCTAACGGAACTTCGGTTAATATTGATTATAACGTAAGGATTCGCTTTGAGCGGATCCGTATTAATAAGAGGAGCCATAAAAAGTTATGTCAGCAGTTGCAGCACCGACCATCGAATTGACCGTTACCGATCCGGCTGTCGAAGAGATCAAGAAGTTTCTTTCCAGCGAAGACGACCTGCCGGAAACGGCTGGGCTTCGCGTTCGTGTCGTACCCGGCGGGTGTTCGGGGTTTCAATACAGCCTCAATATCGAGGAAGAGCAGAAATCAGGTGATTTCGTAATGGACAAAAATGGGGTCCGTCTTTTTGTCGATATGTTTTCGGCCCAGTACCTCAACGGTATTACGATCGATCATACGACCAATATGATGGGCTCAGGGTTTACGTTTGAGAACCCGAATGCGACCGGCGGCTGCGGCTGCGGGACCTCGTTCTCAGCTTAATTCTGCATGTGACTGTGTTCGGTTATGAAGGCTTGAATTTTTATTCGGGCCTTTTCTGTTTTTTGCTGGAAGCATGTTTCGATTGAGTCTGTCTCTTGATATCACAATCGACAAATAGGAACGCGAGGTAACGGAGTAGTGAGGCGGCGGGGCCTTTCCCGTCAGTTAACGGAAGGACTGCTTTCCGTTTTACCCCGCCTTTTCTCTCCCTTTATACATAATCTCTTATGTATGGTTGCATTCATTTCACTTATGAGGCATAATTGGCTTCAGCTAGTTCAAGGCAAGTCAAGGGTAACAATTAAACTGACGTAAGATCGAAATTCCTAGAATTTCAGGAATTGTTCGTCTGTTGAATGTTTTTATTATTAGGTGAGTTGTTCTTCACCTCCCTCTGGTTTCCCTTCTGCAAAAATTCAAGAACGGAGTTTTATAATTTGAAAGTTTTAAAGACGATGCTTTTCGTTTCAGCGTGCGCTTTGCTCGCTGTCGTTTGTTCCCCCACCTCCGCGTTTTCTCAGACGCGGGATCGCGTAGTAAAGACCAACTCAAGTCAACCCACTAATTCACCCACGACCGTCGAAAGCCAGCCCACCCGAGTAGTCAAACCCTCAACTTCACGTCCGACATTAACAAACGAGATACAGGTCGCGCAGCCGCCAAACGCAGCGTGGGAACCGGTGGTCAAGAAAACGGCTTCGTCGATGCCGGTCAATTCCGCAGCCAGCATGGCTTCAGCCGGACGGGCCGTTTATGGTGCATCAACAAGTTCACGTATCGATTCGGCGATAAAATCGCGCTACGGAATTCCTTACCTGTATGGCTCATCGGGCCCGAACAGATATGACTGTTCCGGGTTTGTCTGGGCTGTATTCAAAGAAGCCGGCCTCGAATTCGCACGCACCAGTGCCCGAAGCCTTTGGGCTGCCTCGGTCCCGGTTGAAGGTGACGAGAGATTCAAATATGGCACACTCGTCTTTCTCAACGGATTAGGCCACATGGGCATCGTAGCGGACGAAAATGGCTTTTATCACGCCTCGTCAAGCAAAGGCATTACTTATTCACCCTTCAAAGGTTATTGGGAAAAAAGAATAACCGGATTCAGAAAGTTTGTTAGCGAGGGCAGTATCCCTCTTGAAGCAAGATAGCATTCCCTGCCAAGTAAAATAGCTCGCCCGGTTTTCGATACGAAAACCGGGCATTTTTTTGCTCAGTGGCTATGCAATAAATCCGGGCCGGGAGTGCGGGTCTTTGCATTCGTATATAACAGCGATCTTGTCGATGGACACATAAGCTACTTCACCATCCTCATCGCGGAGGTATAGCACTCCCGTTTTCACGTCGATAACATCCCCACGAAACGCGGCATTTGTTCCGCAGGTAACATCGATCTTTTTGCCACGCAATTGTGTTAACAATTCTTCCATAAAATTTCTTTGCTTAGAGACGATTCTTGATCATAGCCAAACGGGCTGAGTTGGCCCAACGACTAGGGGTCGAGTGCCCGTCGGGAGTTGTTGAATTCCCGGATCTGGAAGCCGCGGAGTATCTTAGTGCCGCCGCTATTAAGGCCATATCCGTGATGTGTTGATCCGGTGGAGCTGAAATTCTGCGATCCGAAAAACGCGGAATAAATCCAGTGTCGATCTGCCCGGCAATAAACTCCGCATCGTCCATGACCTCACGGAAAAAAGGCAATGTCGTCTTGATGCCGCTAACATCGTATTCCATGAGAGCCCTCCTCATCCGGTCAATCGCTTCACCCCGGGTTCGGCCATGAACCGCCAGCTTGGAGATCATAGGATCGTAATATATTGAGACTTCAGCACCCTCATAAACGCCCCCGTCATCACGGACGCCCGGTCCCTGTGGCAAACGGAGCCTCGTTATCGTCCCGGGCGACGGCATGAAATTACTCTCGGGATCCTCGGCATAGACTCGACATTCGATAGCGTGGCCGTTCACCTGGATATCATTCTGCGTAAATGAGAGCGGTTCGCCGGCAGCGACCGTTATCTGTTCACGCACAAGATCAATGCCGGTGACCAATTCCGTTACAGGATGTTCGACCTGGAGGCGTGTGTTCATCTCGAGGAAGTAGAAGGACCGGTCGAGATCAGAGACTAGAAATTCGACAGTTCCCGCACCTACATAGTTGACGGCC
>JBGTBC010000182.1:0-4449 GCA_041749555.1 Pyrinomonadaceae bacterium | reverse complement strand
TTATTGACGCCGCGGGAGCTTAAGCTTGTGAGCAGGTTTACAAAAATGTGTGCTGTGGCGAATGCATCGGCGCTGGCCCGGTGGTGATTTATCAGCTCGATCGAGTAATGTTCCGCAACCGTCTTCAGCTTATGATTTATGATGTCCGGCAGCAACCTTCGTGATAATTGAACCGTACAAAGACACGGATTGGCCATCTTGTAACCATCAAAAACCCGGGCGATCTCGTGATTCAAAAACCGCATGTCAAATCCAGAATTGTGAGCCACCAGGATCGAGTCTCCTATAAAACTCAGGAAATCGTGGACGACCTCACTAAATAGCGGGGCATCACGCACCATTTCGTCATCTATCCCCGTCAGCTGGGTTATAAAGTAGGGTATCGGCGTTTCAGGATTTACGAGCGTTTGAAATTCCTCTGTGACCTCACAATTCTTCACTTTGTACGCCCCGATCTCCGTGATCTGGCATGGCGGAGATTTGGCTCCTGTAGTTTCGAGATCGAACACGACAAATTCCGTCTCAGCAAGCTCGCGGCCGTCAAATCCGTCGTCGATCAACACGACCATATCCGCATTTAGCACGAGTCGTGGGTCACGCTCTATCAGATCGGCGACCAGCAATTGAGCAAGATGCGGGTCGGGCTTTCTGATCTTCATTACAAAATCGACGATACTCACCGCAGACGCGCGGCCCCCAAATGACCGCAGCAGCGCAATGGTCTCGTTTATTAGCAATGACTCGGAAATTAAGTTAGGATACGGTGTCATTGGGATCAGATTACGCGGGAAACCCGGAAACTCGGCCAAACTATAAAATGACAGACTTTCTTGACGAATTCAAAGCCGCGGGAGCGTTGCTTGAAGGGCACTTTGTCCTTTCGAGCGGCCTGCACAGCAGCCAATATTTACAATGCGCCCGTGCACTCGAGCATCCTGACAATGCAGCCCGGCTCGGCGGCGCGATCGCTGCTGCAACTTACCACGCCGGTGATATCGACACGGTTGCCTCACCGGCGATCGGGGGGCTTGTGATCGGTTACGCTGCGGCGGCGGCTCTTGGGGTTCGGTTTATCTGGACGGAACGTGAGAACGGCATCATGACGCTGCGGCGAGGCTTCGAGGTCGCGGCAGGCGAACGGATACTCGTAGTCGAGGATGTAATAACCACCGGCGGTTCGACCAGAGAATGCATTGATGCGCTTGAGAGTCGCGGCGCGAAGGTAGTCGGAGCGGCTTCGATCGTAGACAGATCGAACGGAAAAGCGGACGTCGGTGTGCTGCGGATATCTCTTTTGAGCCTTGATGTGCCGTCCTACAGGCCTGAGGACTGTCCGCTGTGTGCCGCTGGGATCGAAGCCGTTAAGCCCGGAAGCAGGACGGTCGCTCCCGTATGAACCCTCGACGGTGCTGCTTTCTGTCGATGGACAGTCTCGAAGGCTACGTCAGTGATGATGAGCTTGCTCTCGCACCTCTCACTGACCTTGGTTGGGAAGTGAGTACTATTTCATGGCGAGACCGCTCTGTGAACTGGGACAATTTCGAGATCGTCGTTCTCCGCACGACCTGGGATTATCAGCGATATCCGGAGGAGTTTCTTGAGGTGCTTGCCGCGATCGAGGGGTCAGCCGCACATCTCGAAAACTCTCTCGATGTCGTAAAATGGAATCTCGATAAGCGATACCTTCGGGAATTGGAGGCCAGAAGTATCCCCGTTGTGCCGACCATCTGGGATGCAGCTTATAACGAAGAGGCGTTCAGCGATTGGATCAAAAGACTTGAGACCGAAGAGATCATCATCAAACCCACGATAAGCGCCACGGCCGAGCACACTTACCGGCTTCAGGAATACGACGCAGGGCTTGAAACAATATTCGCGGGCCGCCCATTCATGGTACAGCCTTTTATGCCGGAGATCGTGAACGAAGGCGAGTATTCGCTTTTCTATTTCAATGGCGAATTCAGCCACGCGATCCTCAAACAGCCAAAGTCGGAGGATTTTCGTGTTCAGGAGGAACACGGCGGGCTCATTTCACCAGTTGATCCCGGCCCGCGGCTACTCGAAGCTGGAAGACGAGCAGCGGACCATATAGCCCCGACCCCGTTATATTCCCGGGTCGACCTCGTTCGGGGCCCGTCCGACGAATGGCTCGTCATGGAGCTCGAATTGATCGAACCGGCGCTGTATTTTAGGATGGATCACGAGTCGCCATATAGATTTGCCAAGGCTCTGACCGAGCGTATGGACATCTTAGATAGAAATGACAAGATCTGAAAGAGTTACAACATTTTGGGCTGATTTTTGCGCGACGAGCGACGAGGTTTCGGTCGATGAGCCTTATCAGGTCTGGTATTTCAGCAATACGCAGGAATCGGCGGTTGAGCTTGCAGAGTTGGTGATCTCTGGGAAAAAGATCGCTACTGCCAGCCTCGCCGCGGTTAACGAGCTGCAGCCCGACGTGACGCCGTACGTAGGCGGATACAGCGTCGTTACCGATCTCATCGGCGAACCAAAATGCGTTATCCGGACCGTCGAGGTCCGGCAAGTACCATTTGATGAGGTCGATCCGCAATTTGCATTCGACGAAGGCGAGGGTGATCAGACCCTCGAATATTGGCGTGATGTCCACCAAAATTATTTTTTCCACGAGGCGGCCGAATTCGGTGTGGAATTCGGCCTCCAGAGTATGATCTGCTGCGAACGATTCAGACTGCTTTATCCCCGATGAACTATAAACTCTTGATCCAGTATGACGGCACCGATTTTCACGGTTGGCAGGTGCAGGAAAACGACCGAACCATTCAAGGCGAGCTTGAACGCGTCGTTAGCATGATCGCCGACGCACCGGTCGCCGTAGTCGGATCGGGCAGGACCGACGCCGGCGTGCACGCCGAAGGGCAAGTGGCGAACCTCCGCCTCGATGCCGGAAAGTTCACCCCGGAAAAGCTCAAATTCGCTATCAACGGCAATCTTTGGCGTGACATCCGCATTATGCACGCCGAAAAGGCTCCGGATGAATTTCACGCCCGCTTTTCGGCGAAGCGAAAAACCTATATCTACCGCGTTATTAATGCACCGGTTATGTCACCGTTTTGGCGGAGGTTTGCCCATCATGAGTCGCGTCCGCTCGATGTCGGCCGAATGAATGACGCTGCCCGGTTTTTTCTCGGTGAACACGACTGGACTGCATTCGCCTCCGCAAAGTCTGACGGCGAGAGCCGAGTCCGTACGGTCCTGGATTTTACTGTGGAATCAACCTGGGATAGCAGGGGAGGGATGCTGGTTGAGTTTCGGATAACTGCGTCGGGCTTTCTCCGATACATGGTCCGCTCGATCGTCGGCACGATGCTCGAGTTGGGGCGCGGCGAAAAAGATTTTGATACAATTCAGACGGCGATCGTCACCGGCGATCGCGATCTTGCGGGCAAGACGGCCGCGGCTCAGGGCCTGACCCTTTTTCGCGTCGATTACGAATAGCGGCATGCTCATCTATCACCTAGTTTTACCTGAAAAATGGGCAGAATTTGATACAGATCTGTATGTGGCTGAGAGCCTTCATACTGAGGGGTTCATTCACTGCAGCTTTGAGTCGCAGCTTGATGCGGTCATCGATCGTTATTACTCTGAAGCGGATCGGATCGTTGTTCTCGAGATCGAGAGTGATCTCTTGATGTCCAGGATGCTAAAAGAACCGTCCACCGATCACGAGATCTACCCGCACATTTACGGGCCCATTAATCGAAAAGCAATTGTAAGGTCTTATGAATGGGTCATTGGGCCACGCGGTCGATGATTTTTACCTTTGGTTGAGACTTTCCATTATTTAATGCACGAGAATTTTTCCGGGATCGTTAAACCGAATACGGCCGAGGGCAGCCTGCTCGCATTGATAGATGCCCAACGCCTGCCGAGCCACATCGCCGTCATTATGGATGGAAACGGCCGCTGGGCAAAATTGCGCGGCAAGCCAAGGATCGCGGGCCACCGGGCCGGCTCGGAATCGGTCAAGGCCATAATCGATACCTGTGCTCGATTGGGGATCCGGGCGATCACTTTGTATGCGTTTTCGACCGAAAATTGGAAACGGCCTAAGGCTGAAGTTTCCGGATTGATGCAGATGCTCAAACGCGTTCTTCGCCGCGAGCTAAACACGGTACATAAAAACAATATCCGTTTTCAACCTATCGGTAATATTGCCGGGCTTGATGCTGACGTTCAGGCTGAGCTTGCCGCAGCCGTCGAGAAGACAAAAAATAACACGGGCATGATCATGAACGTCGCCCTAAATTATGGCGGCCGGGCCGAGATCGTAGAAGCCTGCCGCCGAGCAGCCACCCAGTTGATCGAGCGTGGGGCCGCCCCCGATGACCTTGACGAAGCAGACATTGAACGTAATCTATACACACATGGCTTGCCAGATGTCGATCTTCTCATCCGGACCAGCGGCGA
>JBGTBC010000181.1:0-16509 GCA_041749555.1 Pyrinomonadaceae bacterium | reverse complement strand
CGGTCGATCCTCACAGATTCCGGCGGGTTCCAAGTTTTTTCTTTGTTAGATCTTAGAAAGCTGACAGAAGAAGGAGTGGAGTTTCGATCACACCTTGACGGCAGTAAGCATTTTTTATCGCCAGAGGTTTCAATGGAGATCCAAGCCGCGCTGGGATCAGAGATCGTAATGGTTTTTGATGAGTGTCCACCGGGGGATGCGGGCTTTGACCTGACCCGAAAGAGCCTCGAACTTACCGGGAGATGGGCCGAACGATCGAAAGATGCTTTCAACGAACTTCAGAAATATGGTGCCGATTCAGGTTTTGTACCGCCGGACGCAAACGGTCTATCTGGGAGGCAGGCCCTTTTTGGCATTATTCAGGGCGCCGGACATCTCGATCTTAGGCGGGAGAGTCTTGAGCGAACCGTCGATATCGGGTTTGACGGCTATGCGATCGGCGGATTAAGCGTCGGCGAAGAGAAAAGTGTAATGTACGAAGTTCTCGATTTCCTCACTCATCAGATGCCCGCGGATGCCCCACGTTATTTAATGGGTGTCGGAACGCCCCAGGATCTCATTGAGGCCGTAAATTGCGGAGTGGACATGTTTGACTGCGTAATACCCACTCGTAATGGCCGTACAGGCAGCGCGTTCACATCACGGGGTAGGCTAAACATTCGGAATGCAAAATTTACTTCTGATCCGGGCCCGCTCGATCCTGATTGTTCGTGTTCGGTCTGCAGGCGATACTCGCTGGGATACCTAAGGCATTTATATCAGTCGGGAGAAATGACCGCATCAATAATGATCTCTCATCACAACGTAGCTTTTTTTGTTGAAACGATGAGGCGGACTCGTGAGGCAATCCTCTCCTCGTCGTTCGAGATCTTCCGAAAAGAGTTTGTAGAACGGTTAAATGAGAACGATGCAGGCGGCGTTTGATTACTTGGGGGTAAATGTATATTATTTTCTCTTTGTCTTTAGGCATTAAACATAATGAATATTCATCTTTTATTATTTCAGGACGGTGGCGGGGGCGGCAGCATCATTTGGACGCTCCTTCCATTTGTATTTATCTTCGGAATTTTCTACTTTCTGGTGATCCTGCCGCAAAAGCGTCAGAAACAGCAGCTGCAGGAGATGATCGCCGGTCTTAAGATCAATGATGACGTGGTCACCAACGGTGGTGTCATTGGACGGATCAAAGAAATAAAGGATACGAGTTTTATCATCCATAGTGCCGAAAAATCGTTTCTGGAAATTGGAAAGAGTGCCGTTGTAGGCAAAAAAGCGGAGTAATTGATCGTTGATCGCTCGACTTTAATAGAACACGGATTCTATTAGCACTATACGATCTACGATTCAATCAATATATGAAGAACAACGGATTATGGTTCAGGACGGCGTTAATAATCGCTGTCACGCTCCTGGGGATTTATCTTGTGTTTGGCCCGCGGAGGGCTCCAAGCCTCGATGATTTTACTTGGCAGGGAATTAAGACCAACATAGAGCAAAACATTAACCTTGGCCTCGATCTCAAAGGCGGTTCGCACCTTGTCATGAGGGTCAAGACAGACGAGTATCTCAAGACACTTACGGAAAATACTGCCCAGGGAGCACTTACGGCCGTTCAAACCGCAAAGTTGCCGGTCACTGATAGTTCGATCACCGCCGAGAGCGGCGACTATTCTTTTGCCCTGAATTTGTCAGATCCGGAACAGGCCCAAGCCGTAATCGATGAAGCCAAATCTAAAGTAGATCTGTTTAATTGGGTCGAATCGCAGGATGGCACCGCTGTCTCGTGGAGCCTTCCAGCTCAGGCTCAAGAATTGCTGAAGCGGCAGGCGGTTGACCAGGCCCTTAAGATCATTGAAAGCCGAATAAATGCGTTTGGCGTAAAGGAGCCTACGCTGCAGAAGCACGGTTCCGAGTCATCCGGCCAGATTTTGCTTCAGATGCCGGGCGTAGACGATCCCGAGCGAGTAAAAAATCTGATCGGTGCTGAATCGAATCTTTCGTTGATGAAGATAGTCGGCCCACCCAATCCTTCGCCCGTTGAAACCTATCCAACACGGGAAGCCGCACTCCAGTCTATCGGAGGGGCCGAAAGCGCATCGCGAAAAGTGTATCCTTACTCCGACCGCGACGAGCCGAGTGCCGCAGCGACAACCCCTGATGGGCAGAAGCCGCCGCCAAAGTATGTTGTGGTCGAATATCCCGCGGTGGTCGATGGAAGCGAACTTCGTGACGCGAATGCAATATCACGAACCGGCAGTGACAGCGACTATCAGATCTCATTTTCATTCAAACCCGAAGGAGCGAAGAAATTCGGTGACTGGACTGGCAGGAACATCAATAACTACATGGCCGTCGTCCTGAATGACGAGGTCAAATCGGCGGCTTATATTAAGTCGCAAATATTTGATTCCGGCGAGATTTCCGGACGGTTTACGAAGGCATCCGCCGATGATCTTGCTTTAACGCTGAAATCCGGAGCCCTGCCGGCAAAGATCGAGTATATGGAAGAAAGGACGGTTGGGCCGAGCCTCGGCGCCGATTCGATCCGCGCGGGTGTGACCGCCTCGCTCGGCGGACTTGTCTTTGTGCTTATATTTGTCCTTTTTTATTATCGCGGTTCCGGTATTAACGCTCTGGTAGCACTTCTGCTCAACATGCTTTTGACCATATCAGGATTGATATTGCTCAAATCGACGCTTACGCTCCCCGGTATTGCGGGCTTTATTCTAGGCATTGGTATGGCTGTTGACGCCAATGTTCTCATTTTTGAGCGGATCCGTGAAGAATTGCGCGCCGGACAGGAAATACCCAAAGCGATTGCCACCGGTTTCGATAAGGCGTTTATAACTATCGTTGATTCAAATGTTACGACGATTATTGCCGGGATTATCCTATATCTTTATGGTTCGGGACCGATCCGAGGGTTTGCCGTTACGCTGATCCTTGCGCTGCTGATCAATTTGTTCACCGCGGTCTTTGTCTCAAGGACGATCTTTATGTGGCTCCTCGCGATCAGGCCTCAGTTGAAGAGATTGAGTATCTAATTAGTTAAATACAGCGGGTCGGGCATTTTGCGAAGTAGCAACGACTCGTATGGAATAAAATGTATCAATTCTTTACTAAATTAAATGTTGACTGGTTGGGTCTGCGAAAGATTTTCGTATTCATCTCCATCGCTATTCTGATTGCCGGGTTAGTATCGGCCGCAAGTCGGCAATTGACCGATGGCGGAACTGACGCGTTTAATTTGGGCGTCGATTTTCAGGGCGGGACGGTCATCACGGTGAAATTCAAGGAAAAGCCGTCTGTAGACCAGGTCAGGTCCGCGCTGAACGGGGTCGGCATTACTGAAGCTGTCATACAAGATTCGACTGATAAACAAGATGAACTGTTGGTCAAAATTCCAATAATCGAAGGCAAGGTGTTGCAGGCCCCGCCTGACCCAGGCGGTGGAGATGCCATCCCTGATACCGAGCCCTCAAGTGGTACAACTCAAGTTGAGGTTGGCCGTCAGACAGTAAAAACGGCCCTTAATAGTTTTGGAGCAGAAGCCAAGGCCGAACTCGCGCTTGGTGACGATGAGGCTGCAGCCTATAAGATTGTTGGCACCGACTCCGTGGGTCCCGTTGCAGGAGAACAGCTTCGCGATGCCGCTGTGATAGCAACTCTTTTAGGAATGCTTGGCGTACTGTTTTTTGTTGCATTCCGTTACGACTGGACATATGCGGCGGGTGCCGTTATCGCGGTTTTTCATGACGTCTTGGTTACACTCGCCTTTTTTACCTTATTTCAATGGGAGGTTGGTCTTACTGTCCTTGCGGCGATGCTTACACTGGTGGGTTTTTCTGTGAATGACTCGATCGTCATTTTCGATCGAATTCGCGAGAATATATCCCTTGACCGAAAGGAATCGGTCTATACATTGACCAACAGGGCGATAAATCAAACAATGTCCCGTACGGTTATTACGAACGGTTTGACGATACTTGCGGTCCTGGCTCTTGTATTATTTGGCGGTGAGGTGCTTCGAAGCTTTTCCCTCGCACTCTTTGTTGGGGCGATAGCCGGCACTTACTCGACGATCGCCATCGCGAGCCCGATAGCTATCTGGTGGCAAAGTAAACTTGGCGATTCGCGTGTCCGAGAAGTACTGGTTCCGCAAAAGGGTGAAAAGCTTGCCTCGTCGTCCAGAAGATCGGTTACACGCCGCCCGGTAACCCGGTAGGCTTTCGCTACACAGAGACACGGTTGATATGGATCGATCAACAAGCGAACAAAATAGATGGTTTTTGTCGAAAAAATGAAGTCATTAATCTTGACTTTCAGGTATTAAACTTTTAGACTTCATTTCGTTGCTGGTCAATTAATTGCTTTGATTAACGCTTTGTCCCGGGTTCGGCCTTTAGAAACGGGATTAGGATTCGTAGGACTTTTGCGTGTTAGGCCGGTAAAAGTCTTCAGTTTCCCCACTTATCGGAGAGCGGATTCATAGCAGCGAAAATAAGTGATCCTAGGTTGGTTCGCGGAAATGACTGCGATGACAACGCGAAGTTTGCTTATTGCCATCTAATTTATTGTACGGTTTCGTAACCCTTGACCTAGATTTGGCACCGGAAAAAGGGAGGAAGTAGAATGCTTGATCAATTAGTAGAATCCAAGAGCAACTCGAAGGAAAACAAGAGGCGAAGCGAATTTATGCTGGTGACCCTTGTGATCACGACAGCGGTCTTGTTGTCGAGTTGGACATACAGCCTTTTCGCGAAGGACTATGACATGAGTGGCGATGCTCTGTCACTGACGACCCTGGTGGCGCCGGTACCGGTGCCCGAGGAAGAGCCTCCGCCGCCGCCTGAGAAGCAGCCGGAACAGAAACAGCCTGATGTAGATGTTCGAAAAGAGCTGATCCAGAATATTATGCAGACGCCGGTCAAGCCGCCGGATGTAACGAGTGTTACCAAGAACCAGGTTAAAGAGATGCGCCTCGATCGTATCACCAAACTCGGTACCGCTGATTCAGACACTGGGGCCCGGGTCGCTCCCGGTCAGGCACGCGTCGTCGAAAGTGGCGGTACTGGCGGTTTATCTACTTCAACGGGTACGGCATCAACCGGCAGTGACGATGCTCCTCCGCCTCCGCCTCCGCCAAAGCCGAAACCGGTACCCAAGACCGTTTCGGGCGGCGTGCTGAACGGTAAAGCGACGAGTTTGCCTAAGCCGGCTTATCCGCCTGCGGCAAAAGCTGTTAGGGCATCTGGAGCTGTCAGCGTGCAGGTCCTGATCAGTGAAAGCGGCAGTGTTATATCGGCCAATGCCGTTAGCGGCCATCCTTTGCTGAGAGCGGCAGCCGTTTCGGCCGCCAGGGGGGCACGATTCAGCCCCACCCTTCTATCGGGGCAGCCTGTAAAGGTTTCCGGTGTTATCACATATAATTTCGTTCCGTAAAGGAATGGCCAATTCTGCGGGCGACGTTAGGTTTGCCGTCGTCGCCTGCAGAAGATCTATATCGCAATTATTAAATTCTTGATTTCTTTGGAGGAAAAACCATGACATTTTTAGGCAGCCTGATCGCAACGGATATTTCGGGCTTTTTTATGATGTTCACCGGCGAAGGTGGTACAGCTATCTCGTTTGGTGTATACGATATCGCAAAAAGTCTGACCATTCCGGGTTGGGGCGTTATCATCACGCTTGTGATCCAATCGGTCTACCTGATTGCCGTTGGGATCGAACGCTGGCTGACTTATAACAAAGCCAAGACCCAATCGCGTCAGTATGCACCGAAGGTCGCGCAGGCTTTGAAGAACAGCAATATAGATGAAGCCATCAATATCAGCGACAAGCATAAGGATTCGCATCTCGCGATGGTTGTTTCGTCGGGCCTTAAGGAATTTGCGGCCCATCAGGGAACTTCCGAGATCACAGCCGATGAAATGGAAGCTTCGAAGCGTGCGCTTGAAAGGGCTATTGCAGTAAAAACTGCTGAGCTTAAGCGCGGACTTGCCGGCCTTGCGACCGTCGGATCGACCGCACCGTTTGTAGGCCTGTTCGGTACCGTTGTGGGTATTATCGGAGCCTTCGTTGCTTTGGCCCAGGCTGAAAGTGCCGGTATCGGAGCTGTTGGTGCCGCTATCGCGGAAGCACTCGTTGCTACTGCTTTCGGTATCGGTGTGGCCGTGCCCGCCGTTTGGCTTTTCAACTATTTCACGAGTAAAGTCACTAGCTTTAGCGTTGAAATGGAAAATTCGGCATCTGAACTCGTTGACTATTTTATCCGCCAACGCGGCAAACAGATTCGGGGTTAGTCGAAAGTGAAAATTCCTAGATTTATACACAGGGAGGAAATCTGCTATGGCTGTCCAAGTTGGCGGAACCAGCGAGTTTAATTCCGAGATCAACGTAACACCGATGGTGGACGTTATGCTGGTGCTCCTGATCATTTTCATGATCGTGACCCCACTGCTTCAACAAGGTGTTTCGGTAAACCTTCCCCGAGATACGATCAGCCCCGAAGAGGATGCTGATATCACGAAGGACACATCGGTGGTCATTGCGATCCCGGACAATAGTAATTTCTATATTGGTAAGGAGCTATTTCCGATCGATGCGCTGGGAGACGTGATAAAAAGACGCATGGAAGGCAAGTCACCGGATAAACGTATTGTTTATATCAAGAGCGGTGTTGATGTCGATTACGGTCGCGTCGTCCAGGCTATTGAGACTATACGCAGGCAGGATATCGATAAGATCGGACTTGTTGCCGATAAGAAGAAGGGCGTTGAAGCTCCGGCAAATTAAGCGAGGACCGTCCTGAGATCCAGGCCGGTGTTTTAGAAGGAAATTATTATGGGAATGTCAGGACCAGGTGGTGGTGAGGGAGCCACTCCGCATATTAATGTAACTCCCTTAATTGACGTTCTGTTGGTGCTTCTGATCATCTTCATGGTCATAACACCTCTCAAACCCAGCCGGTTCGAGGCCAAGGTCCCGGCTGAACCGAAGGACGAGGAGCAACAGACGGTCGTTAAACCGAATCCATTGACCCTCGTTGTGGCGATCAATCGAGAAACACAGGGAATAACGCTCAATAATGAGCCGTATGGCGATGTTTCTGATACTGAAAAGTTGTCAAACCGTCTTCGTGAGATCTTTAAAGAGCGTGAAAACAACGGAGTTTTCCGGGAAGGTACCAACGAGGTCGAAAAAACGATCTTTGTTAAGGCACCGAGATCGGTTAAATATGGTGATGTCATCAGGGTGATTGACGCTGCAAAGGTGGTCGGAGCCTCACCTATTGGCCTCCAGATAGACGATTTAGCAAATTAATTTTGCCTTGAGCCGGGCGACACGGACGGAGATACGTGTTTGCCCCCTCTTAAAGGCGTGAATGGAGTCATATGATAAGATTCTCTCGTGTCGGTGCAGTCGTTCTGTTGTTATGCACGGTTCTGTTAGGAACGAACTGCACTTATTATAATCGGGTTATGGCTCGGAAAGACCTTGTTGACGGCTCTAATGCCTACAAGGACCGGAAGTTTCCCGAAGCTCAGCGGCTTTTTCGCAGTGCGATCAATCGAGACCCCAATGGCGAGCATATCGAAGGACAGATGGCTCAGCTTTTTCTCGCCCGTACTCTTCACTCTGAATACATTGGAAACCGGTCGAACAGTGCTGTGGCCGAAGAAGCTATAGCTGAATACCAGAAAGCACTAGCCTTAAATCCGAATGACCAGAGTTCCTATAAGGCGATCGCCAGTCTTTACGAAAATCTGCAAAAGACTGACCTTTGGTTGGATTGGGTAACAAAGCGATCTCAAAATACATCCATTCCGCCTGAACAGCGGGCCGAGGCTCTTACTTCTTTGGCCGCAAAGAAAAACACCTGCGCCAATGATATTACTGATACCGATGCGGTAAAAAAGACGATCACGAAGGACGGGAAACCAGCATTCCAATTCGTCAAACCTGCTAATCCAGGTGATTTCACTACACTTGGCGGATGCATCCAGGAGGGCACAGCACTGATCGATCAGTCGATCAGCCTTGAGACGCCGCAAGTCAAGAATGCAGATTCATTTGATATCAAGGGAAGTTCTAACCAGCAGCTTAAGCAGACACAGGATGTTTTGAAGGTGTTTGAGTCCGCTCGTTCATATAAAGCCAGTCTCCTTGTGCAGCAAATGCGTTACGCTGAAATGGATGGCAAAGAAGCCGAGCGTGACAAGTTCCGAGACGCGTCAGAAGATGCTCGAAAGAATTTCCTGCAGCTTAGTGACGTTGTCAAAAAGATCCAGGCCGAGATCGATGCAAGGATCGCCGCAGAAGCGGCTCCGGTTCCCGGGGCAGCAAAAGCGGAACAATAATAATCTTCATTTTTCTTTTCAACTGGGTGGTGCTCAATTACAATTTTAATTGAGCACCACTTTTTGTATCAGCTAGATCTGGACGGAAGTGCCGATTGAGAGGTCCAATGATCCGAATCGAGGATGTAATAGAGAAAGTCCAACAGAACCGGTCCGGTGCTGACACTGATCTCATTCGGCGCGCTTACCTTTTTTCCGCCCTCCATCACCGCGGCCAAAAACGAGCCTCGGGTGAACCCTATCTTGTACACCCGTTGGAGGTTGCCGATCTGCTCGCGGAAATGCGTCTTGATGAGGTCAGCGTGTCCACTGGGCTTCTCCACGATGTTGTTGAGGATACGCTGGTAGATCTGGAAACCATCAAGTCGTATTTTGGGGACGAGATAGCCCTGCTTGTCGATGGGCTCACCAAGATCGCCAATATCAGCGACCTTTCCAGGGAAAAGCAGCAGGCTGAAAACGTCCGTAAGATGGTGCTCGCAATGATCACCGATGTGCGGGTTGTGCTTATCAAGCTTGCCGACAGGCTGCACAATATGCGCACAATGCAGTATCTTAAGCCAGAAAAGCGCGAACGTATCTCGCAGGAGACGCTCGATATTTATGCGCCGATCGCTCATCGCCTTGGTATGGGTAAGATGCGTAGCGAGCTTGAAGATCTCGCCTTCCAAAATCTGTATCCGGAAGAATATAAGCGTTTAGCTCGTGACGTAGACGCGAGACGCCCGGAGCTCGAAGCTACGCTAGAAAAGATCAAATCCATAATTGCGGAGCGGCTTACAGAGAACGAGGTTCCATTTGTCGCGATCGAGGGCCGTGTGAAGCGCCTTTATTCCTTGTGGAAAAAGTTAAAGAAGCAGAAGATCCGCATCGAACAGGTATACGATCTAATTGCTGCCCGCATTATCACTGAAAACAATCGGAAGTACTGTTACCTGACAATGAGTGTCATTCATGACCGGTGGACGCCTGTTCCCGAGCGTTTTAAGGACTGGATAGCGATCCCCCGCGACAACTTGTACCAATCTCTCCACACATCGGTCATCGGAGATGGAGGACAGCCATTCGAAGTTCAGATCAGAACGCAGGAAATGCATCAGATAGCCGAGGAAGGGGTAGCGGCACACTGGAAGTATAAGGAAAAGAGCCTGGGTCAGAGCGAAGATGATGCAAATCTGGACGAATTGCGAAAGACCGTCGAGAAGCTGTTACTTCCGCTTGTGGAGAACAATGATGAAAACGAGGATTCAGAAGATTTTATTGAGACCCTCAAGCTCGATTTGTACCCGAAAGACGTTTATGCGTTTACGCCGATGGGTAAAGTCATCCAACTTCCTCGAGGTGCGACACCGATCGATTTTGCTTACGCGATCCATTCCGTGGTTGGTGATACCTGTACGGGTGCAAAGATCAACGGAAGGATAGTCCCACTACGCAGCGAACTCCAGAATGGCGACGTCGTAGAGATACTTACGACACAGAATTCCACACCGTCGGGTGATTGGCTTAATCATGCCGTGACCTCAAGGGCACGCAATCGCATTCGACATTATATTTCGGCTGAGCAGCGGGTACAATCGATCGAGATCGGCCGCAAACTTCTCGAAAAGGAGGCCGAAAAGTTTCGCATAACTCTGAAGAAGTTTGTCGGAAACGAATCTGAGATGAAGCGAATCGCGAACGAATATGGACTTGGCCGGCCGGAGGACCTGTTTGCCTCGGTCGGCTACGGTAAGACCCTTCCGCGAAATGTCGTCGCAAAGCACCTCGGCGCCGAGAAATTCACCGAGCTCGATCCAGATGCTCGGAAAGAAACACGTCTAAAAACAGGCATGAAAGCCGTCCGAAAATTTATCGGGATGGGCGAAGACGCTATTGTGGTTCGCGGTGTCGATAACCTTCTGATAAATCGTGCAAAATGCTGCAACCCGCTTCGAGGAGAAGAGATCATCGGCTATATATCCCTGGATAAAGGTATTGTCGTTCACAACAAACGGTGCAAGAATGTTTCTCACTTGATGCTCAATAAAGAACGCATCGTTGACGTTGAATGGGCAAAAAGCGAAAAGGACCAGATCCAGTCGGTGCACTTGCTTGCTACCACAGAAAACCGCACTGGTATGCTTGCCGGTATCACAAATGCCATCGCGGATATCAAGACCGGAATTCGCGATGCACGCGCCAATGTTTCAAAGGATGACATCGGCATGATCGAGGTCACTGTCGAAGTTTTTGATAAGAAACACCTCGATAAGGTGGTTGGTGCAATTGAACACGTTCCGGGGGTTATTGCCGTTGAGAGAATGAATTCGAAATGACACGGCATCGGATAATTCAATAACGGTGCACATACATCACCGAATTCAACAAACTGTCTTCTATTATTTAGGGCTTTTTAGATAATCAGCGGTGGGGAGGCTCTCTATTCCCAGCCGCCGTTTTATTTTTTGCATCGAATCTGGTAAAATTCGCCTTTTGCTTAAGGAGTAGATTCGCAGGCTATGGCAATAATGAAAGAGGTAGTTTCGACCGATAATGCGCCCGGAGCTATCGGGCCGTACTCGCAGGCGATCAAGGCTGGCGGTTTGGTATTTTGTTCCGGACAGATACCGATCGATCCCGCGACGGGCGAGTTTGTGTCTGATCTGGTTTCGGAACAGACCGAGCAGGTACTGAAGAATCTTGGCGAGGTGCTTAAGGCGGCGGGTACTAGCCTCGCAAACGTTGTAAAAACAACGGTCTTTCTAGCTGACATGGGTGATTTTGCCGAGATGAATGAAGTTTACGGACGGTATTTCAACGAAAATAAGCCGGCGAGGGCGACAGTGCAGGCCGCACGGCTGCCAAAAGATGCCCGTGTCGAGATCGATTGCATTGCATTGGCCTAGGCAATAGAAAAAGCCAAACGCTTTGTATCTAGCGTTTGGCAACCATTGCGGTCAGCTGAATCTCAAAGAGACTTAAGCGGCTTTGATAATTTTTCCAGACTTAATGCAGCGAGTACAGACCTTCATCCGTCCATTGCCGCCGGCCGGAAGTTGGACCCGAACGGGTTGAAGATTCGGATTAAATCGTCTTCGCGTCTTGTTATTAGCGTGTGATACGTTATTTCCAAACTGCGGGCCTTTCCCGCAAACGTCGCAGCGTTTTGCCATAATATTGCCTCCCGTAAGAACGAGGATGAAAATGAGTTTTTTGGAAAAACTCGAAACAAGATTTATAACAAATAGTGTAAGGTATAGTCAAGTAAGTGAAATAGATGGATAAGTTGAAAGGAGCGAAAGAAATCGTGCAATTTTTTAAGTACAGGATCATTAAGGTTCTAACCGTATCGGTTTTTGCGGCTTCCCTAGCCGCGTGCGGAGCCGGTGTATCTAATTCTTCCGGACCAGTTGATCCAAATGAAACAGCCGCCAAAGTCAACGGCAAGGTCATTACTATGGAAGAGGTCGACCGTGCCGTTAAACAGCAGGCACAAGGTCAGGAGACCAAACTTTCCGCACTGGAAATCGCAGGAGCACGGCTACAGGTCTTGCAGGGACTTGTGGAACAGGAAGTCATGTTCCAGAAAGCCGAGAAAGATAATCTGGTCCCAAGTGAAGAGGAAGTAACCGTTGAGATCAACAAACGAAAGGTCGAAAGTCGGCTTTCGGCTGAGGAATTCAATCGGCAGATGGAACAGGCCGGCTTGAGCGAAGGGTCGTTCCGCGACACCATTAAGAAAGGACTCGCGATCCAAAGGCTAATAGATAAAGTTACAGGCCGGATCGAGTCGCCTAAGGAAAGCGAGGTCGAGGCGTTCTTTAATAGCAATCCCGAGATGTTTGTCAGGAAACGAGGGGTACGCCTTGCTGCGATCGTTGTTGATCCGTCCGATAGCGGGCAGGGCGACACTACCAGAAACGCCGCCGAGGCTGAACAGAGGGCCAAAGAGATACTAACCAAGCTTTCACAGCCAGGAAGCGACTTTACCGCGCTTGCTCGTGAATACAGCGAGGACGGCAGCAAACTCCAGGGCGGAGATCTCGGATATCTGAGCGAGGATGATCTTAGACAGAATTTTCCGCAACTCGCCGCCGGTTTCATGAGTCCTGAATTTACAGTTGGCCAGGTGACCAACATGGTGAATATCGGAGGCAAAGGATATATTTTCAAACTGCAGGAGAGGATTGACAAAGATGAGACCCTGACGATCGAGAGCCCTAATGTCAAGCCTCAGATCAATCAACTCCTGGTCGACAATCGAAAGCAGCTTTTGGCAGCTTCGTACCAGACCATTGCCATGAACGAAGCGAAGATCGAGAATTTTCTAGCTCGCAAGGTAGTTGACAATCCGAATGAGCTTAGCGGTGCACGGCCTGCCGGAGCAATAACACCCGCACCGGCCAACACGTCGAGCAGTTCTGGAGCTAATAATACAAATGCCGCACCGAATGGTAATTCGGCGGCAAATGCCAGCACTGCTTCGAACGCTAATTCCGTCGCTTCTAATTCGGCAAACACACCGGCAAACCGGTAGGCCGGATTAAGCTGAAAACCAAAGGTGAAAGGCAGATTGTGTTTTTGCCTTTTGCCTTTTTTACTTTTTCAACAGACATGCTTTTCAGACTTTCAGATGTGTGGAAATCCTATGGCGGGACCGAGATACTCAAGGGCGTTTCGTTCCAGGTCAATCCGTCTGAAAAAGTAGGGCTTGTTGGACGAAACGGAGCGGGCAAAACGACCGTCTTTCGCATAGTCACCGGAGAAGAATCACCGGACGACGGCGATCTGATCAAGATGAGCGGCCTGAAGCTGGGACTTCTGGGCCAGCACGTTGACTTTGAACCCGGGGAAACGGTGCATACGGCCGCACTCTCTGCCTTTAAAGAGATCCATGACATTGAGGCTGAGATGCGGCGTCTCGAAAAGCAAATGGAGACCGACCACTCCGCCGGGGTGCTCGACAGATATGCGGATCTTCAGGCGGCGTTCGAACTCGCGGATGGCTTTTCTTACGCGGCAAAAGCCGAGTCGGTCCTCCTTGGGCTAGGCTTTCCGCCGGAAATATGGGGAACCGATGTTCAAACTCTTTCCGGGGGCCAGAAGAATCGTTTGGGTATGGCCAGGCTGCTGCTTTCAAATGCCGACGTGATGCTTTTAGATGAGCCCACAAACCACCTCGATGTCGAAGCGGTCGAGTGGCTGGAGGAGTTTCTTCAGGAATATGACAAAACGTATGTCGTGATCAGTCATGACCGGTATTTTCTTGACCGAACGACAAATCGTGTTATTGAAATGGACCGCGGTACTGCTGTCACATACAAGGGGAATTATTCGCAGTATCTTACCGAACGCGAACTTCGGCGCGAGCAGCAGCAGCGGGAATATGAGAATCAACAAGCGCTGATCAATAAGACACAGGAATTCATCCGGCGAAATCTTGAGGGGCAAAAGACCAAACAGGCAAAGTCGCGCCGTACTCTGCTTGCCCGGATGGATCGTCTGGAGGCGGTATCTAGCGAAAAATCAGGTGGTAATTTCGGTCTGAGACAAGTAGAGCGAACTGGGAATAATGTTTTATCTGTCGAGGACCTGACTATCGGATATGGCGACACGATCCTCGCGAGAAAACTAAATTTCTCGTTACACCGGAGTGACGCTCTCGGCATCATGGGCGGCAACGGCACAGGCAAGACAACGCTTCTCAAAACTCTTCTCGGATCAATTCCTGAGCTTGGCGGCAAGATCCACTGGGGAACCAAGGTAAATATAGGCTACTACTCGCAGAATCTGGAAGGACTCGATCCCCGGAATGAGGTGATTCAGGAGCTCCGCCGCGTTGCACCATCCGCCGACAACGGAACATTGCGTGGATTCCTGGCCAAATTCCTGTTTATGGGCGAAGACGTTTTTAAACCGGTTTCAGCTCTTTCCGGCGGTGAAAAGGGAAGGCTTGCCTTAGCGAAGCTTATATATTCTCAAAAGAACGTGCTTGTGCTCGATGAGCCGACGAACCACCTTGATATCCCGTCCCGAGAGTCACTCGAGAACGCTCTCGAGGAATACGACGGCACAATAATTACGGTAAGCCACGACCGTTTCTTTCTCGATAAGATAGCGAACAAGGTCCTATCGTTTGAAAGCAACGGTTCTGTTACAACATTCGACGGAAACTACAGCGAATATCACGACTGGAAGGTCGCAATGTCCGGCGCAAGCAACTCGGCAGTACCAAATGGCCGTTTTGACCCGGCGATCACAACGCGTCCTGCGGAGGTTTCGGTCCGGAAATCAGACCCTCTCTCAAAAAATCAGCGTCAAAGTCTGGAAAAACGGATCAAGCAGATCGAAATAGAAATTCCAAAATGTGAGAAAGAGGCGGACAGGCTTAACTCCGAGATCGCCCGGCCAGACGTTGCCGCCGATTATTCGAAACTTGCCGTCGTAACGGGCGAACTTACGGCGACCGAGAAACGAATCCGATCCCTCTACGACGAATGGGAAGAAGCGGCTGGACGCATTTCTGCCCTTTAGATGGTCTTTCCTCAATAGTTGAACCAATTGTGGCCGATTGGATCTCAGACCACTGCCCGCTGTTAATTGATCTTCTGCTTCTTGAACCTACAATCGAAGAACGTAGGTCTCCGGGGTGGCCATCGACGGCTTTCGACATGAGCCGGTGATGTAGAAGCCCCAAGTGATCAATTCTCTCGTTGGACTATTCCAGGTCAAGACTCTATCCGATAATTCGGCGCCTCTTTTGTAATGATGACATCGTGGACATGAGACTCTCTCAATCCGGCCGAGGTCATACGAACAAATCGGGCATTTTGCTGAAGGTCGCCGATGTTCTTGCAGCCGGTATATCCCATGCCTGCTCGAAGCCCGCCGATAAGCTGTGTAACCATTTCTGCAACCGAACCCTTGTAAGCGACTCGGCCTTCGATCCCCTCGGGCACATATTTCACATCAGCCACCGTGTCTTCCTGGGAATATCGGTCACTTGAACCTTTCTTCATCGCTCCGATCGAACCCATTCCGCGGTATGTTTTAAAATTTCTGCCCTGGAACAAGATAACCTCACCTGGAGCTTCTTCGGTACCGGCAAAAAGCGAGCCGATCATTACAGAATCTGCTCCCGCTGCAATCGCCTTCGCAACATCGCCTGAGAACTTCACACCGCCATCGGCGATGACCGGCACATCGGATCCCTTTGCTGCTGCGACACACTCAGCGATCGCCGTGATCTGGGGAACTCCCGCGCCGGTCACTACTCTTGTCGTGCAGATCGAGCCCGGCCCGATTCCGATCTTCAATGCATCCACGCCGGCAGAGATCAATGCTTTTGTTGCCTCGGCTGTCGCGACGTTGCCCGCTATCAATTCGACCGAAGGGAATTCAGATTTTATTTTGGTTATTGCAGTGAGTACGCGTGAGCTGTGGCCATGGGCCGTATCAATGACCATGGCGTCCACACGTGAGCCCACCAGAGCGGCGGCGCGTTCGAGGAAGTCGCCGGTTGCTCCGATGGCGGCTGCACATCTCAGGCGCCCGAGCTCATCCTTGGCCGCAGCTGGAAAATTTATCGCCTTTTGAATGTCCTTGACCGTAATAAGACCTTTTAAATGGCCG
The DNA here is from genome assembly GCA_041749555.1 of Pyrinomonadaceae bacterium. GTDB lineage: Bacteria > Acidobacteriota > Blastocatellia > Pyrinomonadales > Pyrinomonadaceae > OLB17. The sequence continues at coordinate 535 of JBGTBC010000181.1, read as the reverse complement.
TCTTCGTCTACCACCAGCAATTTCTCTATACGGTGCTTTTGCAGCTTTACCTTGGCTTCGTCGAGGGTAGTACCGACCGGAACGGTGACAAGCGGTTGAGGCGTCATTATCTCGGAAACCGGAATATCGAAGCGAGTTTCGAACCGCAGGTCGCGATTTGTAATTATACCGACGAGAAGGCCGCCCGCATCGACAACCGGCACGCCGCTTATCTTATACCGTGCCATTATATCGAGAGCTTCGGACACCAATTTGTCGGGTTCGATAGTCACTGGATCGACGATCATGCCTGACTCGCTTCGTTTCACCTTATCGACTTCTTCAGCCTGTGCAGTGATTGAAAAATTCTTGTGTATCACGCCAATGCCGCCCTGTTGTGCAAGCGCTATTGCAAGCGCAGCCTCGGTCACGGTGTCCATTGCCGAAGAGCATAATGGTATATTCAGCTGTATCTTGCGGGAAAACCGCGTTCGCGTGTCCACCTCATGAGGTAGGATCTCGGAAAATGCGGGAATAAGCATAACATCGTCAAATG
>JBGTBC010000180.1:0-8817 GCA_041749555.1 Pyrinomonadaceae bacterium | reverse complement strand
ACCAAAGAAGAAGGCGGACGCCATACTCCATTCTTTACCGGATACCGCCCGCAGTTCTATTTCAGAACCACGGACGTGACGGGCGTCGCACACCTTCCGGCTGGGGTTGAAATGGTTATGCCGGGCGACAACATCCAGATGGAGATCGAGCTCATCGCTCCGATCGCCATGGAAAAAGGCCTCCGCTTCGCTATCCGCGAAGGCGGCCGCACGGTCGGTGCCGGAACGGTTTCGGAGATCGTGGAATAAGGTTTAGAGTCCCGGCATTAGCCGGCTGAATGAGGCCGCCTGAAGGCGGGACTCAAAACGAGAGGATTTATGCCGAGAGATAACATTATTTTGCAGTGCACCGAGTGCAAAGAGCGTAATTACGTGACGACAAAGAACAAAAAGAACACGCCCGGAAGGCTTGAGCTCAAGAAATTCTGCCGTCGCTGCCGCTGCCATAGGCTGCATAAGGAAAATAAATAGTCTGGAGTCATGCGTCATGAGTCTTGAGAAGGAGAGATCCGACACACGACTCCTGACTCGCTACTCTTGACTTATTACAGGGGTATGGTGTCAACGGTTAGCATGGAGGTCTCCAAAACCTTAGGTGCGGGTTCGAGTCCTGCTACCCCTGCCAGATGTACTATAGGCTGTTAGCCTGTTCATCAACGCGGGTATCCCCAAGTTGAATATTTGTTTAGCAGTTCGACAGACTTAGTCTGTCGTTCGACAGGAGATAAAATAGTGTCAGAAGCAGTCGAGGGAAAAAGAAAGCAAGGTGTCGGCGAGTTTATTAGGGAGACTCGCGGTGAATTGGACAAAACCACTTTTCCCTCATCAAGTGACGTTAAGAATACAACGATCATCGTCATAATCGCTGTATTCTTCTTCGCGGCATATCTTTTCCTGGTCGACCAGGGCTGGGTTTACGTTTTGCAGGCTCTTACTTGGCTGATCAATACGATCGTCGGAGTCTAAGGATATTTGAGATGAAGCAGTGGTATTTTATCCACACCTATTCGGGGCATGAGAACAAGGTTGTCGAGAGCCTGGGGGCCCGCATTCGCGACCTCGAGCTGGCGGACTATATAACCGAGGTCCTTTTACCCAAAGAAAAGGTAGTCGAAATGCGCGGTAATAAGGAATACGTCTCGGAACGTATGTTCTATCCAGGATATGTTCTTGTCGAGGTCGAGTGCGACGATAAGGGTAAGATACCTGACAACGTATTTCACGCGATCAAATCGACGCCAAAAGTTACGGGCTTTCTCGGAGGCAAGACACCAACACCTTTGACACAGGCCGAGGTTGACCAGATAGTACATAACATCGAGGTCGCGACTGAAAAGCCGAAACCGAAGTTTACGTATCAGATGGGCGAAGTAGTCAGGATCAAGTCGGGCCCGTTCGCGAGTTTTACCGGTAAGGTCGAGGAAGTCAACGAAGATAAGGCAACCCTTAAGGTGTCGATAACCATCTTTGGACGTTCGACGCCTTATGAACTAAGTTTTCTGGAAGTAGAGAAGGTTACGTTTGCGGAAGAAGAATAGTTTTGAGTCCCTGCTTTAGCAGGCGAAGCCGCCTGAAGGCGGTACTCAAAACCAAGACGAGGACATTCCCGATTAATTCGGGATCGTTAATCGAAAAAGAAAATGGCAAAAAAAATTACAGGATATATAAAGTTGCAGATCCCCGCCGGTAAGGCGAATCCGGCGCCGCCGATCGGCCCGGCATTGGGCCAGCACGGCGTGAACATTATGGAGTTCTGCAAGGCGTTTAACGCAAAGACGCAGAACGACGACCCGGATATGAAAATCCCGGTTGTGATCACCGTTTACGCTGACCGGTCTTTTTCGTTTGAAACGAAAACGCCGCCCGCAGCCGACCTGCTAAGAAAGGCGTCGGGCATCGCCAAGGGGTCGGGCAAGCCAAATAAGGAAAAGATCGGCACGATCACACGAGCACAGATCGAGGAGATCGCCAAGAAGAAAATGGTCGACCTGAACACGTCGAATCTCGAATCGGCAATGAAAACCATCGAAGGTACGGCTCGCAGTATGGGTTTGACGATCGGATAAGACCGAGGCGGGGATGCCGTGTCGGTCAAGGGAGAGCCGCTTCGGCGGTTCGTTAGCACCTGGAGGTAAAATGAAACGAGGCAAGAAATACCTTGCGGCTCTGGAAAAAATTGAGCCGCATAAGAAGCATACGCTCGACGAAGCGGTTGCTAAATTGAAAGAGATCGCCTTTGCGAAGTTTGACGAGACCGTCGAACTAACAATGTGGCTGGGTGTCGACCCGAGAAAGGCCGATCAGCTCGTGCGAGGAACCATCGTTCTTCCGCACGGACTTGGCGGCACTGCGAAACGAATTGTCGTTATCGCCCAGGGCGATAAGATCCGCGAGGCTGAAGAGGCCGGTGCCGATTTCGCCGGTGGTGATGACATCGTCGACAAGATCAAGGGTGGCTGGCTTGATTTCGACGCGTTGATCGCAACGCCCGACATGATGGGTAAGGTTGGCCAGCTCGGCAAGGTCCTCGGTCCTCGAGGCCTAATGCCAAATCCAAAGACAGGAACAGTCACGATGGACGTGAAAACGGCCATCGAAGAGACCAAGGCCGGTAAGGTCGAATACCGCGTCGATAAGACGGGCGTTATTCACTCGCCTGTCGGCAAAGTGTCGTTTGATGACACAAAATTGGCCGAGAATGCCAAGGTCCTGATCAGCGCGGTGATCAAGGCAAAGCCGACAACCGCAAAAGGCCGATATCTAAAGAAGATTAACTTGGCCGCGACGATGAGCCCGGGCGTTCTGCTCGATGAGCTCGCGTACGTTTAAGTGGGGAGCGAATAGAGAAATGAAAAACAGAGAAACAAAAGCAAGAGATCTGGCCGCCCTCACCGAGTCGCTGTCGTCGTCGAAATCTGCAATGGTTGTTAGCTTTACCAAGCTGACTGTGACCAAAGATCAGGAATTTCGCAGCAGTCTTCGCGAAGCAGGTGCCCAGTATCAGGTCGTAAAAAATACATTGGCGCGAATCGCCGTCAAAGGAACCCAGTTTGAAGACGCGGCTGAGAGTTTCAAAGGCGTGACCGCGATCGCGTGGACGGAAAATGATCCGGTCGTTCTTTCGAAAGCGATTTCGAAGTTCATGAAGGACAACGCTGATATCTACACCTTCAAAACAGGCGTCGTCGATGGCCGGCTGGTCGATCTTAAGCAATTGACGACGATCGCTAATTTGCCCTCGAAAGAAGAGCTTATTTCGAAACTAATGTGGGTGCTCAACAGCGGTGCACAGCGTATCGTAACGGTTATCAACGCCGTGCCGCGTGACCTCGCCGTTGTGATCAAACAGATCGGCGAAGCGATACCGGCTGAAGCAGTGGCAACCGCACCGGAAGCCAAGGAAGAGCCAGTCGCGGAAGCTCCGGCCGTAGTCGAGGCTGCTCCGGCAGAAGCTGGGGTTACTGCCGAAGCTCCGGCAGCGGAAGACGCAACAGTAATCGAAGCCGCTCCAGTGGAAGAAGCTCCGTCAGTTGATGCAGATGCCGCGACAGATGATGCCCCGGCGGCAGAAGTCGAAGCGGCCCCAGCAGCAGAGGCTGCTCCCGCTGAGGAAACACCGGCGGTTGAGGCAGATGCCTCGACATATGGGGTCCCGGCAGCAGAGGCAGCTCCAATTGAAGAAGCTCCGGCAGTTGAAGCAGAGATCGCGCCGGATGATGCTCCGGCATTAGAAGTCGAAGCGGCTCCGGCTGACGAAGCACCGGCCGCCGAAGAAGAAGTTATGGAGACGCCTGGCGAAGCAGAAGCCGAAGAAAAGGCGGAATAACAAGGATCTGGATCTCAAATTTGAAATCTCAAATTTGAGATCTGATAGAAGTTTTTGATCTCAGATCTGAAATTTCAGATCTGAAATTTGAAAAAGCCGTACTCAAGGTAAAACGAGCCAAGTGATTTGTCAGGTCACCGGCTTCGGACGCAAAGTCGAGGTGATGCAACCCTTAACCGTAAGTCCCTGGGTTCTAGCGGCGGAAAGACGAGTAAGTAGTAAATCGAAAATAGTAAATAGAAACATCTATTAACGGTTCACTATTCACTATTTACTAATAAACCAGAACCCTAAATAGGAGATATATAAAATCATGGCAGTTACAAAAGACGACGTAGTTGAATATTTAAAAGGTATGACGCTGCTCGAAGCGTCTGAATTGGTCAAGGAACTCGAAGAAGTTTTCGGCGTATCGGCAGCAGCAGCAGCTGCACCGATGGCTATGGCAGCGGCAGCCGGCGGTGACGCGGCACCCGCGGCGGAAGAAAAGGACGCCTTCGATGTTGTGCTAACAGCAGCCGGCGGCAACAAGATCGCCGTCATTAAGGTTGTTCGCGAAGTAGTCGCTGGCCTTGGTCTTAAGGAGGCTAAGGATCTTGTTGATGCGGCACCTAAGGCCCTTAAGGAAGGTGTTTCCAAGTCAGAAGCAGAGGAGATCAAAACCAAGCTGACCGACGCGGGCGCGACCGTAGAGATCAAGTAGTAGTGATGGTTCGGCCGCCGGTCTGAGACCGGCGGCTATGCTGTTTGTCTTGGTACGCAAAAATTGATAAACTAAGAGGTTCGCGGACGACTTATTTATTCGGTCTCGCGATGAGCCGACTTGGTCAATACCGCAAGCCTTTGAGTTTTAATGGTTTGCGGTGGTTTTAGGGCGATAGTTTCGCAAACAAGTGGAGAGTGAGTGTCTCTTTTCGGCACGCTCGAAAATTTATTTACACACAGCACTAACTGCTGAAAAGCGGTCAGGGAAGACTTCACCCTCGACCGCGTTTGCTGTCTTTATCGCGCAGATTTTGGAGGGAGCCTTGCGTTACGTGAATCGTATCAGCAACTTTCTCAAAAATCAACAAGTTTTTATTTTCCGATATTAATCATATGATCACTAATCCTCTTCAATCTGCTTCAAATGGTCTCGGGCAGCGGATCAGCCAGTCGCCCGAGCGAGTGGATTTTTCAAAGATCTACACCACTGCACAGATCCCCAATTTGATCGAGGTCCAGCGCGAATCTTACAACCGGTTCCTGCAAATGGACCTGATCCCGGAAGAACGGGACTACGTTGGTCTTCAATCGGTCTTTGCGTCGATCTTCCCGGTCTCGGATTTCCGCGAGACGGCGACGCTCGAATATGTCGAGTATCAGATCGGAAACTGGCAGTGTAAGTGTGGAAACCTCGAGGGCCTCGAGCATCTCCGTGCCAACTGTCAGAACTGCAGTGCCAAGATCAAGGTAGACCCATTCAACCCCGCCGAGGTGCTGTGTAATAACTGCGGCACGTTTAACGTCGTTCGCCCGAATCTTTGTAATAACTGCGGCGAACCGGTTGGCCTCAAGCATAAGCACGATCAGCAGGAATGTCAGGAACGAGGAATGTCATATAGCGTTCCGCTGAAGGTGAAGATCCGGCTCACAGTCTACGATAAAGATCCCGAGACCAACGTGTCGACGATCCGGGATATCAAGGAAGAAGATGTTTTCTTCGGCGAGATACCGCTGATGACAAACAACGGTACGTTCATTATTAATGGTACCGAGCGCGTTATCGTATCGCAGCTTCACCGGTCGCCCGGCGTCTTTTTTAAGGGGGACCGGGACGACTATCTGGCTAAGATCATTCCATACCGCGGCTCGTGGGTTGAATTTGAATACGACCAAAAGGGAATTCTCCATGCCCGGCTCGGTAAGCGAAAGATCATCGCAACGGTATTCCTTCGAGCGCTGGGACTGTGGCTGAATCCGCAGATCGACATGAAGACCGTGTCGGACAGCATTCTCGAGGAGGTCGTAAAGAATGCTGAGTACTCTAATTCGAGCATTCTCAAACTCTTCTATGTAACGGACGAGGTATTGATCGAAAAAGGCAAGCTTTTCCTCAAGGTGAATCCTGAGGGCGAAACCCACAGCGTCGGTATGCGTGCCGAAGAGGACATTAAGGACAAAAAGGAAGATGTCACCCGCAAAGGCAAGAAGGTTACCAAGTCAGCCATCGCGGACCTCCGGCGAATGGGCCGTGAAAAGGTCGCGGTGGCCGCGGCGGATTTTGAGGGAGCGTACGCACTCGATGACGTAGTCAATACCGAGACGGGCGAGGTAATTGTCGAAGCCAATACCGAGATCGTCGCTGGTAAACTCCAGCAGATCATCGAAGAAGGTGTCGAAAGCTTCTCGATCTTCTTCCCCAAGCGAGACGTGATCGGCGAGGTGATTGCCGCAACTATCCGAAAGGACCCTATCGCGAAACCGGTCGACGCTCTTCTTGAGATCTACCGGAAAATGCGGCCGGGCGATCCTCCGACGGTACCGACGGCTTACCGATTACTTGAGGGGATGTTTTTCGACACTCGGCGATTCGACCTGTCGAGGGTTGGGCGTTTGAAATTCAATATTAAGATGGGCCGCCCGGAGCGCGACCGTATAACGGATCCGCTGCTGCAGGCGGGCGATTTTATCGAGGTTGTCAATTACCTTCTTCGAATGAAGAGGGATAGCGATAATTACAGCCAGGATGACATTGATCACCTCGGTAATCGCCGCGTCCGAGCGGTTGGCGAATTGCTCGAAAATCAATTCCGCATCGGCCTGGAGAGAATGGAACGGGCGATCAAGGAAAAAATGTCGATCCAGCAGGACATGTTTACGACGATGCCCCGTGATCTTGTAAACGCCAAACCGGTAACGGCCGCGGTCCGCGAGTTTTTTGGTTCATCGCAACTGTCGCAGTTCATGGATCAAACGAATCCGCTTTCCGAGATCACGCACAAACGCCGCTTGTCAGCCCTTGGGCCCGGCGGACTTTCGCGTGAGCGTGCCGGATTCGAGGTTCGAGACGTTCATCCGACGCACTATGGCCGCATCTGCCCGATCGAGACGCCTGAAGGCCCGAACATTGGCTTGATCTCGTCGCTATCGTGCTTTGCACGTATAAACGAATTCGGCTTTATCGAGTCGCCCTACAGGCGAGTCGTTGACGGCCGCGTTATTGAGTACGTGAGGATCTACAACGGCGGAGATACCAAGTTCAAACCGCGTGAACACGTTCCGCTTGAGGATGTCGAGGCCGCCAATAAAAAGGTCAAGGGCGGCAAAGCGGCAACATTCGACCCGTGGCCGTTTTATTTGACGGCGTGGGAAGAAGATCGATACATCATTGGCCAGGCCAATATCGTGCTCGACGAAAAGGGTAATTTTGTTAACGAACGCAACGCCGCAAGGCAAAAAGGTGAGTTCATTACGGCGGATCGCTCCGAGATCCAATATATGGACGTCTCGCCGAAACAGCTCGTTTCGGTGGCCGCCTCGCTGATCCCGTTCCTCGAGAACGATGACGCTAACCGTGCCCTTATGGGTTCGAACATGCAGCGTCAGTCCGTCCCGCTTCTTCGTGCCGAGTCTCCGTATGTCGGGACCGGAATGGAAAAGATCGCCGCCCGCGATTCGGGTGCGGTCGTCATTGCCAAACGCGACGGCGTTGTCGATTTCGTCGATTCCGAGCGAATTATCGTCAAAGCCGACCACCGGGTCGACGGAACGATCTCTCGCGAGGTTACGGCCGATATCTATTCGCTGGTCAAATTCAAACGTTCTAACCAGAACACTTGCATCAATCAGCGGCCGATTGTAAGGGTTAGCGAACGTGTAAAGAAGGGACAGGTCATCGCGGACGGCCCGTGTACAGATCGCGGCGAACTCGCTCTCGGACGAAATATCCTTGTGGCGTTTATGCCATGGCGTGGGTACAACTTTGAGGACGCGATACTCGTTTCCGAGCGGCTCGTTAAGGACGATTATTATACTTCGATCCATATCGAGGAGCTTGAGATCGAGGCACGCGATACGAAACTCGGCCCCGAAGAGATCACGCGTGATATTCCGAATATCGGCGAGAACATGCTTCGCGATCTCGACGAATCGGGCATCATCCGCATCGGTGCCCAGGTCAAGCCGGGCTCCGTTCTGGTCGGTAAGGTCACGCCGAAAGGCGAGACCCAGCTGACGGCCGAGGAGAAGCTGCTCCGGGCCATTTTTGGCGAAAAGGCCGGCGATGTTAAGGATGCCTCACTTACGTGCCCTCCCGGCATCGACGGCACAGTCGTCGACGTCCAGATCTTTACACGCAAAGGGCAGGATAAGGACGAACGCAGTCTCGACATCGAAGGAATGGAGGAAGAGGATTTCCAGCGTGACCTCGATGACGAGATCCGTATCCTTCAGGAGCAGCGTGACGAGCGTATTTTCGAACTTTTCGATGGGCGAAAGCTTACCAAAGAGCTGGTTGACGGAAAAGATGTCGTTTTGAAAAAAGGCGAATTGCTCAACCGCGAGGTTCTCCGAGGGATCGATACGAAACTTCTTCGGAAAGCCGAAGTTTCAGCCGGCTCAATTGATATTGCCGGCGAGGTCAAGGAATACGAGCAGCGTACCGAACGCCAGATCAACATTCTTCGTGATATTTACGACGAAAAGATAACCAAGCTCAAACAGGGCGACGAACTGCCGCCCGGCGTTATCAAGATGGTTAAGGTCTTTGTCGCTATGAAGCGCAAGCTTTCCGTCGGCGACAAGATGGCCGGCCGTCATGGTAATAAGGGTGTTATCGCCCGTATCCTGCCTGAGGAAGACATGCCGTATCTGCCGGACGGAACTCCGGTCGAGATCGTGCTTAATCCGCTCGGCGTGCCGTCGCGTATGAACGTTGGTCAGATCCTCGAGACACATCTCGGATGGGCTGCTCGCGTGCTTGGACTTCATTTCGCAACTCCGGTTTTCGA